>JDFH01000007.1 GCA_000564995.1 Atopobium sp. ICM42b
TGTATACGTCTTTTTAACAGATTATCTGACTTAGGTGTGTTTTGAACTGCCTCCCATTTCTCGTGTCCAAGAAATGGGAGGCAGTTCACTCTCGTAGGTGGCCGTTTTTTTGTGCCGTATGTAAAGGTTTCCTGCTCAAGTTATCGAGCAAAAAGTTCCCAAAAAGCAACAGCAGATGATGCAGCAACATTGAGTGAATCTACCTGATGAGACATGGGGATGATGGTGGTAATGTCACAAGCCTTAATGGTTTTCATATCAAGTCCATAGCCTTCACTGCCAAAGAATAGTGCAGCTTTTTTGCCTTTTACCAGCTCTTTATTAAGAGGTACTGCAGAATCTGTGAGTGCAAGGGCACACGTAGTAAAAGAATGAGCCTTGAGCTTTTCTATAAAATCCAGTGAAGTTGTCTCTTCATCCAAACGAGTCCAAGGTACCTTAAGAACCGTTCCCATAGAAACGCGCAGGACACGCCTTGAGAGGTTGTCGGCGCACTTAGCAGTCAAGATAACAGCATCTACATTGAGGGCCGCAGCTGACCTAAAGACAGCACCAACGTTGTTAACGTCTACTAAATCTTCTAGTACGGCAATATGCTTTGACGTGCTTAGAATCTCTTCTAGCGATGCACCTTGAGGTCTCCTCATGGCACAGAGCGCTCCTCTATTCATTTTGTAGCCAATAAGCTGTGTAAGCTGCTCATCTGGAAGAATGAAAATAGGAACGTCATCTGACAAAGGGTGGAACTTCTCGACAATTTGCAAAATATTGTCTGTATGAGAAGTATTTGCAAGAAACGAAAGCGGCTTGCAGCCTGCGGCAAGTGCAGTTTCAATCACAAAATGTGACTCGCAAATCATGACGCCGCGAGTTGGGTCAAGACGATTACGAAGCTGGTTATCAGTCAATCGAGCATACACATCAAGGCGGCTGTCGTCAGATGAATCTATGTGAATAACTGGATGTGTTGCCATAAATAACGTACCCCTCGCCTCTTGATAGACAGTATTCTCTCACTCTTGAGGCAAGAGTAACGTCATGTATTCCTAGATTACTTCTGTAGCAGCTTTCTCTTGAGGAAGAAGCTCAGAGAAACCAGCGAGACAGAGGAACAGACAAGTGTGCCCTGAAGCGCAATCTGAGAATAATCTGCAGTATCAGGAAGCTGTGACTTCTTCTGAGCTTGCTGAGGCTCCTCAGGAGTGTGCGTCTCAGGTGTTTCTGGCGTAGTCTCAGGCTGCTTTACGTATACGTGAGTCCAATTTGCAGTAATGGCTGGCTGAGAAGTATCACTTGTGCCAACAACAAGATTAACTTTTAAATGCTGGTACGAATCAAAGTTATCTGGATCTGCAGATGTTGGGGTAAGCAGATATTCAATTCGATACTGACCAACAGGCAAGGTGTCATCTTGATATGAAGAATAAACAACATCCTTAAAGTGATTGGAGAAATAAATAGCATTGCCGTCGGCATCAACAACACGAGGTGTGCCATCTGGCATATAAGTCATATCGATAGTAAATTGACCATTCTCAAACAACTGAACATCGTAGGTATCATATCCAGGAGTCCTACTGATAACAATATCGCCATTGTGCGTAGCAGCACTAACAGGGAAAAGCTGTGTAATATCTTGCGATTGAATCTCTGCCATAAGACGAGCTGTTACGGCATCAATGTCCAGCACTCGCCTTGTTCCTGCATCAACCGTGTGGTCATAGTTGTAAGAAGAGATGGTAGCAGGAGCATTCTGAAGACCAGCGTCAATAGGTTTTAAGGTAGTTCCAGTATCAGAGACATATGCGGTGTGCGCGAGGGTGTAGTAATACGTAATATGCGTCACATACGTAGTTGGACGCGCAACATTACCATCACCATCATAACCAGCAGAAATCGTATAAGAATCCACTTCTTTATGGTCAAGAATGTCATTGCCCACTACCTCTGGAGCTTGGAATAGACCTTGTTTTTCAGTCTTATTTCCGTTGCTATCAACAAACGTTGTGAGGTTACGATCAATATTAGATACACCCACGTGCATGGTGTAAATGTAATAGAAGCCATGCTCTTGATCATACGAGAGCGTTTTTTCCAGCTTATACTGACCCATAGGCAAACTGGTATCAATAACAGCGGTATTATCCTGACCAACCGACCCTTGTGCCAGCTGACCATTAGCAATGTAAGAATTAACTCTGTCTCTGTGAGTCTGAATATCATTGTCTGAATCAAATTCAAACACTGGAAGCAAAATTCTACGATCAGTCACACCGGCAAGCTCTGGATGAGTCTGAATGTATGCATCTACAGCTGCATCATCTGTTGTATATCTCAGAGAATCATCTGGCGAGAAAAGCGACAAGTCAAACTGATCTCTATCTAAATAAACAAAATCACTTACCTTGCTATAGTTTGGATGAGAATCAGTGTTAACTGCCTCATAAGGCTTAACTTGCTCAAGAGTATCAAACGATGTTGAATCATTGCCAACAAGCGAAGCAAAATCAGAAGGAAGAAGCTCATACGATTTGACATCAGTATGCAGTAACAACTGATTAGTAGAATGAGAATTTGATTGGCTAGTTGAAGCAGTAGCTACAGCAATTTTAGGAAAAGCTGAAATGCATAAAAGAAGTACGGCAAGAGCAGTACAAACACATCTAATATTTTGCGTAGTACTATTGACTCTAGTTGATGACATACGCTATTACTCCCCCTGCAATTGAAAAATAATTATTTCTAAATGTCGTATATATTACTCCATTTTTGTTCATCTCCTATAGAAAATAATTCCACGTAAGTTCCATAAAATATGTGGTGAATATGCACTACACTAAATGAATGTGTCTTTGACTCATTTGCAGAAAGTCTGTTTGTCAAAACACACTGATTTTTGCTATGTAACTTCGTTTTTATAAGGAGTGCTCCTTGGCTAAGCACTTTGCAAAAAGCTCTGCTTCTCATACCGCTAACCTACAACCTCTTTCTTCAGAGGAAGCTACAGAGAAAGCGCCTTCTCTTAAAGACTCAGTACCAAGCCTTGGCGATACTGATATGTACGTTGCTCTTAATGAAGAGCAGGTAAAAGCCAATCAGCTTAATGATTCTTCACAATCAGCGGAAGCGCCAGAAGAGCAGGCAGATGATCTAACTGTCATTGCTCCCCTTGATAGCGCAGAACTTGGAGAAAAAGAAGAGGCTCCCGTTGTTCTCAAGAAACATCAGTGGTGGAAGATACCTGTTGTGCTCGTTGGTATTCTCGCCCTTGTGTACGTGGGTGGAGCAATCTTCTTTAACTTCTTCTTTATGCCTCAAACCAGCATTTATGGTAAGGACTACTCCTTAAAACCTGCTTCAGATTTACAAGCTTCTAGAGCAAACGAGGCCTCAAATTACTCCGTCCAAGTCTCTGGAAACGGCGTAGATTTAACCATCAAGGCATCTGACATTGATTTGACGTACGACGCAGCTGGATATGCTCACGATGCTATTAGTCAGCAGAATCCTTGGATGTGGCCACTGGAGATTACTCGTAGCAGGTCCTTGAGTCCACATGCAACCGCTTCGTATGATACAAGCAAGGCAGACGCACTCTTTAATCAAAGAATTGAGCAGGCAAAAGAATCTGCTCAAACTCTAGAGAACAATGGTATTACCTACGATAGCTCGGCTAAAAAGTTTATTTTTGCTGACGACGCTATTGCTACAAGACTATCTCTTGAGGGCGTCCATAAAGACTTGCAAACCGCTTTTGATAATCTGAGCACTACCGTACAGCTTGGCCCAGAAAGCCTCATGAGCGCAGAAGACCTTGATACTGCCTTGAAGACTGCTAATTCATACGTTGCTTCTGCGGTTGATTTGATGCTAGGAGATTCTGCTGCATATCAGCTTGATCAAGACACCATTGCTAGCTGGATTAAGTTTGATGAGAATCTCTCTATTTCATTTGATACAGACGCTATTACCAAATGGGTCAACGAGACACTTGCTCCTGCAGTAGATACTCGTGGAACTTCAAGAACGTATAAGCGCTGGGATGGAAAAGAATTCACTACAAAGGCCGCTGGTGCATACGGTTGGGTTATTGATAATGACGCTGCTGTAAAAGCTATCTCTGACGGTCTGTCCGCTGGTCAGGCAACAAAGATTGAACTGCCTACAAAACAGTCGGCCGATAAGTTTACTAAACAGGGCGAGCAGGACTGGGGCGGTCGTTATATTGACGTTGACCTTACCACTCAGCATGCTGTTCTTTATGGTGATGATGGAACTATTCTTTGGGAAGCCGATGTAGTAACAGGTATCCCAGACGGACATCACAACACTCCGGAAGGAGTCTGGTATATTACCAGCCACATTAGAGACGCTCGTCTCCTGGGACCAAATGACGAGAATGGCAAACCAGGTTGGGATGCACACGTTGACTTCTGGCTTGGCGTAAAGGGTCAAGAAGTTGGTTTTCACAACGCTCCATGGAGAAGTGCGTTTGGTGGAAACATCTACAGAACAGGCGGTAGTCATGGCTGCATCAACCTAAGCTATGAAAACGCTCAAAAACTCTTTGATATCGCCAAAGATGGAGATCCAATTATCATTCACTACTAGGTTTTTCTTAGAGAATAAAATTATGCGCGCTTCAGAATTGTTTTCTGAAGCGCGCATTTTTTATGTCTTACGGAAGATCTACAACACGCTCTTTGTTTGCCATAAAATCAAGATACTCTGAACCTAAGCGAGAAGTGATCAATGAACTGGCAGAAGGAAAATCAGAATCACTTTGCCTAATACCAATATTAGTAATATTGTTATATGCATGTGAACCTAACAACCCGTCTGATAGGTACATTTCTCCACCACTTGCATTTTGAACACTCCACTTTATGACGGGTAATCCTCGTGTATGCATTTCTTCAAGTAAAGGAATGTTCATTTGATACATGCTTTGATTGATAGAAAATCCAAAATTTGAAAGTATAGATAATGCATATATATCCTGATCAACAACTGCTATCAACTTGTTATTCCTACTAATGACCCACAAGAGTCCTGTTGTTGCAATATCTCCATTTTCCATTTTTGTAGCACATAAAATAGGACCTGATATCTCAAGATCTTCGATGCTATCTATCTTCAAATAGTTATACTCTGGCCCCAGTTCTTCACTGTAATCATTAAATGTGTTGAGTTGACTAGCAACACATTGTGCGGCCGATTTCTTTAAATTTGTTATCTGAAGTGATGATACATTTTTTGGTTTATAGAACACTATTAGGCCTATTATCAGCCCAGCTGACAACAATATTATGCCTACAATAACTCTTTTCCTACGCTGCATCATCTGTCACCTCATCATTACCTAGTAATAATGAAACTAACTAGAAGCTATTGTAACAATTGTTTACTCTTTAATCGTTTTAACTTTAAATCCAAAATAGTAAATGTGTCCTAACCAAACAATGACAAGGACAATACTGCCAACAATAACGCCTTTCATAAGCATGGCAATCAGACCTACAGCCATGACCAAGGTTACTGTAACAAGGATGCGTATTTTAGTCTTAACAGTCATCCCTTTTCCAGCTTTAAAATCAGCAAGATTATTTTGGTAAAACTTTGTATTAATAAGCCAATTATTGAGTCGGTCGGATGATTTTGCAAAGCAAAATGCAGCAAGTGCCAAAAATGGAACAGTTGGCAAAATGGGAAGCACTACACCAAGCACAGCAAGTGCCAAGCTTATACAACCTAGTGCCATAAAGGCAACGCGTTTAACTGACATAAATACTCCCCACTGCTTTTTGAGAGAGTTTACCATGTTTAACAAAAAGCAGTAGGGATATTGCTCAAACCAAAGTACTTCTTATATAAATTTATTTACTAGCAACGCCTAAAAACGTGGCATTTGACCTCCGCCAAAGCCCATATTCTTCATCATGGACTCCATGGCACGGCGACCCTTCTTTGCATTACCGCCCTGAGTCATAGCCTTCATCTTGCCCATCATCTTATTCATCTCTCCCCACTGACGAATAAGCTGATTAACTTCCTGAACGCTACGACCAGATCCCATAGAAATGCGACGACGGCGCTGACCATTAATAATCTTTGGACGCATGCGCTCTTCTTTGGTCATGGAACGAATGATAGCTTCAATCTTTCCCATAGAGCTATCATCCACACCACCCTGCTGGGCCATCATACGGTCACCACCAGGTAAAGCACCAATAAGCTTTGCAAGACCGCCCATCTTGCGAATTTGGTTCATCTGATTGAGCAGGTCATCCATAGTAAAGCCTTCACGCAACATGCGCTCAGCATCTTCAACCTGCTTCTCATCTGCTGCCTGTTGGGCCTTCTCGACAATAGAGATAACATCACCCATGCCAAGGATGCGCTTGGCCATACGATCTGGGTGGAAAACCTCAAGTGAATCGGGTTTCTCGCCCATAGAAACAAACTTGATAGGCTTGCCGGTAACCTCACGTACGGAAAGGGCACCACCGCCACGAGCGTCGCCATCAAGCTTGGACATGATGACGCCGTCAAAGTCTACGCGCTCGGCGAAGGTGCTAACAACATTGACGATATCCTGGCCGGTCATGGCGTCGACAACCATAAGAATCTGATCTGGCTTGACGGCGCGCTTGATAGCAACGGCCTCTTCCATCATTTCTTCGTCAATTTGAAGACGACCCGCGGTATCGACAATTACCAGGTCATTGAGGTGGTCAACAGCCTCCTGGATTGCCTGAGACGCAATAGCAACAGCGTCTTTGCCGTCACCACGATAGACTGGCACGCCAATCTCTGAACCAAGTGTTTCAAGCTGATCTGCTGCTGCAGGACGGTGAACGTCGCAGGCGGCAAGCAGAGGATTCTTACCCTGAGACTTAAGCAGATAGGCAAGCTTTGCCGCCGCAGTTGTCTTACCGGAGCCCTGGAGACCAACAAGCATGATGACGTTTGGAATGCGATTCTGTGCCAGCGTAAGCTTGGACTCGGTTGAGCCGAGCAGCGCCGTGAGCTCATCCAGAACAATGCGGACAACGTTTTGAGCTGGGGACAAAGACTCCAGGACGTCAGCGGTCATGCACTGCTCTTTGCAGCGGCCAACAAACTCTTTGACTACCTTGTAGTTAACGTCAGCCTCGAGAAGAGCCATGCGAATTTCTCGCATTGCTGAATTGATATCATCCTCAGTGAGACGGCCCTTTCCGCGCAGAGCGGAAAATGTATTTTGCAGTCTATCTTGCAGGCTGTTAAACATTACTGAACTCCCTCACCAACAAGTGCTTCACAGAATGAACGAGCATCAAACGTCTGAAGATCATCAATTGACTCGCCCACACCAATACGATAAATAGGCAGGTTAAGCTGGTTAGAAATTGCCAAAGCAATTCCTCCCTTTGCGGTGCCATCAAGCTTTGTAACAATAAGACCGTCCAAGGACAGTGCGTCATTGAACTCTTTTGCCTGGTTAAGGCCATTTTGACCGGTAGTTGCATCAATAACCAAGACAACGCTAACAGGAATATCTCCTGCTCGCTTTCTGGTAACCGAGACAACCTTAGCAAGCTCGCGCATCAGATCAGATGAAGTGTGCAGGCGTCCAGCAGTATCAATAAGTACCAGCTCAGTGCCTTGTTTTTCTGCAGTCTCAACAACCTCAAAGCAAACGCTTGCAGGGTCAGCGCCACGTTCTCTAGTTACTACCTCAATACCAGAGCGCTCTCCCCAAACCTGTAGCTGCTCAATTGCAGCAGCACGGAAGGTATCAGCGCCGCCAATCAAGGTCTTAACGCCGCTTGCATGCGCACGACCAGCAATCTTTCCAACAGTGGTAGTTTTACCAGCGCCATTAATGCCTACAAACAAGACAATGGAAGGCGTATCTGTAAAGGGGTCTCTTTCTGCAACAGGAAACTCTGCTGTAAGGCGCTCTACAAGGGCACGACGTAGCTGATCGGAGCGCATAAGGTTTTCTCGCGCCGCACGTTCACGCAGGTCATCGGTGACACGCATAGCCACCTCAGCGCCCATGTCTCCCATAACAAGCGTATCTTCAAGGTCATCCCAAAAGTCTTCGGTGACCTCTCCACCCATATAAAAGATTTCGCTTAAAGTCTCACGAGAACGCTCAAGACCGCGGCGAAGATTGTCCATAAAGCCCATTAGATATCAACTACCTTTCCGGTTGTCTTATCAAGCCTCTGAGAGACAACGTGGCTGACACCATCTGCCTGCATAGATACACCGTACAGAACATCAGCCTGCTCCATGGTGCGCCTCTGGTGAGAAATGACAATCAGCTGAGTAGTCTCTTTGAGCTGCTCAATGGCATCAAGCAGCTTGGAGAGGTTGGCGTCGTCGAGCGCGGCCTCAACCTCATCAAAAACGTAGAACGGAACAGTACGCGTTCTGTATACAGCAAAGAGCAATGCCAGGGCGGTGAGGCTCTTCTCGCCACCTGACATGAGCATCATCTTGGTAATGCGCTTACCGCGCGGCTGAGCCACAATCTCAATGCCTGTCTCGGAGAGATGGTCAGGGTCAGTGAGCTCAATGTGAGCATGACCACCAGGGAACAGCATCGAGAAGATCTCGGAGAAGTTCTGGTTGACGCGGTCAAAGACAACAAGGAAGCGGCTACGCATCTTGCGGTCAATAGCCGAGATAATCTTCTTCAGTGAGGTTCGAGCAGCCTCTAAGTCAGCTACCTGCTCGTTAATGTAGTCAGCACGCTCTTTGAGGCGCTCGTACTCATCCATGGCAACGGCGTTGACAGGACCAAGTGCCTCAAGTTGACTCTTGAGCGACGCAGCAATGCGTTCTGCCTGCTCTCTATCTTCTGGCTCAGGAAGCGTCAATGCCTCGTCCAATGAGGCGCCCGTAGCAAGAATGGCCTCGATGGCGTTTTGAACCTGAACCTCAAGCTTGCCAATCTCAACGCTAATCTGGTTAGCGGCGTCTTTCTCTTTTTCTACCGCAAGCGCAGCTTCAGAAGCAGCGTCTTTTGCCTCAGAGATGGTCTCTCGCAGTGTCTCAGAGTCAGCCTCCGCCAACGACGCGCGATCCTTGAGCCTAGACGCCCACTCAAGCGCCTTCTGGTGCAGGGCATCATAGCGCCTGTACAGCGGATCCACGCGCAACCTGATTACCTCAAGCGCATGCGTTGCCTGTTTAGCAGCAGCAAGCTGCTCATCCAGCTGAGACAGACGCCTCTCAAGCTCTGCCTGGCGAGAAGTCATGCTCGTTGCGCGCTCTTTTGCAACAGTCAGGTCCGTCTTTGCATCCGAAAGCTCTCGGTTGGCCCTACCCTGTGCGCGAATGGCATCCTCATGCTGATCCTGCAACTCTTTGAGCTCCAAAGCTAGCGACTCCATGCGAGTCTTAGCCTCTTCAGCCGCACGCTTGTGCTCATCAATGTGCGCACGAGCCTCTTGAGCGCGCTCTTTGGCCTGCTCTCGAGAAGTGCTCACCTGTTTCAGCTCAGCCTGAGAAGACGCAACCTGTCCCTCAAGACGGCCTCGCTCCGCAGCAATAGAGGTAAGCTCACCGTTGAGGCGAGCAACCTCACCCTTGGACTGCGCGCTTTTCTCGCGAACTAAAGCTAGCTCATTCTCGCAGTTGGTAACTGCAGAGCGCGCGGCCTCAAGATGGCGTTTGAGGGAAGGAAGCGCACCCTCAAGCTCACGGATGCGACGCTTACGCTCAAGAGAGCCGTCCTCAGCCTGAGATGTGTGTCCCAGGATCAGACGACCGTCTGGATAGAGCAACGTGCCGTCAGGGAGCGCATAAAGCCCACGAGGCTCAACGTTGCGAGCAGCGTAGGCATCATCAAGACTCTGAGCAACAAAAACGTGACCAAAAAGCGCCTGCACAAGAGCTTCGGCACCCTTCTGAGCAGATACGTGCTCAAGCAAAGACGTTGTATGTGCAGGCGCAGCAAGAGCTGGAGTTGTGTCAGAAAGAGCAACCAACGTAGCCTTGCCGTCCTCAGAAAGCGTCTGAACGCGCTCAAAGAGCGTCTGAATGTTTTGCTGCTTGTCTACAACAAGCGCGGAAAGATCTTCTCCTAAAAGCTGCTCAACAAGGGCCTCAAACTCTGGCTGAACCTCAAGATAATCAGCAAGTCTGCCAAAAACAAGAGAAGCAGTTGCTGCATCCGCAACAAGCTTTTCTGCCAGAGGACTTCCCTTTTGGACTTCCACATCAAGCGCACGAAGTGCCTCAAGCGTAGCTTCACTACTAGAAAGCTCCTGGCGAGCAGTACGCTCTGCCTCGCGAGCCGCCTCAAGTGCAGAAGCACGCTCAGAAATCTCAGCGACAAACGCCTCGGACTCCTGACGAGCTTTCTCAAGAGCCGCCGTGAGCTCTGCTTCTTTAGCGCCACTATCTTCTAGAGCAGCACGAGCAATCTCAAGGGCCTCGGTAATCTGAGACAACCTGGACTCGAACATCTTGTCTTCTACCTGCGCATGAGCAATCTGCTCTTCAAGCTTTACATACGCAAGCGTCTCTTTATCAGCGGTATTGCGCGCACTTCGCTCAGACGCAGTGCAGTCAGAAATCTTTACATCAAGAGCACGACGCTCGGCAATTGCCTGGTTAGCCGCCTCTTGGAGCGCGTTCACGCTCTCCGTCAGATCCGCAACCTTTGCACGAATTGTTGCCAGCTGACCAGAAAGCTCTTCGTTCTCTTTTGCGGCGTCTGCCTTCTGTTTATCCATCACAGAAAGCTGCATACGCGTGTCAGAAAGGCGAGAAACCATGTTCTTGCCCTTCTCCTCCAAAAGACGCATGTCAGATCCCATACGACCAAGAATCTCTTGCATGCGACGGCGCTGCTCACCCAAGTCTCCAACAAAGAGACCCTTTTGCTCAAGAAGTGACTGGAGCTTTTCAAGCTCACGGTTTTTCTCGCCCGCACGATACTGCGCAAGCTCAATGGCAGCCTCAGCCTCTTTTGCGCGAGCCTCCAGCTTTCCATGCGTAAACTGCAGCTGACGAAGGTCATCAACCGCAAGTTGCACCGTCAAATCCTTGAGCTGGGCAGACAACTCTTTTGCACGAGAAGCCTTATCTACCTGCCTCTCAAGCGGTTTAAGCTGGCGGGTAATCTCGCGAGAAACCACTTTGGCTCGCGTGAGATTCTCATCCATGGAAGAGATTTTGCGCTCCGCACGCTCTTTGCGGCGACGATGCTTAGAGATATCTGCAGCCTCTTCGATGAGCTCACGACGCTGCTCAGGACGGCTAGACAAAATGGAATCGAGTTTGCCCTGAGAAATAATGGAGTGGGTATCTTTGCCCAGACCAGAGTCATGCAAAATGTCCTGGATATCCATGAGTCTTGAAGGAGCGCCGTTAATCAGGTACTCAGACTCTCCAGAGCGATACATGCGCCTGGTGATGCCAATTTCAGAGAAATCAATAGGAATGGTGTGGTCGGAGTTATCCAGAACCAGCGTTACCTCAGCAACGCCCACCGCTCCCCTTGCTGATGAGCCAGAGAAGATGACGTCTTCCATGGCCTGGCCACGGAGCATCTTTGCGCTCTGCTCGCCTAATACCCAGAGAATTGCGTCAGAGACATTGGACTTACCCGAGCCATTAGGACCAACGACAACGGTAAGACCGGGGTCAAAAACCATCTGAGTTTTATCAGCGAATGACTTAAAACCCTTAAGTGTCAGCGATTTTAGATACACGGGTACAGGGTACCTTTCTACCTTAGGTGCATTTCTGCATCAGCATCAAGCGGAGCGTCATCCACACCAAGACGTACCAGTGCGTCTTGAGCGGCTTCTGACTCTGCGGCTTTCTTTGATGGTCCCTGTCCACGACCCACCTTAAGGCCGTCGACAAATACCACAGCGGTAAACGTTGGTGTGTGAGCAGGTCCACTCTCGCCAATAAGCTTATATTCAGGAGTAGCCTTGCCTTTAGCCTGTACCGCTTCTTGCAAACGAGATTTAGGGCTTACCGAACGAACTGCCAGCGCTGGAGAAATGTGAGGTCCAAGCGTACGAATAACAAAATCGTGCGTTGGATCAAAACCCGCATCAAGGTAGAGCGCGCCAACAATGGACTCGTAGACGTTCTCCAGAGCAGACTTCATGCCACGCTTTCCCGTGCCCTTCTCGGAAATTCCCATAACAATTAAGGGAGAAATTCCTAGAGCATCAGAGACAATGGAAAGCGTGTGGCCGGATACTAGAGAGATTTTCAACCTAGTAAGCTGGCCTTCATCCATATCTGGATAACGCTCAAACAGCTCCGTTGCAATAATGGCACCAAGAATTGAGTCACCCAGAAACTCCAGGCGCTCATACGAAGCAGAAACAGGCTTGCCCTCCACCGCCGAAGGGTGTGTGAGGGCAGCCTCGATAAGTTCTTTATTGGTAAATGTGTGACCGCAAATAGCTTCTGCAGCAGCTACTCGTTCGTGCAATTTCACGTATAAAACCTACTTAAGCAGCAAGAATAGCATCTACTGCGTCACCAACGGTAGCAATCTCATCGATGTTTTCTGCATCAAAGGTCATATCAAACTCTTGCTCAAGGTCTGTGACAAGCTGCAAAAGATCAAATGAGTCTGCACCAAGATCTTTAAATGAGGTACCCTCTGTGAGCTCAACGGAATCGTCAAGGTCCAGTGTCTCTCTAACAACGTCAATTACCTTTTCAAGTGTTTCTGTGCGATCCATACATCCTCCTTGCACACAACAATGACGCTATTAATTTTACCCCGTGATGGGCGTCTGTATGATGACATTACTAAAGCTGAAACAAACAATCTTAGAAAAAGTAAAGCCCACAGAATTGTCCATGGGCTCCACCATAGTTATAAAAATTTTTATGTACAGACGCTTTTACTACAGCTGAATTGACGAAGAAATTTTCTCGATGAGGTTGGCACGTACTGCATTTGCTGCAGAAAGTGTTCCTGCGCACACAGCAGAAGAGCTGGTAGCCCCATGTCCTTTAAGTACAGGTGCAGAAATACCTAGCAAGAAGGCGCCGCCAACAGAATCTCCTGAAAGTTCCGCTGCTGTAGCCTTCAGAGCATCCTTCAAAAGAAGTGCACCAAACGCAGCCTTCTTGGAGGAATTAATTGCGTCTTTGAGGCTAGACATAATAAACTTACCCGTGCTCTCAATGGATTTTAAGGCCACATTTCCTGTAAAGCCGTCTGTCACAATAACGTCAAAGCGGCTTCCTAAAATATCAGTTCCCTCAGCATTTCCACCAAAATTAATAGCCGCTTCTGTAAGAGCTGCGTGATATGAAAGAGCAAGCTCAGAACCCTTGGTCTCTTCAGAACCATTGCAGAGAAGCCCTATGGTTGGGTTTTCAATTCCAAGCGATGCATTGGCAAAAGCCTTACCCATTTGTGCAAATTGCACCAAAACTTCTGGACGCACATCAGCGTTAGCACCAGTATCCAAAAAGACTGTTTTATGGCCACCAAGTCCAGGAAGAATCAGGGTAAGTGCAGGGCGCTTTACGCCCTTGATGCGACCAATACCAAAGGTAGCTGCCGTAAGCACTGCTCCTGTAGAGCCTGCCGAAAAAAGACCGTCAGCCTCTCCAGCCTTGACTGCCTGGGCAGCCCTTACAATACTGGCGTCTTTCTTCTGTCTAACCGCATTGGCGGGATGCTCGCTCATGGCAATAACTTCAGTGGTTACCAAAGCCTTTGCGCGCTCATGCTTGCTTGCAAAAGGAGTAACAAACTCATCAGCTCCAGCGAGAAGAACCTCCAGCTCTTTGTCCTTCTCAAGAGCCATACGAACTCCCTCAAGAACAACCTCAGGGCTTTGGTCAGATCCCATAACGTCTACACAAATAACGGGCATGATAACTCCTTAGTGCTATAAAAAAGAAGGCTGGCCCCTAAAGAACCAGCCTTCTTGGCCATACGATGTATGAGTGTTACTCAGTAACAACAACCTCACGGTCCTTGTAGAAGCCACAGTTAGGGCATACGTGGTGAGGAAGCTTTGGAGCGCCGCACTGTGGGCATACAGAGCGAGCTGCTGCGTTAAGCTTGCTGTTTGCCGAACGACGGGTGTGGGTTGCGCCGCGGCCCTTCTTTTGTTTAGGTACTGCCATCTTAAACCTCTTTTGCTCTTGCTAGCGCCCCTAAAACATATGAGGGCGCGACCCATTCACATAATGCGTTGGATACTATACCACGTACTGACACATTTTGTACGTAGATACAGCATTTCTTCACCATTTAGGAGAAGAAATTTTATTTTACTCTTCCGAATCCGGCTCAATCACAAGATTTTTGAGAGCCGCAAACGGGTTTGAAGCAAGCTTTTCTTCTTCTCGCTTCTGCTCAATCTGAGCTGCATGACCGCAATCCTCTTCATTCAGATTGCAACCGCATACTGGGCATAGTCCCTTGCAGTCGGACTTGCACAGTACAACATAAGGCGTCTCCATAACAAGCGAAGGCAAAAGAGCCTCTGCAAGATCGATGGTTTTATCGGCATTTACTAAAACGTAATCTGCCTCATCTTCATCATCTGCAGAAATTACAGGCTCTTCAAAGAGATAATACTCATCTACCTCTGCGTTTAAAGAGAGATGTGCGTCCTCAAGACAACGGTCACACGTACCAACTGCGTCAGCACGAAGCATTCCGGTAACCAAAATGCCCTCACCCGCGTTGGTAAGCACCAGATCAAAATCAATTCCCATAGGAAGAGAAAATTCATGCTCCCCTAGCTCATACGAGTCTTCATTAAGATGACCCGCATAAGACACGGTATCGCCTGCATTTGCAAGACGATCATCTAGTGCATAAAGAACTGGTTGCATTGGAATTACCAGGCAACGTTATTGCTGGTGTTACGAGGACCAGAGTTTTCATCAAGTGTCTGACGAACACGAGAGACTGAATTTGTCAGGCTCTTGAGGTTCTCCTCAAGGTGAGCAAGAACTGTATCTGCATACTCCTCAGCGTTGTAGCGAGTATCGCGCTCATACTGCTCTGCCTGGTCACGAATGCCATCTGCCTGCTGCTGAGCAAGGCGGACAACCTCCTGGTCACCAGCAAGAATCATAGCCTGCTGCTGTGCGTCAGCAATGATGGACTCTGCCTGAGCACGTGCGCGCTCAAGGGTCTCATCCTCTTCCTTGATGATGCGACGAGCGGTTGCAAACTCTTCTGGGAAGACACGACGAATCTCGTCAAGCAGCTCGTAGAAGTCCTGGGCATCAATAATCTTCTTGTTACCGCCATCCATAAAAGGTGACTTAGCCTCAGTTACCATCTGCTCAATCTCAGATACAAGGCTCTCAATTTCCTCGCCTGGCTGCATCCAGGGCTCCTTTCAATCCAATACATAAGCTGTGTTATATGCAGTTTTAGCCCTTATGAGCACGACGCATAAAACACCTTTTTAAGAATGTTAGCAGAATATAATGAAAATGCAGGGCAAATATACTTAATTACCGCAATTATGCAGAGCATCAAGCTTTTTAATGACGTTCTTTGGTACCAAAAATGATACATCTGCGCCCATAGCTGAAATTTCTCTCACAATTGAGGAAGAAATATAGCCGTACTCTGGACTGGACATAACAAAGACGCTCTCCAGCTCAGGAGCCATATGAGCGTTAAGATCTGCCTGTTGCAGCTCATACTCAAAGTCTGTCATAGCTCTTAGGCCCTTAACAACACCACCTGCGCCGCGAGCATTGCAGAAATCAACCAGAAGACCTTCCATGGGCTCTACAGAAACGTCCACAAGTCCTTCATCTACCAGAGCGTCTTTAAGCATCTGTACACGCTCTTCAAGAGAAAACGTAGTTCCCGTGCCGTGTTTGCGCTTGGAAGCTGCAACAGCTACCGTAACATTTTCAAAAAGGCGAGAAGCTCGTTTGATTACATCAAGGTGTCCGTTTGTGACGGGATCAAAAGTGCCTGGTACAACTACGTGAGTGATGCTGTTCAACGTATCTCCTATCCCTCACAACGAACAAGTAAATCAACTTGAGCAATACCATAACGCTTACTCTTAGAAAGCTCAAAGTTATCAAGAGAAACTGAATCAGATTTATGGCTATGCTCATAGACTACTACAGCATCTTTTGTCAAACTTCCCGCCTGAGTCAAGTCTTTGAGCAGCTTGGATACTACCTCTGCCTCAACGGCATAAGGAGGGTCCAGAAAAACCACGTCAAAAGGACCTCCAAACAGCTGGGATGACTCAGCTAAGCGAGCTGTATCGCCACAGATAACATTCATCTCAGAACTGGAAA
The DNA here is from genome assembly GCA_000564995.1 of Atopobium sp. ICM42b. Lineage (GTDB taxonomy): Bacteria > Actinomycetota > Coriobacteriia > Coriobacteriales > Atopobiaceae > Lancefieldella. Next base: position 16,288 of record JDFH01000007.1, read on the forward strand.
CCCCAAGAGATTTAGCCGTACGCTTAATGCGATCGCACGTCTTTCTATCTTTATCAACAAAAGCAGCGTACAGCGCTCCTCTAGAAAGAAGCTCAAAACCCATAGCACCTGAACCTGCAAAAGCGTCAAGCACTCTGGACTCACTAAGGTCAAGACCGCGAGAAGCCAAGATAGAACTTGCAATTGCCTCACGCGTACGATCAGTGGTTGGTCGTGTAGTCCCCTTGCCATCAGGGGCCTCAATTGCACGACCTTTCCATTTTCCGCCAACAATCCTCATGGGTTTCTCGCCACCAAATCTATCTTGTACTACAGTTTACCTGCAGGTTATTACTTATAACCGAGCTCTTCAAAGTAGATACCAAAGCGATCTTTTGCCTCAATTCCCAGCGTAGCATAGGCGTCGCTGGTAAGATTTGGGTCTTGAGCAGTAATTGCCAGAGCGTCCATGTGGGCTGCCTCAATCAGGTCCGCATCCGCGTAAAGATCAGAAATCTTGAGCGTGGTGCCGCCCGACTGACGGTATCCCAAGGTTTCTCCTTCGTGCCTGAGCTCAAGGTCAAGCTCTGCCAAGCGTGCGCCGTCGGAGGTTTGCTCAAGGGCGGCTAAGCGCTTTCTTGCGGTAGAGCCTCGCTTGGCGTTACTTGCAAGATACACAGTTCCTAGAAAATCGCCTCGACCAACACGGCCTCTGAGCTGGTGCAAGGTAGCCAGTCCAAAACGATCCGCATTAAAGACAATCATGACCGTAGCGTTAGGAACGTCAACGCCAACCTCAATGACGGTTGTAGAGACCAGAATCTGCGTCTTATTTGCGCGGAACTTTTCCATTACCTGATCTTTTTGTGTCTCAGGCAGTCTGCCGGTCAAAAGATCACAGGTAAAGTCCTTGAAAACGGTCTTTGAAAGCTCCTCATATACGCGAGTTGCACTGTAGAGCTTACCATTCGTGCGAGCGGCCTCAGGAACATCTTCAAGCTCTTCTTCAGAATCGCTTGGGTCAATTAAAGGACAGACCAAATACGCCTGATGACCAGCCTGAACAGCTTCGGCGACAGCGGCGTATGCTTGGTCAAGGTTTTCTGGCACACACAACTTGGTGGTAACGCCAGCACCTGCCTTTGGCCTCTTGGTAATGCGAGACGTATCAACGTCTCCGTACAAAGAAAGCGCCAGCGTACGCGGAATAGGCGTTGCACTCATGGCGAGAAGATCTACGCCTTGTCCTTTTTTGCGCAACGCTGTTCTTTGATCAACGCCAAAACGATGCTGCTCGTCAACAACGGCAAGGGTGAGCTGCTTGAATACCACGCGATCTGAGAGAAGCGCAGTGGTGCCAAAGACAACGGACAAAGAACCGTCGGCTAGGCAAAGTTCAATTTGCTGCCTCTCCTCTTCTGAGGTAGAACCCGTAATAAGCGCCCACGTAATTCCCGCAAGCGAAAGCAAAGGCCCAATCTTTTGAGCGTACTGCTGAGCAAGAACTGAGGTAGGAGCCATCACAGCTGCCTGAGTTGAAGAATCTGCTGCTGCAGCTAAGGCAACGGCAGCAACAGCTGTTTTACCAGTACCAACATCACCCAAAAGCAAGCGATTCATAATACGTGGTGCTGCCATATCAGAAAGAATCTCTTGAGCAGCATGGTTCTGCTCGTCAGTTAGAGCAAAAGGCAAAGCCTCAATCAGAGCCTTAACTTTAGGTCCATTTATAACGTGTTCAAAAGGCTTATGACCTGCAAGTTCAAGGTTTCTCCTGGCCAAAAGAGCAAGCTGCAAACTTAAGAGCTCATCAAAGGCAAGACGGCGACGAGCCTGTTCAGCTGCGTCCAAACTGGAGGGAAAATGAACCTCACGAAGCGCCGATGAGAGCGACATGAGGTGGTGTTTGGTGACAAGCTCTGAAGGCAGCCAATCACACACGCCTCCCGTGTCCGCCAAAGCCGCTGACATAATGCGACGCATCCATGCAGGACTCACACCCTCGGTAGCTGGGTGAACAGGAAGAATTGCAGCTTTTGAAGGTGTCTCTTTGGAGCGTGCTTCATCGTTTGAGTCAGACTTTGCCGTACTAAGCACCTCGTAAAACGGTGACTTCATCTGGCGGTAACCGTAGGCAAAGAGAACCTTACCGCTTAGCGCCACTTCATCGTCAACGTGGATTTGCTCAGCTATCCAAGGCTGCCTAAAAAACGAAGCTGTGAGCACGCCCGTATCATCCACAACCTCAATCTCAACAATGACCATTTTAGGACGTGGACGCTTAGTCTTTACCGAAGCAACGCGGCCTGTAATGGTAGCGTCCTCACCTATCTGCGCAAAAGCAATCTGCACGCGATGAGAAAAATCGAGGTAACGGTGAGGCACGTTGAGCAAAAGGTCTCGAACACGCAGAATGCCGAGACGCTCAAGCGCCTCGGCACGATTTGCATTGACATACCTTAACCTGGTCACACTATCAACAAGTGAGCAGGTATGTGCTACTCGCTCTGATGCGGGAGCGATGCTTACCTTGGACTCAGACATTTCCTACTCAATAGAGAAGATGACTGGATAGAGTGGCTGCTCGCCGCGCTGAGCGTCAACCTCAAGGTCTGGATAGGTGTCCTCAATCTTACTGGCGAGAAGATCGAGCTGCTCGTCAGAGAAGTCTTCACCTGCAAGAATGGTGAGGTTGTCGCCCTCTTCCTCCTCTTGCATCTTGGCAATAAGGTCAAGCGTGACCTGCATGACATCAGAGCCGACAACATCAATGGAGCCGCCCTGGATACCCATAACATCACCATCGTGAATAGGGGTGCCGTTAGCTGCAGAGGAATCACGGACTGCAGTGGTTACCTCACCGTAGCGAACGCCAGAGATAGCGTCAGTCATCTCTTCTACAAGCTCTTCAAATGGAACGCCATCTGCAACAACAAACATTGCAGCAAATGCCTGAAGAACAGACTTGGTTGGAATAACGGCAACCTTAACATCCTCACATGCGCTTGCAGCAGCCTCTGCTGCCATACGAATGTTGGAGTTATTTGGCATAACAATAACCTGGTCTGCATTGGCCTCTTCAATTGCAGCAAGAATGTCTGCAGTTGAAGGGTTCATGGTCTGACCGCCAGAAACAACAACGTCAACACCAAGAGACTTCAAGATTGATTCAGTGCCAGAACCAGCAGTTACTGCAACAAAGCCAAGCTCTTTTCTAGGTGCAGCCGCAGCCTTCTTATCTTCAGCGATCTTCTCGGTACGCTCCTTAGCCTCAAGGTCCATGTTGTGAATGAAGACCTCAAAAATCTGGCCGTACTGAAGCATGTACTCAAGAACCTTGTTAGGAGTATTTGAGTGAACGTGAATCTTGTAGTCTGGGTTTGCGCCAACAAGAAGCTCACAATCACCCATAGTTGCCAGGAAGTTCAGAGCTGCTTCCTCGTCAAAGTCTGGGCTATCTGCCTTGAAGAGGAACTCATTGCAGTAACGATACTCAGAACCCTCCCAGTCATCGTTGAGCTCAATCTCAACCTTTGCGCTAGTAGCAGCTTTAGCATCAGAAACAGAGACGGTAGTCTGGAAGTCAGTTGTTTCAGTCTTGCCGGTAACAGCGTTTACAAAGCCCTCAAGGAAGGTTGCGAAACCAAATGCACCAGAGTCAACAACACCGTTCTCTTTGAGGACAGGAAGAAGCTCAGGAGTGCGGGCAACAGACTCATATGCCTCAACAACCAGAGCGTCCAAAACCTCAACTGGGGTGAGCTGAGACTTCTCAAGGGAGTCTGCCTTAGCAGAAACGTCCTTCAAAACGGTAAGAATAGTGCCCTCAACTGGCTTTCTAACAGCCTTAAAAGCAACCTCTTTACCGCGACGGAATGCGTGAGCAATGTCCTTTGGAGTTACTGCCTCAGGGTTCTTAACGTCACAAAGACCCTCAGCAATACCGCGAAGAATCTGAGACGTAATAACACCAGAGTTACCACGAGCTCCCATCAAAGAGCCGTGAGTGATTGCCTTTGCAATATCCTGCATGCTTGCATCTTGAGGAAGATCTTGAACCTCACGAACAACGGTGCCCAGGGTAAGGGACATGTTAGTGCCGGTGTCTCCATCTGGTACAGGGAAAACGTTGAGCTTGTTGATCTCTTCTGCTTTGTCTGCAACGGCAAGAGCTGCTACAGGGAAGCAGGTGCGAATGACATTTGAAATCACGTTAGACCTCAGTTCCTACTCATTTGAAGCAAAAAGCTTAGCGAGAATTACGCATGGCCTCGATATGTACAGTTACATCAACACATGAAAGCTCTGCAATTTGCTTAAGCAAAAACTTTACTGAGCTCTCAAGATTGTCGACAACAGACGCCATGTTAACGCCCTGCTCAACAACAATGTGAAGGTCAACCTGAACTCCCTTAGGAGTTGGGGTTACATCAATACCCTTACGAAGTCGGTACGTTGGAAGAAGACGAGCAACACCTGCTGCCTCATCAATCTCTGCCATGCCAACAACGCCATAACATTCCATAGCTGCATAGCCCGCCAGGTCAGCAAGGCAATCATTAGAAACTCTTAGTGTTCCGGGAACAGCGGTAGTCATTACATAACTCCTCTCGCAAGAACCAGGGTTAGTCATTGTTATTTAGTATACCGCAGAGCACATTTATTATTAAAGCGGCTTATATATACAAGTTGATAACCTTGCAATTGACAAATCTTTTTCTTGTTATTTAATCTTGGTGTAATAAATGAAAAACATTCAAAAAGCTGTCTAAAAGCTATCCAATTGTGAATGTTATATTCATACTTTGACAACACAATATATTGTGCTATATTTATTCGGCTATTTGGAAATTTTAGGCGCAGAGGGCGCCTATCCTATGGAGGTCTTACTCATGTCGAAGGTCTGTGATTTCTGCGGTAAGCACGCCGTTGCCGGTCGCTCCATCTCCCACTCTCACCGTACTGTGGCCCGCACCTTTAAGCCAAACATCCAGCGTGTTACTGTCGTTGTCGATGGCCAGCGCAAGAAGATGAATGTTTGCTCCCGTTGCCTCAAGTCCGGCAAGATTGCTCGCAACTAAGCAACTTAGCTCGTCTTACCTCAAATTTAAAAAGGTCGCTTCGGCGACCTTTTTTCTTAGCTCGATTATCTGACAGCAACAACTAATACTTCTTGCTGGACTTACAGCCGCTCGTTGGGGCTTTGTAACTCAAACGCAGCGCAGACGCGACTCAATAAACGTTTAGTTCCAAAGCTGCACCAAAAGACAGCCCTTCTCGCACCTTACCCAGGAATTGTCTGATTCGACGATATTTGAAATACCGTCGTCTCCCAGCAAGGTGAACTTCTGGTGATCAAGATTCCACTTCATGCCGGCCTCAGAAACCTCGCACTCCTCTGACAAAGCCACAAGGGACATCTTTTTACCTACATCAGTTGCGCTCAGCTGCCAAGAATCAACCTGGCCTGCAGTTAAAAAGCGCATCTCAAAGTCATTTTCAATAACTCGAACACTTGCCTTGCCCGTCTTTGCCCACGTGGCGAGAAGACCAAGCACTACAAGCTGGTGATCAAGGTGTCCGCCAGATGTGGAGACAACCGTAAGAGAGAGCTTGCTATCTCTACGAATAGCCTCGTACTCGGCGGACTTTAAAGCAAGAGCCAGGTCGGTATCGTACTTGTCCGCATTAAACTTCATGCAAGGTACCTGCTGCTCTTTGAGCCAAGCCAGAGTTTCTGGTGTAGCCGAGTCAAAGTCTCCAAGCGCAAGCTGTGGAATCACGCCGGCAGCGTGACATGCATCTGCACCATGGTCAACCGCTATCAGGTAGTCAGCGCTTTGGGCGCAGGTAGACAGCGTCGTGTGTGAAACCGCCTCTGGGGATCCGCCCACAACAAGGACCTCAAGGGGTTTCTCGCCAGAAGGCGCTGCGGTCAGAGGGCGCTCGTAGTCCTGAAGGCGCAGAAGCGACAGCTCGCCGTAGGTGTGGGCAAAGATGTTAGAGTGCTCGCGCATAAAGACGGGGTCGCGGCCGTCATGATCATTGTAGAGCGCTACCACAGGAAAGCCCGCATTTTGTGCTGTCTGTGCGCCAAACGGGGCATCCTCGAAGACCCAGGTAGTTGCCTTATCGGTGCCAAGACGGCGAAGAGCCTCAAGATAAACATCAGGCTCAACCTTGTCCACTCCCCCCACATCTTCTGTTGAGACCACTGTTTTGAAGAGGTGCTCAATACCTTGAGCTGCCAGAGCTGCACGAACTTCTCGCACGGGAGTTGACGAAGCAACGGCCATAGGAATACCTGCATCGTAGAGCTCCTGTAAGAACTCCTTTGCACCGGGAATGATTGAAACATGATGTTGGTACTGATCAATTACGTACGCGCAGAACTCTTCATACAAAGCTTCCGCTGTAATAGGCAAATCCAGTTCATCAACGCAAATCTGACATCCACCAATGAGGGAAACAGCCTCTACGCGGTCAAAAATATCCGAATCAATAGTCTTGCCATATTTAGGAAGAACAGCGCCAAAAACGTTATGCCAAACGCGCATTGAATCAACAAGAGTTCCATCGCAATCAAAAATTGCACCGGTCACCTGCATAATGCCTCCGTAAACAAACTTATTAGTTGCAATCGTGAAATATCTACTCTAAGTAGGGTAAAGTATCTCACGTTTATAAATTGTTTTCATGGAGGATGCATGGCACGTTATAGCTATCATTGCACACACTGCGACAATACCTTTGAGATTGAGCGCCCAATGAGCCTGAAGATTGAAGCTCCTCAGTGCCCAAAATGCGGACACGAGACTGAGCGCGTTTACAACACCTCAACCATTGTCTTTAAGGGCAGCGGTTTTTATAACACCGATAGCAAAGGAAAGTAATTCCACGCTTTTTGGCTCTCTGGACCGCTCATAAATCGTATTTGTGAAGCTCTTGTTGGACAACACAACAAGAGCTTTTTATTTGCGTTTGAGCACCGCCATAAAGTGGGCATCGCAATCGGCGGAGGCAAAAGCCGTCTGCAAAAATCCCTCTGGCGTATGCATGTATCGAGAAACTCTTGCGCTTCTGGTGTTAAACGTGCACGCGCAGGACACTCAAAAAGGCTTTGCACCTCAAACTGAGAGCCTTCTGGACTTGCAAGAAAATCATCTACAACCTGCTGATTCTCTGAATTTGAGAGTGAGCACGTTGCATAGACTATAAAGCCACCCACCTCTACACGACTGCTACAGCTTTGCAAGAGTTTGGTCTGCAAGACAGTAAGTTCTCCTCCGTCATACAGGCTTTCTGAAGACAGGTTCCATGCAATCTCTGGGTGACGACGAAGCGTACCCAAACCAGAGCATGGAGCATCAATAAACACCACGTCAAAGCTTTGATTAAGCTCCTCTGGAACCTCTGGTGATACAAACTGTGTGGCATCAAACGTGAGTGATGTAACCTGATCTGAAAGTCCAGCGGTCTTCAATCTTCTTTTTGAAACGTGGGACTTTCCTTTTACAAGCTCAACAGCGGTGATGTGGGGATTCTCTTTATCTAGCACCTCAAATGCATGAGAGAGCAACAAAGATTTGGTCCCTCTACCCTGTCCAACCTCAAGCATATCTTGGTCTACATAGGATGCCGCGAGAAGTGCCACAAGCTGAGAAGCTAAATCTGCAGGAACAAGCTGAACTTTCTTTACATATGCGTCAACGTTCAGTTGAGCAGGATTTTTTACCTCATACACATCTGGAAGAACTGTTTGCTGTAGCTCTAAAGAGCTGCTCTGCAATTGTTGTTCTGATACGTTTCTTTGTAGAACATACACAGGAGCTGGGTTCTTTAAATTAAGAATGAGCTTTTGAGCGGCAGACTCTCCCAGCGACTCAATAATCTCCAAACAAATCCACTCAGGAATGCCTGACGCCCACGAAAGCTCTGAAGGAGTTTTCGGGTTTTTCGCGCGCGTCAGCTGAGCTTCTTTTTCAGAAATTTTTCTAAGCACAGCATTTGCAAGACCAGAAGAACGCTTTGAGATAGACTTTACCAGCTCAACACCTTGGCTAATGACGGCGTCACGTCTAGTCTCTAAATATAAAACCTCAAATACAGCAATACGGAGAGCGTCCTGTACCTTTGGCTCTAGATGAATACCTGACTTAAGATGATTCCTCAGAGCTTGATCAAGTTTGCCCTTTGTGAGGGTAGCCCCTAGTGCAAGACGAGTAGCAAAAGCTTTGTCTTGTACAGAGAGTTCCAAGAAATCTTTTGACTCTCGTAAGTAATCACGAATACGTAAATTATTGCGTCTACACTCAAAGAATGCCTGATAGGCCACTCTTCGAGCAGGAGTTAAGGTGGCCATTATTGAAGCATCTGCCAGGTCATCTGGGACTTCTGAAGTCCTGCGGCAAATGATTTTGCATCCATAGAGCGCTTGCCATCTGGACGCACCTCAAGAAGCTCAAGAGTTCCTTCAGCACAGCCAAGGAACAACCTATGATCTTGAAGAGCAACCTGACCTTGGGCAACAGAGGCTTCACTTGGAGCTAGCTGAGCGGAGAGAACACGCAAAGATCTGCCACCAACCGAAGCGCGCGCAGGAGCTGTATCAGAAGAAGCTTGAACCCTCAACGCATTTACCTGGGCTGAATCTTCTGGAGCAAGCTTCATTTCTTGCTTAGTAACTTTAGGAGCAAACGTTACTTCTCGCTCATCCTGTACATGCCACTCAAGAGAGCCTTCCTTGAGCTCAGAAAGAGCCTCAGACAGTGCGTCAGCACCCAAATGTGCTAGAGCGTCAGTGAGCTGCTCGGTATTTTTGGAGCCGACCTCACACGATGCTTGCTTGCACCAATCTCCTGCATCAAGCTCGTGCGCAATTTTCATGATAGAAACGCCAGCGACAACGTCACCAGCAAGGATAGCACGCTGAATTGGAGCGGCTCCTCGCCAGCGAGGCAGCAGCGACGCGTGTACATTCAGAGCACCATAAGGTGCAAGAGAGATAACTTCATCTGGCAAAATACAGCCAAAAGCAACCACACAGAGCGCTTCTGGTTGTACCGCTTGCATGGAAGAAATTACTTCTGGAGTCATGCGGTTTGCCTCAAGAACGGGTAATCCAAGCTCTTGTGCGCATTCTTTTACGGGAGACGGCTCAAGCGTTTTGCCACGACCGCGAACGGCATCTGGCCTTGTAATAACCAAAGCAACCTGGTGATCATGGGCAAGTTTTTTGAGCGACGGAACAGCAAAATCTGGAGTTCCCATAAAGACTACGCGCATGCCAACTCCTAATAGTCAGTTTGACCAGGACGGGCGCCAGAAGCCAGTGCCTCTTTATACTCCTGCAGTATCTCCATACGAGCACCTGGTCCCAGGTGATCTGGCATGGTTATGCCGTTGATGTGGTCAATCTCATGCTGCAAACAAACGGCGAGAAGATCTCCTTCTGCCTCATAACGCATCAGATCACCATCGAGGTTATATGCGTGAACAACAACATGACTTGGGCGCGTAACCGGAACGGTAATGCCTGGGAACGAAAGGCAGCCCTCTTCATATACACGAGGCTCGCCATCTGCAACTTTAATCTCTGGATTAATGAGCACAAAAGGGTTCTCTTGACCGTTTGGATAATCAACATCGATGACTACCATACGTTTCATATAGCCAACCTGAGGGCCCGCAAGACCAACGCCATCGGTGGCATACATAACCTTGAGCATATGCTCGGCCATCTTGCGAACATCGTCGTTAATATCGTCAATCTCTTCGCACTCTTGGCTCAGACGAGGGTCTGGCCAAAGCACCATATCATCAGCTTCAGAACTCATAACTTTCCTTACATCATGTCGTAAGCATCAACATCTAATGTCATGTTGATACCCACTCTTTTATCAAGTGAAGCAGCACATTCAGAAAGAATTTCTCCTACCTGAGCATCCACGGGGGCCTTTACCAAAATATGCCTGCGATACTTATCTTTTACCTTGGCTTTTACACAATCAGCAGGACCCAAAATCTCCCATCCTGACTGTAAATCTAACTTCGCGTGAAGAGCCTCTGCCATCTGATCTGCGACGCGGCGAACTTCTTTTTCTGAGGCGCCCCAAAAAAGCACATTAGACAAACGCGAGAAGGGCGGGTAAGCCCCTTCTCTTCTCTCTTTAAGCTCTGCATCAAGAAACGGGCGTCTGTCATGTGTAACTACAGAAGCAATAGCCGGATGTGTTGACCAGTACGACTGAATGATGACCTTACCTGGCTTTTCTCCCCTGCCCGCACGACCAGCAACCTGCTCTAGCAAGTCAAATGTTCTCTCTGCCGCCCTAAAATCTGGCAACTTAAGCATGGTATCGGCATTGATAACGCCAACCAAGGTGACATCAGGGAAATCCAGGCCCTTTGCAATCATCTGCGTACCAATGAGCACCGCTCCAGGGGTTGCATCAAAAAGCTCAAGAAGACGCTGATGTTCGCCCTTTTTGGCCGTAGTATCGGCGTCCATACGAATAATTGGCGCATCGCTGCCAAGCAGAAGCTTGAGCTCATCTTCTACACGCTGTGTTCCCACACCATATGCACCCATATAACGGCTGCCGCAGTTTGGACATTTGCTGGAAGGGTTAGGATACGCATGCTGAGACCACTGTCTGCCGCAACTGTGACAAACCAGAGAATGCGTGCGCTCATGATACGTGAGAGACGTCGAGCAGTGCGGACACTCGGGCACACAGCCACACTCACGACACATCAAAAAGTTTGCGAATCCTCGACGATTAAGGAGTAGAACGCTTTTCTCGCCACGTTCTGTTGTCTCCTGCAAAGCCTCAGCAAGAGCTGCCGAGAAGACCGATCTGCCTCCGTTTTTGAACTGGGAAGCCATATCAACTACCTGGACCTGCGGAAGAACCGCCACGCCAGGCCTCTCGGTCATGGCAACGCGAGTCCAGTTAGTGCCACGCCAACTTCCTTGAGCCGTTCGATATAAGCTCTCAAGCGAAGGTGTTGCAGAACCAAGCACCAGCGCAGCACCGCGAAGACGCGCCATCTGAGCAGCAACTTCTCTCGCGTGATAGCGTGGGAGCGAATCTTGCTTATATGAAGCCTCGTGTTCCTCGTCGATGATGTACAGTCCAGGGTTTTGGATGGGCGCAAACAGAGCAGATCGTGCACCTACTACCACGCGCGCCCTACCCTGCCTGATTAAATCCCACTGGTCAAAACGCTCACCAAGTGAAAGCTTTGAGTGAAGAACGGCCACCTGCTCACCAAAACGTGAACGGAATCGGCCTACTGTTTGCGCGGTAAGAGAAATCTCTGGGACAAGCACCACAGCACCCTTGCCAGCCGCTAAGGTCTTTTCAATAGCGGAGAGATACACCTCGGTTTTACCTGAGCCCGTTACACCATCAATAAGCACAATATCGCCCTGAGCAGCAGTTTGTGCAGTCTCGATTGCTGCAAGAGCAGACTCTTGCCCCTCAGTAAGTTGCTGAGGACGAGGTGCTACGCCACTTGAAAGCGTGGTTCCCAGACCCTCCTGGCTTCCACGAATTTGTCGCTGTGCGCGCACCTCAACGACGCCTTTTTTCTGCAGTGCAGTTACTACACTGCGAGCTCCTGGGATTGTGGCCGAGAGCTCGGATAACCTCATGGCGCCTTGCGCCAGAGCCTCAAGCACCGATCGCTGCTTGCTTGCATTTGCCGCAGGCGTAAAGTCAGCCGCCTTTTCTGTCAGCTCAACCCATCGCTCATCAACAGGACCGGACTTCTCACACACAAGCTGCCAAGGAGATTCTGCGTCTTTTCTGGTGACTTTAACCTTTTGGCCAGGCGCTAAGAACGGATGCAATGCATCTGCGTAACTACAGGCATATTCTTTGCTCATCCATTCTGCTACCTGTGCAGACTGCTCATCAAACGCTGAATCTGCTAGAACTTGTGTTATTGGAAGGACGCGCGAAACATCTAAACCTGAAGACACACGGTCTGAGACACCCACAACGTAGCCAACAACCTGCCTGTGAGAAAACGGTACCAAGACCGTTGTTCCCACAACCGCAATCTCTTCCAAAGATTCTGGAATGGCGTAATCAAACGTGCCAGAAAGAGCACGAGTTGGTATGTCTAAAACAACATGTGCAAAAGGCACGTTCTTGCCTCCTTAAAGCCATGGTTGATGGTTTACATCAAATGTGTAACGAGCAACGTGCGGCTGACCAGCTTCTTCAACCTCAACACAAACAAATGCGCACTCAACCTTAGTAAATCCGTGCTGCATCAAGACGTAGGCATAGAAGTTTGCTTGCATCTGATGATGCTCATAAATCTGAGTTGCACTAAGGCCTTTATCGCCTGTTTTATAGTCAACTACCAGCGCATCTTTGCTTCCCTTATTATAAGCGAGAAGATCGATGGCTCCTTCTACATAGTTCCCATATTTAGAATCAACCTGTAGCGTAAAGGGAGACTCCGCAATAACTACATCATGAGCTAATGCTGCTTGTCTAATTGCAGAGTTACTCCACAATTCAAGTGCTTGTTTGACTCGTGATATCGCGCGCTGAGGAACGCTGTTCTTCAAGCACAATCTATCAATAGTTTTCTCATCAACCTTAGACTGAGTCTCAACCATAATCTGAGCAAGCTCGTGGAAGGCTGAGCCGAGGCTTGTTGGATCTACTCCATCGTCAGCTAATGTGCCAGGCAACACAACGGAAGTCTCAGCCGCTGGTTGAGGGTTATCTGTATCATATTCCAGGCTTTGTGCCTGACACCCTTCCTCAAGCGCCTTGTTATTCTCGCCCTTAAAGTTCTCTGCCATTTGTTGGTGAGCAGAAGAATAACTAAAGAAGCCTTTTCGCTGGTCATAAGTAGTTTCTGAGGTAACACTTAGTCTTACCTTCTCATAGAGGTCAAACGTTTCAACAGCCTGAGAGTTTTCCTCTTCACTTGGGTTGCAATCAGAAGGTTCAACCAACTCTAAACCTTCAACCTGAATTGGCTCATCCTTCTTGCCAGAACCCTGAACCACACGCATACAACCAGCAAGATTTCCACCATATTCAAACTGATGCTCACCAGCAGAAAGTGGAGGCTCTTCAAACAAGGCATTTGTAATTTTGCGCGTATAACGAGGACTAATTCCCTCTTTAGTAAGGTCGATGGTTGAAGTAAGAATGACTGCTTCACGAGCTCGCGTCAAAGCAACATACAGACGGCGGTTCTGCTCCTGCTCTTCAAACTCATTCTCTTGAGTTTCCAGGAACATTCTCCACTCAAGAAGACTCTTACACTCATCAAGGCTTGTAGGGACCTCATGACAGCCATCATACAATTCATGAAGTTTTTTAGAACTGCTTGAGAATGCAATCTGATACGAATCGTCTTTTCTAACATGCAAAAATGGTTCACTACCAGCGCCTGCCTTAGGACCAGAAACAGCTCCTACAACAGCAACAACAGGAAATTCCAATCCCTTAGAAGCATGAATAGTCATAAAGGTAACCGCATTTTGAGTGCTGCAGTGAAGCACCTTTGGTGACTCTTTAGCTGTATCACACCATTGACTAAACGCTTTTGCGACTGAAGCTACGCCAATGCTCAGCTCCTTTTGCAAGCTATCAATTTGTTCAAGAGCTGCAAAGATATTTGCAATCTTTGACTGCCCCTCATTTCCCATCTTTTGAAGGCGAGAAATCCATCCAGCATCAAGAACTACCTTTTTAATAACGTCTGAAACTCTCTTGTTTGAAAGAGAGCTACGAGCGTTACTCAACACCTCTAAAGCATTTTTGAGCTTTGGACTTACCTCAAAAGGTGGATTGAATGCATCATTTACCACTGACTCTGCAATATCTCTATTGGTAATCCTCTGACCATTTTCTCCAAAATTAGTGCCCAAGAGAAGCAGGTCAGATGCATCAAGACTAAAAATCTCACTCGAGAGTACAGGAAACAGTCCCTCGTATGAATCGTACATATTTGCGAGTGCTTGTAAAAGACTACCAATCAGCTGAACCTCAGGCTGCTCACCAAACGTTGAAGCTCCAGAGACCACGCTTTCAATTCCAAAGGTACGAAGTGCCTCAATATAGGGCTGTGCCTTTTTAACTGATTTCATCAAAATTGCAACATCTTTTGCTTGGATCTTCTCATCCTGCATAAGCGTGTTGATTCTATCTGCAAGTTGATACGCAACAAGCTGGCTTCTTGTAACGTCATCGCCTGGCTTAGAATTTCCTGACTTTTCAAATTTTGTGACTTCAAAATATACGCGTGGCGAATGAGCAATGAACGGAGTTGCAGGTTCTTCTCGCCCAGCAGACAGATCCATAAAGTTAGGAATCATGCCGTCAGCGCTGCAAACCTTTGCAACAAATCGCAAAATTTCGTTGTGACTGCGGAAATTATCTACAAGACGGGGTTGCAAATCTTCTGAAACCTCTGCTTGACGTCTAAAGAACACATCAACATCAGCACCGCGGAATCGATAGATTGACTGCTGCGCATCACCAACTGTTGTGAGATATTGAGCATCTTTACCTGAGAGACTCTTAATCATCTGCACCTGTTGCTGGTCCGTATCTTGGAACTCATCAACCATTACGAGCTTGAATTTATCCGTGTAAACAGCTGCAATCTCTGGATGCTCTTCGAATACCTTTGCCGTTAGATGCAAAAGGTCATCGTTATCAAGGCCGCCAACAGCAAGTTTCTTCTGTTTAAAGAGCTTGTAGACCTGCTCTGTAACATCTTTTAGACTCTGACCCTCAGACATGTCCTGAATAAGTCCAAATAAAGCGCTACAAACCTTAAGCCGGTATACAGCTTCATCTTTTACATTTTTTATTTCTTTTGAAGAACGGATGGCCTTAACGGCTTTTCCCAGAGCCTCCCAAAACGCCTGGTCAAAATCAGTGAGCGAGAGAAACAAGTGTTGCTGCAATTTACTTGAAAGCTCAGATTGAACACTTTGTAACTGCTCTACTTCATCTGGTTTTGTGGCAGCAATTGCACCCTTTAGCGCTTCAAGTGCACCACAGAGATTCTCAAGCTCCGCTTTTAGAACTTCCAGGTCAGAGCTATCCCCTACAAACGAAATAGCATCCATTCCTACAGGAGATGACTGAGCATATGAAATCAGCGTTTCAATACGAGACTTCAGTGCATCTCTGTTCCCTGCATAGATTGAGAGAAACTCAGCAGAGCTTTCATCTTGAGAAAGCTCTCTGAGTACTTCTTCAATAGATATATTGACCAGCTGATTTCTGGTCATGTCGTCAATGATTTCAAACTCAGGATCAAGACCTAAATCAAGTGCATGAATCTTTAAAATTCTGCTGCACATACCGTGGATCGTACTAATCCATGCATCATCAACCTGCAACGCAGCGCTATGCAGGCCTTCTTTTTCTAGAGCTTCCCTAACGCGCTCTTTAATTTCTGTAGCTGCGGCATTGGTAAACGTAATAATCAATGCCTGGTCAAGACTACTCAGGTACGGCTTTCCGTCTGTTCCAGAGCCTTCTTTTAAGGCCCACACAATTCTCTGTGTAAGCGTAAAAGTTTTTCCTGAACCAGCACCTGCTGCAACAAAAAGAGGTTTATCAAGCGTCTTGATGGTCTTCTCTTGACCAGGCGTATAACGTGTGTCAGCCATAGTAGCTTACCTCCTCTTGTCACACAGTTTTACTGGACAATACCTACATGCATCCTTATCGCAAGGATTGGCTCGAACATCTCCAGAAAGCATGGCTTGGACCTTCTGAGCAATTAAACTCTCCCAAGCATCCAAGTAGTCTGCAAACTCCGCTGAGTTTTGAGACACAACCATAACCGCCTGGTCCCTAAGCTTTTTATCTTCCGGATGTATGTTCCAAATATGTTCTGTTGCCGCTTCTGTTGCCATGCCTGCAAGAGCAAATGAAGGCTTATCTTTTTGCTCTTTGGTGCCCAGATAAATTGCAGCAACTGGCTCAAGCTTATACTTGGTGAGCTGTTTTCTCATAATCTGAGCATATATTGCAGACTGTACATGCCTTGGCAGAATCTCTTTTGAGAGCTCACTATCCAGACTTAACTTTGCTGAATAAGCCTTCAAATCTTTTGTGGCCTTGTGTTTATAGTCAATAATAAGTGCCTGACCATGAGCGTTTACATCTACGCGGTCAATCGAGCCAGTAAATTGAGCTCCCGCATACTCAACAACGTTTTCTTCTCTACCAAAACGAAGCTCAAAGAATCTGGGCTGATAGCCAATAAAGTGCGAAGCTTCAAACTCAAGAAGATCCTTGAGATCTTCTCGTATATTCTCAACCTGTTTTCTTTCTTGAATGCTATGCGGAATAAGCTCATTTGAAGATGCTCGGTTAATGTTGTTGAACTGCTCATCCCACACCTGAGCAAAACAGCTGTCTAACACTTGTTTTGCATGATCTAGGTTATCAGATGTAATCCTAGAGCCAGGAATGTCTTGCAAAAGTGCAGATTCAACCACTGAATCAACTTCAGCCACATCACAACCAAGTGCTTCAGCTAAAAGTGTTGCGTGTGTTAGCTCCAAAACACGATGGATAAAGGTTCCTATCTGCATTGGGGCAAAGTCAGTGTCTACCTGAGAAATTTTGATTCGACGTTGCGTGAACCATTTGTAGGGACACTCAAGATACGTTTCAATCTGAGAAGCAGAAAGAAGTGGTAGACCTTCTCGCGAGACCTCTATAAGACCTTGTAATTCCTGCTCAAGAGTCTCCCTCGTCAAATGACGTGGAAGTACCACAATGTTTTTGAGCTTAGGATCGATCTCACCAGATTCGATTGTTGGGAGTTCTGCAACACGTTCTGGATCAGTAGCTTGAGGCAACAGGTTTACCAGCACATCTTCTTCTCCGCGTGCAACCCCTGTCTTCTTTGCATAGTCTTTGGGATAGCATGCTTTAACCTCACTGAGAGCTACTGCATTAAAGACATCTTTTTGCTCAACCTTCTCAAACGCAACGCTGATGGAAGCAGTTGTAAGCGCCGTATAAAAATCTCTTTGATATCGTGCAAACTCTGATACCTTAGGCATTTGGCTTGCATGGCGAACAAACTCTTGAAGCGCACCGTCTGATGCTTTGACGCCAAAATTCAACGTATCCATACCCTGGAAAATAACGGCATCAAAAGAATGTGGCTCAAAAGAATGAGCTTGGCTTACAGGAGCGATTAGCACCTGAATATCAGACTGGATACCATTAGAAACAGGCATCATGACCATCTGATCTTTGCAGAGGTCAATAAAAGATTTAAGTGTCTGAGGAGAGAGCTTTAGTCCTGCCTCATGCAGCTCCTGAGCAGAAGAAACAATCTTACTCATTACCTTAAGCGACTCTTGATTTTGAAGAGACTGAAGTGTCAACTCATTAGACTGAGCAGCCTCTGACTGCTCATCAGATGTTTCTGCAGAAAGGTATTCAATAATGCGCTGAGCAGCAGAGCCAATTCTGCCAAGCTCAAGGCTCTTGATGGTCTCTGCGCACAAACGCGAGCTCATAGCCGCCTTAGAAAGCGTCTCAAGCACTCTGGTGGCATACAGCGTTCTATTACCGCGCCAACTCTTATCCAGCATCCACGCACGCTCAACACTTATGCCTGAAATAGGTGAAATCAGATAGTCCGTAAGAGTACGTGGAGGCCACCACGACATATCCCCCATCTGATGGTCAGATGCCTGGTAGTCAATGTTTTTCTCGAGCTCTGAGCGTTCACTGAGCGTGACGTACGCATCAATCAAGCTAGCAAACGCACGTCCTGCAAGCGAGTCTTGAATACGCACCGAACGCTTATAGTGAGCAGCAATCCCCTTAGCTGCAAGCTTTTGCGAGAGCGCGTCCCAAACCCTTTGTGAATCTGAGGTGTACACCACAAAGCTCTTGTTACCAGACTCAACGCGCTGAGAGATATACCTGCTGATAGACTCTGCCTCGGCATGCTGACCCAGCGGCGACAAAAACGTTACTGCACCGCTCGGCGTAACCTCACTGCCCTCCTTGGCCCTGAACACCCTGGCGAGAAGATCGTTGAGCTCCTGACTTTTTGAGGCTGGCGCCGGCTCCGCATTCACACGACAATCGCATCCCGGGCCGCCGACCAACTCCAGCTGCTGCTCTGCCGCATAACCTGCAGGTCCTTCGGGCACGTAGAGAGAAAACGACACCTCACGCTTCTGCGACAGCTTGCGCACAAACTTAAGACGCGCCTCCGAAAGATCTTCAACTCGCGAGAAAACCAGTGCAGGTCCTTGCGCTGGAATGGACTGCAGCAGGTAATCCAGACACTGACACACCTCGATATAAGACTTTTCTTCAAGCAGCGCCTTGTAGCGCTCTAGTACCTTACAGGCACTCATCTGACCAGCAGAAAGTTGACCAGAGGTCATAATCTGATCAAGCTCTGTAAGATACTCTGGAGCAAGCTTAGAGAGAAGCTCCACCGTACCCTTGCCAGCATTCAAAGGACCCAGCTCATCGGTAGACATTCCATCTAAAACCTGCTGGAAAAATACCTTGCGAAGCGTATTTGAAAGCAGACGATCAGAGCTTCCATACAGCTTCCATTGATCGCGCATCCACTCATCAAAAGTTGAAACATTCACGCCAACAGAAAGCTCTTGGATGGCTCCAAGCTTCCTCTTAACCAACAGCACAGCATCGGAAGAAGGCACTATAAGCTGAGCAGAACCCCACCTCTCAAGCGAAGTCTCTAACTGCTCTTTAACAGAGTTTGATAAGAAAGCACCTGTTTGTTGTTTGTACAGAAGCAAGCCCATACGTCACCTCTCCGATTTTTCTTACTTCTAAAGTTACCACGCACACCGGACATAAATTAGAATCAAACTAAACAACAACTAAAAATCCCGTATCAAAAGGATTTTCATGATTATTTTGCTTCCTCCATCATCAGGAAAAACCGCTCCCACCTCGGGACCTTCTCTTAATCTTTCATCACTTTTGTTTGGTTCTGAACTCACCAGCTGTCGAGAAGAACTCATCAAGGACTTACACCAGGTATGTTCCCACGCAAACGCAGCTCAGATGCTTAAAATTGGTCCTAATACCGTCGGTGACATAGCCGACAACCTAGACGTCTATGAAGCTCCAACCACAACCGCGCTCAATCTCTATACTGGCGTACTTTTTGAAGCTGCAAAATTTAACCAAACACTTGAAAACGCCACGTTAGAAAACACGCAGAAAACAGTCACATTACCAGCAGATATCCTTAACTCAGAAATCATGATTTTCTCTGGTCTCTGGGGAGTTGTAAGACCGCACGATCTTCTCCCCAACTATAGACTGTCTGCCTCAATCAAGCTGCCCACCGTTGGTACCGTTGCAACTTACTGGAAAAAGCAGCTTAATCCCCTGTTAAACGCCGCTCTGAAGGATCAAATAGTTGTGGATTGCCGCTCGGGAGAATACAGAAAGATGTGGACGCCATCGGCAAAGCACCCTAGCGAGTTGTTGCAAGTTGTTGTTCAGCGAGAAGATCCTAGTACGGGAAAGCGCAGTGTTGTATCGCATAACGCAAAACATATGCGTGGTGTACTCGCAGGTGCCCTCTTTGAGCAGCGAGCAAACGGAAAGCTCTCTGAAGAAGTCAGCGTGTCTCAAATTGTAGAAATTGCAAGCAATCTACCAAGCGTCATTGACGTTGACGTAAGCACAGCAAATGCTTCTGGAGAAGCAACGCTTACGCTAGTCACTGCTCAAAACTAATAGGCTTAAGCGTTCTTAGTGCTAGTCTTTTGAGCTTTCTTTATCTGTCTCATCAGCCATTGGAACGCCATAACTACAACAATTGTGACTGCAAAAACAAAGATGCCTCGTACAAAAGCATTTCCAAGCAAACTGTATGGGAATCGACCAAGTCTTAGTCCCAAGAAGTTAATAACAGGAATCTGGAACAGATAAACTCCTAAAACACCAGCAGATACCGTGCTGATGCGCTTCTTGGTACCATCGGAAAGCTCCTGCAGACTTGGTTCAAGGTTCAGCACAAACAAGAACAAAGATGCCGCTTGTACTACACAAAGGAAGTTTTTGATAGTAATGGGATAACTCTGATATGTCATTTCTGGCGTCAGTGGGGTTCCAAAGTTGTTAGCAATAAGTCCCCAGCCAAACATGGACGCAGATGAAAGTAAGAAAATTACAGCAAGCACAAGATTGTTTTTAGTAAATTTTGGAAGTTCGTCGTAATACGTCTTAACATAATAACCCAGCAGATAGTAGAAAAGGCCATCGCTGTTAAACGCAGCCCATCTAAACAGCTGATCAAAGTAAACACCGCGAACGCCAATGAACTCAAGTAGCGGCAATCCAAAGCTCACAAAGAGCGTAAGCGCCATAACATATAGCAGGGTTTCCTTCTTTTGAACTACCAAAGAAAGCACAGGTGTCAAAAGATACAGATACAAAATGGTATAGATAAACCAAAGTGTGCTGTTTACGTTATTGGTTAGAAAGCGCTTCACAAAATCAGCAATGCTGGCGCTCGCAGCAAATTCCTCTGCACCCCAAAACTTTGTAGGAAAAAGCACATACATCAAATACACCGTTATGCTGCCAAAAATGAGCGCCATCAGCGTCTTTCTTGCGCGCTTCATAAAAAATGTCTTTGTGGAGTATTTGCTTCTATACCCAAGCAAATTCATACCACTCAGCATAAAAAAGATGGGTACCGCGTAAATAAACGCTGCTTGCAGAGCTAAAGAGAAGGCCCAAGTTTTTGTGTGGGCAAGCGAGAATACATTAAGCGAGGTATGTAGCATAACAACAGCAATACCTGCCAAAATGGTAAGAACATCTGCAAAAACAAAGCGCTTCTTGGTAGCAATTGCTTTTGAAGAAACTGTAGCTTTTTCCACGGACTTCTCCCCAAATCAATCAAACTTCATCTATGCTTAGTATACGAAAAGTACCAGCAGGAAAGAGGCATCATGGCAAATGTCGTTGACTATCTACACTGGCGCGGCGATCTGACGTTTGAGAATGACCCTTTTAACAACGTCGATAACCTGATTCTCTCAATCCTTTCCTATCTGGGATTTGGCGGCATAGTGCCTTCTGAGCGTAGCGAGAAACGCATTCTGCTTGGTGACGCTTGCGCCAAAATGCTGAAGAAACTCGATGACGATCCGTCTCTTATCACGGGATTTTCTCGCGTTGACGGAACCTTCCTTGAAGCACTGGTCAACGCTCCCCGCTTTGCCAACATTGAACTTGGTCGCTATGTAGACCGCATTAATGTCGAGAAAAACCTGCAGTTTGCAGCATTTACCGCCTATCTTCCTACAGGACAGATGTTTGTTTCTTTTAGAGGAACTGACGGTACCCTGGTTGGCTGGCGAGAAAACCTTAACCTTAGCTTCCAGGTTACGTCCGCTGATAAGTCGGCGGCACTATACCTTGAGAAACGTATTCGCGAACACCTTGCAGCAGGCAATAGCACTACCTGCGCAAATGTTATGGTTGGTGGCCACTCTAAGGGCGGCAACCTTGCGGCATACGCAGCAATAGTCTGTCCTGAAGAGCTGCTTGGCGCAATTGATCGCGTCTGGAGTAACGACGGTCCTAACATGTGTCCAGAAATTCTTCCCACCACAGCCCACAAGGTGCTTGGAGATAAATACATCAGAATTTTGCCTGAGTTTAGTGTAGTTGGCATGATTTTTGATGATCCTGCTGTTCCAAAGCTCATCGTAAAAAGCTCCGAGACAGGTATGATGGCTCACGACGGTGTTTCATGGCAGGTCATGCGCGACACCTTTGAGTTTGCTGACGACTTCCAGCCGGAATGTAAAAAGATTAACGAGGCGTTTAGCAACTGGTATAAAGAACTCCCCCTCTCCGATCGTGAGCACTTTACTAACGAGCTCTTTGACGCCCTTTCGGCAGGCGGAGCAGTCTATTTCAGCGACATTATTAGCTCGCCCGCAAACTTACAGCCTGTTGTTGCGGCACTCACTAAAACAGAAAAGCAAACCAAAGAAGTCTTTTTTGACCTCCTTGGTTCGCTTGTCAATGCATCCGCAACATCTTTGATTGAAAACATTACTGAGTCTTCCCAGATTTCTCAGCTAACTTCTGCTATCTCAGAAAGCTTTGCCAAACTGGATAAAGCCCAGAAGGAACTTAGGAAAGGTTCTCCTTCTTCAAACCAGTAAGGCTAATCACAATTGAAGAGACAATTGAGATAACTATTGATCCCAGGATAGCGGTGCCTAAAGAATCAATAGCAACGCCCGCATGCAGCAAATTCCTAGAAATAAAACTTGAAAGCTCAAGCATAAAAGCATTAATAAAGAGCGAGAAAATACCTAGGGTCAGCACATTAATAGGCAATGAGAGTAGCTTAACAACAGGCTTAATGCCCGTGTTAACTGCTGCAAGCACCAACGAGAACAGAATAGGACCTGCCCACGATCCTCCCACAATAGTTAGACCTGGAATTAAGGTGCAGGCCACCAACGTAGCAACAGTAGTTACAAGCCATGTTGCAACAAATGTCATACTAACCTCTCTTTGAAAAAAGCCCGGCAAAGCCGGGCTTGACGTGCACAGTATGTAGCCGTTAGCTTACTCGCCGAAGCCGCTGTCAACAAGAGCAACGAGAGCGTCAAGGGCTGCCTGCTCGTCAGCGCCGTCGCATGCAATCTCAATCTTGGTGCCAGTACCAAGGCCAGCAGCAAGAATCATCATGATGGACTTAGCGTTAACTGGTGCGGAGTCCTTGTCAACATTCTTGATGGTGACGTTGCTCTCAAACTTCTTTGCCTCAGAAACAAAGACGGATGCTGGACGAGCGTGAAGACCAGTTGCATTGATGATAGTAGTCTGCTTTGAAACCATAAGTGGACTCCCCTTCCGGAAACCAAAAATCTACTCGAGAGTTATTCTCGATTAATCGTTACTATCGTAACAAAACATAACGTATTATATCCAATCTTATTTCCAGAAAGAACCAAATTAGACTATGATTTGCTCAAAAACAGGGTAAAAATAAAAAGTCGGAACTCTTGTAGGAGGTTCACCATGGCTGAAAACGATATCCAAAACTCAAAACCTGAGGAATTGGACACGATAGATACTCAAGTAACCACTTCTAATGAGCAGAATGAGTCTGCAGACACACCTGAACCCAGCAAATCCCAGGACATTCAAAAGATTGCCAAGGACACTACTCAGGTTGTAGCAAAAGGTGTTAGCAGCGCATTTGAGAGCGCCACAACCGCTGTTGCAGAAGGTTTCCAGGCTACCAAAGAAGTCCACAACGCTGCCAAAGAGACAAACTCTGCAAAGCAAGAGCTTAAGCAGATGCAAGAACACCTTGCTCAAGACAAACAAGATCTAGAACACAGAGACTACGTACAGAGCTCATTTGACCAGATTATCGCTGAGCAAGAGAAAATTTTTGCAGAAACCGCTCAGGTCATGAGTGATCAATCTACGCAAGTGGATCTTCTCACGGTTAAGAAAAACCAGCTTATTCAGAAGCTTGAACAGCAAAAAGTTGACGACGAAGCAAAGATTAAGCCTTACAAAGAAGTTGCTGCCACAGCAAAAGGCAGGCTAGATGATATCTCAAAGACAATCTCTGAGGCGCAGCGTGGTGTCAAAAACGCCGAGGCTCAGCTTAAAGAAGTTACCGAGAAACGCGATGCTGCTGTAGCGTCTGCAAATAAAGCACTGGAAAACTCCCAGGCAAGACAGCTTTCTCTGAGAGAAGAGCTTGCTGGTCTTAAGACAGACCCTGCCGCTAATCACGATGCAATTGTTCGCATTGAGGAAGACCTTAAGTCAGAGCTTGCTCGTGCAGAGCAGGCCCAAAAGCAAGTTGAGGAACTACAGAACTCTTTCCAGTCTTCACTTGAGATGGCACAAACGCATTACTGGACCCAGGGCAAATCGTTGGAGTCCTCAGAGTCTTCTATTGATGCAGCTCGCAAAGATTATGAGCAGAAACAGCAAGAATATGACGCCGTAGTAGCTGAGGCTAATGCTCGTCAGAGGATTCTAAGCAAAGATATAGAGGGTCTTGAAGAGAAAATTAAGACAGCCAAGGAGATCTTTAACGAAGCAGCAGATAAACATGATGAAGCACAGTCGATTATTGACGATGCTAAAGAAATTCATGCAACACCAGAAATTACTGAGGAGCTCAGAAAGTCTGTTGACGAGCAGGTAATTAACATCAATACCAAGCAGCTCACCCTTAAAGAGCTTATTACTGGCGAGAAAATCCTTCGAGAGACAACTCGTGGTCAGCGCATTGGCTTCATCATTGTTGTTCTTGGCATGATAGCGATTCTTGCGTCTTTTGTTTGGCTGATTTTTAACTGGTAATTTAGTCTTTGCCCAGACAAATCATCGTATGAAAAAGTGCTCACAATACTGTGGGCACTTTTTCTACATCTAAACTCTCAAGTTAAACGTAAGGGTCATGGTCACGTAACCAAACTCGCTAAATGATGATCATGGCATCACCAAATGACAAGAAGCGGTACTTCTCGTCAATGGCACTTTGATAGGCGTCCATAATCTGCTCGCGCGTTGCAAAGGCAGAAACAAGCATCATCAAAGTTGAACGTGGAACATGGAAGTTGGTCACCATAGTATCTACCACGTGGAATGTAGAGCCTGGCATCAGGTACAGATTAGTAGTTGCATTCTCTCGAGCAACCATATCGCCTTTATGAGTCACTGCAGCAGAGTCTTCTGCCTCCTCAAAGCGACGGGCAACAACAGGAGGCTCAGCTGAAGGAATCTGATTATCCCAAGCACTTTCAAGCGAGCGAACACTGGTAGTACCAATGGCAATAACCTTATGACCAGCGGCTTTGGTAGCCTTTACTGCTTCTACAACTTCTGGAGCTACGTGGTAGCGCTCGGTATGAATGACGTGCTTAGTAGGATCGTCCTCTGTTACCAACCTGAAGGTATCAATACCCACCTCTAGCTCAACAGATGCCCACTGAACACCCTTTGCTTTGATGGTTTCAATGAGCTCAGGAGTAAAGTGAAGACCCGCGGTAGGAGCTGCAGCAGAATGCTCGTCCTGCATAGCGTAGACCGTCTGGTACTTCTCTGGGTCTCCCTCGTACTGTGTAATATACGGAGGCAGTGGAACGTGGCCCGCCTCATGAATAGCCTCATCAAGGGTACGGTCTCCCTGTGCTTCAAAACGCACCAGGCGACCTCCCCTGTTGTCGTCAACAAAGTCCACAATGGTGCCCGTCAACACAACAGGAGCTGAGTCAGGAGCATGCAAGCCACCTGCACGGTATTCAATTACTGCGCCAGGCTTTAGACGCTTACCAGGATTTACCAGACACTCCCATACGCCACCAAGAGCATCAATATCTTCTCGACGTTTTAAAAGCAGCGTTTCTGAGACGCCGCCCGTATTTTGCTTTTTACCTACAAGGCGAGCTGGCATAACGCGCGTCTGGTTAACTACAACCAAATCACCCGGCTCAAGATACTCCACAATATCAGTGAAGTGCTTGTGCTCTATGCGGCCATCTTCTCTATGCAGCACCAAAAGCCTACAAGAGTCTCTTGGCTCAGCAGGAGCTTGTGCAATACGCTCTTCTGGAAGGTTGTAATCAAAATCGTCAGTTCGCATGACGTGCTGCCTTTCTTGCGTCACGAGCTTCATGACGCTCTATCTGAGCCTCGGCCGCAGAATATCTGCAACCGCAATAATTTTGTCGATACATACCAAGCTCACGAGACTCTTTTGTAGCCTCTGGGTAATACGGACGGAAATCTCTCCATACAGGCGTCAGTCCATGAGCATGCGCAATAGACACCAGCTCATCCTCGCACGCATCAAAAAGCTGATAGGGCGAGACAGCCAGTGTTGTAGAAACGTATTCAAACCCGCGCTCAGCCGCCACACGACAACTCTCTGCCAAGCGGATTGCGTAACAAGCACGACAGCGACGGTCTCGCTCAAATCCCTGAGGGGCCACAGCTCGCTCCCACTGCTCTCGCGGATCTCCTGCCACAATCACCTCAACATGAGCCTCTTCTTGAGCCCACGTAAGTAAGGTTTGAAGACGCTTATCATGCTCCTCAACAGGCTGAATATTAGGATTAGTCCAACAGATGGTTGGCTCAAAACCTTCTTCCCTCAGATGTTTTAAGGGCTCAAGTGAGCACGGACCACAGCATGCATGGAGCAGCAGCGGTGTTCCCGGCTCTACTGAAAGAGTCTCAATTGACTGAAGCATGTTTGAAGCCATTAGTTCTTCTCGCCTTGTGCCTTATAACATTTCCAACCTACTATAGCGCAGGCAGCAAGGCATACAAAAATGGTAACAACGCTTGCTTCAATACCGTAGGCGCCACCCGAGATAAACTCAGATGCTGCAGGATACGCTGTTAAGAGCGTGGTAGGAAGAAGCGTAGTGGTAACCGAGATGCCCAGAATAGGGCCGGTTACAAAGTTCCAAATAAAGTGCATAGCAATGGTCATGAGCAGATTATCGGTAAGCCAAAACACCAAGCCATAAAGAATGCCCATCAAAAAGACTGAGATTGCTGCGGCAATAGAGATGTTAGGCGTTAGTCCATACGTTGCGGTAAAGAGCACTGCTTGAAGCACAAGCGCTACAGGGAAAGAACTCTTAGCTGCAACACCAGTTTGTAGGTAACCTCTAAACAAGATTTCTTCTGCTGCGGACTCAATAAGGGTTGCCACAAGTAAGAAGAGAGCAGCAAAAATGTTATAGGAAGCGTTGAAGTTAAAATCAAAGCCTTCAATGAGCATGATAGAGCCAAAGGTAAACAGCACCATCAAAAAGCCAAAGGTAACTCCGCGCATAAATCCTGGCCAGGAGCTTACTCGAAGACCCAAAGACCTAAAATCTCGCTTATTGACGCGGGCAATCCACACAAGAATCAAGCCGCCTGCCAACATGCTTCCTAGAAGACCCAACACGGCTGGAAGGATGTCATTGGGTGGGAGCTCTCCCATAACCATCAGCGGAATATGACACACAAACATAAGCAAAAGTGCAAGGTCAGCCACAAGGAAGGGCGTCACCACAGACTTTGGTGGATCCTTTAGAACAAACTCAAGGCTTGTCTTTGGCTTTTTTCTTCCCACAAACTCTCCTTACATAATTTCTACTCACTATAGTATCGACTTCTGAATCTATTCGTGTAGTGAATCAAAAAAGATTAGAATAAGAAGATAATTTGCGTAATCTACTAATTCCAACTGCGAGGTATCCATGGCCGAAAGCTACGACATGAACAACCGCCCTCATTTTCCTAAGCGCGCTGTCATTACCGGTGGTATGCCCTACGGTAATAAGAATCTCCACTTTGGACACATTGCGGGCGTCTTTGTCCCAGCAGATTTCTTTGCTCGTTTCTTAAGAGATCGAATTGGCCAGAAAAACGTTTTGTTTATCTCGGGAACTGATTGCTATGGCTCTCCTATTGCAGAGGGCTATCGCAAAAAGGTTGAAGAAGAGGGCTACGAGGGTACCATCCTTGATTACGTTAATCATAATCACAACCTGCAGAAAAGCGCTCTTAACGCCTACAATATCTCGCTTGATTTCTACGGCGGTTCCGCGCTAGAACCCGCCGCAAAGATCCACGAAGAGATGGCTGACAGCATCATGCACCGCCTCTACGAGCGCGGTAAACTCTCCAAGCTCTCAACTAAACAGTTTTACGATACCGAGGCTCACACATTCCTTAATGGTCGCCAGGTCAATGGACGTTGCCCTATTAAGGGCTGCAAGTCAGAGAAGGCTTATGCAGAAGAATGCGACCTGGGTCATCAGTTCAACCCAGAGGAGCTCATTGCCCCTATTTCGCAGCTCACCGGCACCACGCCAGAGCTTCGTCCTGCACCAAGCTGGTACTTTGACCTGCCACAATACAAAGAGTTTCTAAACAACCTGGTAGAAAAGTGGAAGAACAACCCACAGATTCGCTCAGTTGTTACCTCTACCGTTCAAGAGACTCTGACCGAGCCTATTATCTACATTCAAAATTCCTACCGCCAAGACTTTGACGGCGTTGCCTCTTCCCTCCCAGCTCATAATGTCATTGAGCCAGAAGGTAACGCTTCTTCCTTCTCTGTTGTTTTTGAAAACTGGCAAGATAGAGATGAAGCTCGCGAGAAACTCAAAGAGGCTGGAATCCGCTTTAGAACAAGCAAGACGCTTTTGCCTTACCGTATGACGGGCAACATTTCTTGGGGCCTTAAGTCTCCAGACATTGAAGATCTCAAAGACCTTACCATCTGGGTTTGGACTGAGTCTCTCTGGGCTCCTATCACCTTTACACGCGCTGCTCTTTCTGAAGACGCTAGCAACGGTGGTTCTCGCTACTCTTCTGACGAGTGGCGCGATTGGTGGTGCAGTGACGATGCTGCTGTCTACCAGTTCATTGGTCAGGACAACATCTTCTTCTACTGCATTGTCCAGAACCCGCTGTGGGATGCACTTGATTGGGGTCTTATCACCGATACTCCCGTTGCTAACTACCACATTCTCTTCATGAACAAGAAGGCTTCCAGCTCTGGTGCTATCAAGCCTCCAATGGCTGAAGAGCTCCTTGAGTTCTACACTCCAGAGCAGCTTCGCGCTCACTGGCTCTCACTTGGCCTTGATCAGCGTGCCGTGTCCTTCTCGCCAAAGGCTTTTGACACCTCTGTATCCAGGAAGGGCAAAGACGGCGAGCCAGATCTTCTGGTAAAGGATGACCCTCGCGTTGTTGATCCAGCGCTCAAGGAGTCAGCATTTCTCACTAACATCTTTAACCGCATGGCTCGTAGCTGCCTGTATGGTGCAGCCAATGCGTGTGGTGGTCACCTGCCCATCAGTGAGCCTCACCAGGAAGTTATCGATGCTGCTCAAGAGGTTCTGCTGAAGTACGAGCAGCTTGCATACGGCTTTGACGCACACTCTGCACTTGCCGCTGTTGATGAGTATGCTCGCGCAGAAAACAAGCGTTGGGGCGAGGCTTCCAAGGCCGCTCAGGGCAATGACGAGGCCTACGACCAGGCACTTGCTGATGCATTCTATGCGCTCAAGACCATCACACTGCTTATGCACCCGGCTGTTCCGGAAGGCTGCGAGCGCATTGCAGATGCTCTCAACTTCCCACATGAGGAGTTCTTCTCTTGGGAGAACGCCTTTATGGGTCCAAAAGAGCTTGCGGCAAAACTTGGCCAGAGCGCAGAGGAGCACCAGCTTGAAGAGCTTCCTCCTCGCTTTGACTTCTTCAAAGCACATCCCAGCCAGAAGAATTAAAACGCGCAGCTAGGAGCATACGTGGTTGAGTTTCCGCCCGTCTACCGCCCAAAACCTTATAGCAAGCCAACAGCACACCTGAAGAGCCATCTTCAGGTGTTGCTTGATGACGGCGCAGAAATTGCAACGTTTGTCTACACTCCCCACACCTCTGCTGGCGAGAAACCCTGTGAAGACCTCGCTTCAACTGCGGCTTATTTGGCGTCTGTTCCCGATGATACGTTTGCAACTCCCATTGTTTTTCTCCACGGAAATGGAGAAGAGCACGGAATTTTTGGCACCATCATTGATGAAGTATGCAGCCGCGGTTACATCGCAATTGGTATTGATTCAAGAGATCAGGGTTTAAGCACCCGAGGAACTGCCGCCTTTACCTACGAGCAGATGGCAGAAGATGCGTATGTTGTCCTGAGGCAGCTTGGTATTTCATCTGCACATATTGTGGGCTTTTCTGACGGAGCTATTCTTGGTCTTCTTCTGGCACGTGACTATCCAGACGTAGTTGCCTCCCTCGTATCTATCGGAGCAAATCTTGAGCCTGACACGTTAGGTGATATGACCTGGCTCTATGAAAGTATCAAGGGCAATAAACGTTGGGCAGCTCAAGGTTGGGAAGGTGCTGTTCTAGAAGATGGCTATCCCGTTCCCTCGCCTGCTGAGGCGGCTCGTATTGCAGAGCATTTGGAACTCATGGTAGATAACCCTCATATTGACCCCGCGTCCCTTGAACACATCTCCGTTCCTGTTGTTGTCATGGCAGGAGAGTACGACGAGATTTATCCAGAGGAAACTCGCCGTATTGCTGAGGCAATTCCTACCGCTCGACTTCTCTTCATTCCAGGATGCCCTCACAATGTTCCCAAGGTGTCTCCTGGTGCGGTGGTGAGAAGAATTTTTGCAAATTTTGCCTATCTTTAAGAACGGCACTGAAACTTTAAGTAATTTACCTGCTTTTATTTCAAGAAAATAAAACTTCGGTACTTAATTGTTAAGTACCTTGCTATCTCAGGATTTTTGAGTAAAATACCTAGCAAGAATTATTTCTGTTACGGGAGGTGCTCATGCATCAAGCATCAACCTCACCTACTCAAGAGATGCACATTATTCGCAATCTTGGCCATCTAGGTCATTATCTTTACATCACGCGCGGATGTCGTGGCGGTCAACAATTTATTTTGACTGCGCTCTATCGTGATGGAGATATGACCCAAAAAGATCTTCTCGCCAAGACAAAGAATACATCTGCATCTCTTTCAGAAATGGTGAGCAAACTTGAAGCAAAAGGTCTTGTTGAACGTACGCGCGTAGACAAAGATCGCAGACAAACACTTCTTTCTTTGACAAAAGAAGGTCGAAAACAAGCAAAAGAAGCTCAAGAGGCCATCGAGTCATTTGAAGCACAGGCTTTGTCGGTTCTTTCAGATGAAGAAAAAGTTACATTCTGCGCATATCTAGATCGTTTAGTTGAACATTGGGACACAATTAACAGAGATGAGAAAGGAGAAAAAGCATGTCAGAAGAAGTAACTTCAACTGAAGAACTTGAAAGCATGGTTGAAACATCTGAAGCAGATACTACCTTGGCTCCCTCTACCCTGACAGGTATTGTAGATGTCAGTAATCTTTCCATTAAAGAGATTGCTTTAGTGCTTTCAAAGAGTATCGGTGAATTCAAAAGAGACACTATCCTCACTCCTCTCTTTGTGTTAATTGAGACCATCTTAGAAATCCTCATTCCTTTTAGAACAGCCAATCTTGTTGATACGCTTCGTACGGGGGCAGAACTAAACGCTGTCATTCAGTCTGGCGCTGTTCTTGCTGCTATGGCAATGCTGTCGCTACTGTTTGGAACACTATCCGGTATTTCTGTTGCCAAAGCATCCACGGGCTTTGCACGCAATCTTCGTCGTGATATGTTCCGTAATATCCAAAATTTCTCGTTTACCACTATTGATGCATTCTCTTCGTCATCGTTAGTAACACGCCTTACTACGGATATTTCTAACGTACAAATGGCATTTATGATGCTCATCCGCATGGCCGTTCGTGCTCCATTTATGTTTATTGCAGCGTTTATTGCCGGCTTTATCATGGGCGGCTGGCTTGCCATTATTTTTGTTGCCGTCATGCCTCTTCTAGGAATTGGCCTCTACTTCATTATTTCTAGAGTCATTCCTATTTTTAAAAAGGTATTTAAGAGATACGACGCACTCAATGAATCCGCTGAAGAAAACTTGGCTGGTATCCGCGTTGTTAAGTCATTTGTAAATGAAAACTTTGAGCGTCAGAAATTTGATAAAGCTTCAGAAGAGCTGCGCGAAGATTTTACAGCAGCCGAGAGGCTCATGGCTCTGAACTCTCCATTTATGAACTTCACTATTTACGTGCTGTTTGTCTTCATTCTGTACTTTGGCTCGTACCTGATTGTCTCTTCTCAAGGAACTGCATTTGGCGTTGGACAGCTTTCTTCGCTTATTACGTATGGCTTTATGATGCTTATGTCACTCATGATGCTTTCCTTTGTCTTTGCCATGATCATCATTGCAGAAGAAGGTGCTCGCCGCATCTGTGAGGTACTTCTTGCAACTTCCACTATTAACAACCCAGAAAATCCTCTGACCGAGGTTACAGACGGATCCATTGATTTTGAGAACGTTGGATTCTCCTATTCCGGTCCAGAGGGTCGAGAAGCCCTGTCTGGTGTAGATCTTCACATCAACTCTGGTGAGGTCATCGGTATCATCGGTGGTACCGGTTCTGCAAAGTCCACGCTGGTGCAGCTTATTCCTCGCTTATACGATGTAACCGCTGGTAGCGTTTCTGTTGGCGGACACAATGTCAAAGACTATGACATTGACACTCTTCGTGGTGCTGTTGCCATGGTTCTTCAGAAAAACGTTCTCTTTAGCGGTACCATCAAAGAGAATCTCCTGTGGGGTAACCCTGACGCTACCGATGAAGAGATTCTTGAGGCAGCTCGTCTTGCTCAGGCTGATAGCTTTGTTCAAACCTTCCCTGATAAATATGAGACTCATATCGAGCAGGGTGGCAACAACGTTTCTGGTGGTCAGAAGCAGCGACTCTGTATTGCGCGCGCACTGCTTAGACGTCCAAAAGTACTTATTCTTGATGACTCTACCAGTGCTGTTGATACAAAGACAGATTCTTTAATTCGCTCTGGTCTTAAAGATTTCTTGCCTGATACCACCAAGATCATCATTGCTCAGCGTACTTCCAGTATCGAAGAATCTGACAAGATTATTGTTCTGGATAACGGTCGCGTTAACGCAATTGGTACGCACGAAGAACTCCTGAAAGATAACCCAATCTACCGCGAAGTGTACTTCTCACAGAACAAGCAAAGTGTTGATGAAAATCAGTCTCAGGAAGGTGAGGTGACTTCTCATGAGTAGGGCAACAGAAACAAACAACACAAGACCAAAGCTTCCCGTGGGAAAAATTCTTACTCGAACCATTAAAATGCTCTGGGAGTTCTATCCTGTCCTTCTCCCTATAGCACTCCTTGGTGCTGTTATCCAAGCAATTATGCAGTCACTCCCAAGTGTCTTCTTGGAACGAATCCTCTCTATCATCTCTAACTTTATTGATACTGGTGACTGGAGTTCTGCTGAAGGCTTAGTCTTCCAGAACGTAGCTCTTCTCGCCACCTTCTACGTCATTGGACTTCTTGCGAATATCATCTCTACCCAGGGTATGGCTATTGTCACCCAGGGAGCTCTGCAAAAATGGCGTTCAAAGATGTTCTCCCATATGCAGGACTTGCCTATTAGGTACTTTGATACGCACCTCAATGGCGACATCATGAGCTATTACACCAATGATATTGACGCAATGCGCCAGATGATTGGCACCAGTCTTCCAAACCTCCTCTTTACCTCTGTGGTTATCATCGCAGTAGTATTCATCATGTTTTACTACAGCGCACTTATGGCCATGGTCGTTCTGTTTGGCTTCTCTTTGATGGGTCTTGCTACTAAAAACCTTGGCGGTAAGTCCGCAAAAAACTTTGTTAAGACTCAGAAAACTACCGCAGATGTTGAGGGTCACATTCAGGAAATGATGAATGGCGAGAAGATCGTTAAGGTCTTTAGTCATGAGGCAGAAACTATTGAATCATTTGACAAAATCAACGATGAGCTGATGGTTGTTGCAAGAAATGCAAATCTTTATGCCAACACGCTTATGCCTATCCTCAACAATCTGGGCAACATTATGTACGTTGTAGTTGCTGTAGTTTCTGGTGTGTTTATTGCTCTGAACATTCAAAACGTTTCTTTGTCTGGACTGCCTTTCACCATTGCTGTAGCTGTCCCCTTCCTCAACATGACACGTCAGTTCTCCGCTCAGATCAACCAGATTTCTAGTCAGATTAACTCTGTTGTTATGGGTATCGCTGGTGCTAACCGAGTTTTTGAGCTACTTGATGAACCAGTAGAGACTGAAGAAGGTTACGTTACTTTAGTCAACGCAGAAACCATTGACGGTAAAGTTCAGGAAGCTGAATACCGCACCGGTTACTGGGCTTGGAAGTATCCACACAGTGACGGCACGGTTACTTACACCCCTGTTAAGGGAGACGTTCGCCTCTTTGATGTTGACTTTGGCTACGAGCCTGGCCACACCGTGTTGCATGATATTTCTCTTTATGCAAAACCTGGTCAGAAGGTTGCCTTTGTTGGCGCAACAGGTGCTGGTAAAACAACCATTACTAACCTGCTCAACCGCTTCTATGACATTGAAGACGGCAAGATTCGCTATGACGGCATCAACATTAACAAGATTAGAAAGAGCGCTCTTCGTCGTGCTCTCGGTATTGTTCTGCAAGACGTCAATCTCTTTACAGGTACCGTCTTGGATAACATCCGCTACGGCCGTCTTGATGCTACTGATGAGGACTGCGTGAAGGCCGCAAAACTTGCTGGTGCCGATGACTTTATCAGACGTCTTCCAGAGGGTTACCACACTATGCTTAAGGACAACGGCAGCGCCCTCTCCCAAGGACAGCGCCAGCTCATCTCCATTGCCCGCGCTGCGGTTGCAGATCCACCCGTCATGATTCTGGACGAAGCTACCTCCAGCATTGACACACGTACTGAAGCAATTGTCCAGCGTGGTATGGACGCTCTGATGTACGACCGCACCACCTTTGTTATTGCTCACCGTCTTTCTACGGTTAGAAATGCAGATGTTATTGTCGTACTTGACCACGGTCGCATTATTGAGCGCGGTACACACGACGAACTTCTCGCCAAGCGAGGAACGTACTACCAGCTCTACACAGGAGCCTTTGAGCTTGAGTAACGTCTGACACGTAAAACGCCTTGTCATCGAACTGCCTCCCATTTCTTATGTCCAAGAAATGGGAGGCAGTTCATATGCGGGGGATTATGATTCTGCAGCGTGTTAGCGTCGGCTTTTAGGC
>JDFH01000008.1 GCA_000564995.1 Atopobium sp. ICM42b
GGGTAACATCGATCATAAGTGCAACCGCCCATGTCTTGATTACCGTACGATCTCCCAGGTAGTAAAATCATACGCTGATAGGTTCTGCAAACCTTCTGGTCTTGATTACCGTACGATCTCCCAGGTAGTAAAATTCTGAGCCCTAAGGGTTCTCGCATTATTTTGTCTTGATTACCGTACGATCTCCCAGGTAGTAAAATCGCATTTAAAGCATCGCCAAATGATGTGATGTCTTGATTACCGTACGATCTCCCAGGTAGTAAAATGTGACGTTGGAAGACCGTCAATACCAGTTGGTCTTGATTACCGTACGATCTCCCAGGTAGTAAAATACCATGCCTTTGATGACTGTTAGACCGTCTGTCTTGATTACCGTACGATCTCCCAGGTAGTAAAATGGATCATACATGGGGCGACATGAGCGGAGCGTCTTGATTACCGTACGATCTCCCAGGTAGTAAAATGCCGACTGTGACTTTTACGCCATAGTCTTTGTCTTGATTACCGTACGATCTCCCAGGTAGTAAAATCTTGTTAGTGACGCTTTCAATTCGATTGTTGTCTTGATTACCGTACGATCTCCCAGGTAGTAAAATGACGTATCCAGGGTATGGAGCAATCTCAAGGTCTTGATTACCGTACGATCTCCCAGGTAGTAAAATGAACTGCCTAAATGCATCATCGTCTTGAATGTCTTGATTACCGTACGATCTCCCAGGTAGTAAAATCAGTAGCTGCGTAACCGCTAGCGTCAAAGTGTCTTGATTACCGTACGATCTCCCAGGTAGTAAAATGTGTTAGCCTACCAGTTACGCAAACTTTAGGTCTTGATTACCGTACGATCTCCCAGGTAGTAAAATCTGCTGGCTTACCCTTTACAACTCTATTTTGTCTTGATTACCGTACGATCTCCCAGGTAGTAAAATGTGACTTTTACTGATAAAGCTGTTAAGGAGGTCTTGATTACCGTACGATCTCCCAGGTAGTAAAATAGACCAGTTATATAAGTAAACGTGTCCATCGTCTTGATTACCGTACGATCTCCCAGGTAGTAAAATACCAAGCCCTTGTTTTCCTTGTTTAACAGGGAATTCAAGGGTTTAGTATTTTGAAAACTATACAAACTTCTCCAAAAAATTCACGATAGTTGATATAATTTAAAAAAACTAGCCCGGGTTACCCCGGGCTTCGTTTGCGGCTCAAGCATAAAAATGCTTGGCCTTGTCTAGATCCGTACGATCTCCCAGAAAGTATGAATCAAAACATACGCATATTGTATCAGAAAGCTTCTTATTAAGAGGTGAATTGTGCAATACTCAATAGCAATTCGGTCAGCGGCATATTTATCCTGTAAGCATTCTCAGCTTCAAATCGATAAACATGAAGAAGGAATTATCTCTATCCCTATAGAAGATATAGGGATGATTACTATTGATCATCCTGCAGTTGTCATTACAGAAAGACTTATAACAGAAATTAGCAAAAATAAAGCAAGTATTTTGTGTTGTGGAACTAACCATATTCCAGCGGCAATTATTCTTCCCCTCACGGGTAATTGCCGGCAAAACGAGTTAATTAGCCTTCAATTTAATGTGAAGAAGCCTTTACAAAAGCAACAATGGAAATCGATCGTTTCTGCCAAAATTTTTAACCAGTCACTCTGTTTAGAATATTTAAACCTTCCATTTCATTCAGTTCGCAAGCTAATTGATAAAATACAGTCCGGTGATGCAACTAACCGAGAAGCTGTAGCGGCTCAGGCCTACTTCAAAATTTTAATTACGGATGGATCACGACGAAATAGTGATTGGACTCCTTCTCTAGACTATGGTTATTCGATTATTAGGTCTGTAATCATTCAATCACTGATAACCCATGGATTAATGCCTTCAAAAGGTATTCACCACAATAGTATTGAAAACGCATT
>JDFH01000009.1 GCA_000564995.1 Atopobium sp. ICM42b
AGGCGGTCGCACTACCTGATATGCATCTCTATGCATAAACTTCATCTAATATGCTTATACATGAATAGACTTATATAAGAAATTTAACTATTGGGAAATTCTGTCTCTATGGAACACACCTAAGTCGGATATTCTGCTCAAATGTGGGCATTTTACACATCTAATGACGATAATCTGCATGATTGGGGTATTTTCAGCGTAATGTATACGTCTTTTTAACAGATTATCCGACTTAGGTGTGTTTTGAACTGACTCCCATTTCTCGTGTCCAAGAAATGGGAGGCAGTTCATTTGACGTGGGGGCTTTTTCTATCTTGCGGCAGCTTGACCGTGGGCTGACCGCTGGTTGGCCACTGGTTGGCCGCAACCTAATCGCAACCTAATCGCAGCCAATACCGTTCAAGAAAATTATCTCAAAAAGTGGACAAAAGTCCTTATTTTTATTTTAGGGAGCAGGTACAATTACTCAAACTTAAGCCAAAACTGTCCTGTAATGAGGACTCACGAAGCAAGAACAGCGAGGTCTCGTGTGAACGTTCTAACCTACCTTGACAGTCTTGATTCTGATGTTCGGAAGAAGATCATCAAATGGGCTTCTCGCGTTCCCGCTAATCGTCTTTCTCATTGTAGGCAGATTCGTCTTAATTCCGGACAGACCCTTGTCCACATGCTGGACCGCGTCGATAACGTGTACATTCTGTGCCGCGGTACCGTGCGCACTACGTCGCATAATTCCGCAGGTAGCACGTATGTTATTGACGAGTATCGTGCGCCCGTTGCTTTTGGTGAGATGGAAGTTATTAGCGAGAGCCCGTTTTACCTGGGATCGCTCACCGCAACTTCCGGCTGCGAGTTTATTTCGGTTCCACGCGAGGACTACCTGCAGTGGATTCGTTCGGACCCTGAGGCGCTTCTCACCCGCTCGCGCTGGATTATCAAGAATCTAACACGTCAGTCTGGCTACGAGCGCAGCTTGCTGACCTGGAGCGGAACCAAGCGCCTGATGTACATGCTTAGCGAGCTGACGCGCGATCAGATTCACCGCGGCGTTGTTGAGTGGCCGTTTACGGTGCGTCTGACCAGGCAAGAGCTAGCAGACAAGATTGGTACCAGCACAAAAACTGTTGCCCGCGGCATCGACGAGCTTAAGGAAAGGGGCATGGTTTCTGTTCAGCACGGCAAGATTGTCATTACCGAGAGACAGTTCCAGCGCCTCGACGACGCAATGAAACACGAGGGAGAATCCCACCTTCTGGACTAACCTCTGTACCTGGCACAACGCTTGGGCAAGACCGTTCTTCTCGCCCCAGGCAGCGCGCCGCGCAACGCGGTGCACCATAACTTGGAACGACCGACGTAAACGTCGAAACACACAACCGTTACCGCACGACTAACGTAAGGAGCACTAATGAGCGAGTTCATGGACATCATCACTTCCGACAACCTCTCGTACAAGCAGAAGGTTCTGCACCTGGCTCAGGCTGCCGAGAACTCCGAGCACCCTATTAAGACCACCGCTGAGTTTGACCGTCTTTTTGCAGCTCACGCTCTTGACGACATGTGTGAGGGCAACGCTCCTTACCGTCCTCGCTACATCTGCCCTGACTACCAGGTATTTGCTCAGAACGGTTCCGAGTTTTTGCGCTTTGACAAGCCAGAAACCCTTGATGACCTGCTTTGGGGCCTAGCCGCTCTCTACGACAACGTTCCTTCTGTCACCAGCCGCCCTGTCTACGTTGGCCAGCTGGACAAGATCATTGATCCATTCCTGGAGGGTATGACCGACGCAGAGATTAAGCCTCGTCTGCGCCGCTTCCTAAACCACATTGACCGCACCGTTGCAAGCGGTTACTGCCACGCAAACATTGGTCCAGAGGACACTCGCGCAGGTAGACTGCTGCTTGAGGTTGACCGCGAGCTCATGAACGCAGTTCCAAACTTCACCCTCAAGTACGACCCAGAGGTAACCTCCGACGAGTTCATGCGCCTGGCAGTCAAGACCACCATGGTCTGCTCCAACCCTGCTTTTGCTAACCACCGCATCCACAAAGAGACCTACCCTGGCGAGTACACCGTCGTAAGCTGCTACAACGTCCTTCCTATGGGCGGCGGCGCTTACACTTTGAGCCGCGTGCTTCTCCCTGGCCTTGCAAAACTTGCAACCAACGTTGACGACTTCATGAACAACCTGCTGCCAACCGCAACTGGCGAGGTCCTGAACTTCATGAACGAGCGCGTCCGCTTTATTGTTGAGGATTCCAACTTCTTTGAGACCAGCTTCCTGGCTAAGGAAGGCCTCATTTCTCGCGAGCGCTTCTGCGGCATGTTTGGCGTTGCCGGTATGAGCGAGTGCGTCGCTGAGCTGCTACACCTTGATAGCAGCCGCACCTACGGCAAGGATGACGAGGCCAACGAGCTGGCCGACCAGATCATGGTCAAGATTGCCGACCAGGTCAACAGCTTTGACGCTGTCTACTCCGAGGTCTTTGGCGGTCGCTTCACCCTGCATGCACAGGCTGGCTTCTCCGATCAGCAGGGCGTTACCCCTGGTGTCCGCATCAAGGTTGGCGACGAGCCTGCAAACCTCTACGACCACATTCGCCACAGCGCACGCATGCACCGCTTCTTCAACAGCGGCGTCTCCGACATTTTCCCAGCTGAGCCAACTGCTGAGCGCAATCCAGACGCTGTCGTTGACGTGGTCAAAGCCGCATTCTCCATCGACGACAAGTACCTCTCGTTCTACAGCTCCGAGGGTGACCTGGTCCGCATCACTGGCTTCCTGGCTAAGCGCTCTGAGATGAAGAAGTTCCAGTCCGGCGACGTTGTTCTTCAGGACACCGCTCACGACGGCCTGGGCAACTTCACCGCCAACCACCTTGGCGAGCGCAAGGTTCGCATGAGCGACTAGCGAGAAGAGCTACGCAATCGTGACCTCCACTGCAACAGAAACGACTTTGGGAGCAACACGCGGCGAAGCGGCGCGTCCCGCAACCGCAAGCGTCCCAGCAACCAATTCAGGAGCAGCACATCCAACTGGGTGTGTTGCTCCTGTCAACAAGATTATTCCCTTCTCGCTGGTAGATGGCCCAGGAAGCCGAACCGCTATCTTCCTCCAAGGCTGCAACATTCGCTGCGCCTACTGCCACAACCCTGAGACCCAGGTAGAGTGCATCTCCTGCCAGGCATGCGTCAAACCATGCCCAGCTCACGCCCTGTCCGTGACTGACGGCAAGGTTGTGTGGGACAACTCCATTTGCATCAACTGCGACAACTGCATCAAGGTGTGCCAGCACAAGTCCACTCCGAAGATTGAGCTGCTCAGCGCCCGAGAAGTGGCCGATCGCTGCATTTCCAACATGCCGTTCATCCGCGGAATCACCACGTCAGGCGGCGAATGCATGCTCCGCCCCGACTTCCTCTACGAGCTCTTCACCTACTGCAACGCCGCTGGTCTGAGCTGCCTCATCGACTCAAACGGCACCATCGACTTCACTGAGTACCGCGACCTACTGGCCCTCTCGAGCGGCGTCATGCTTGACGTTAAAGCTTGGGATGATCAGTGGTTTGAGCACCTGACCGGCGAAAATGGCGTCACGGTCCGCAAAAATCTTGCATTTTTGGCCGAGCAAAACAAGCTGGAAGAGGTCCGCGTCATCGTGACCGAAGGCTGGAACGACGCCGAAGCCGCAGTTGACGGCATTGCCGCAACCCTTGGCGAGAAGGTCGGTCAGACGCGCATTCGTCTCATGAAGTTCAGGCGTTTTGGCGTGCGTGGACCGATGGAGAACTCCCCTTCTCCAAACGACGAACGCATGCAGGCGATTGAGTCGCAGGCCCGCAACCTGGGCTTTGGCGAGGTTGTCGTCAGCTAGTTGCCACGGCGGGTGCGCGATGCCAGCAGCGCATGGCTCGCCCAGCACGAACCGCAGATCCGACGGGTTTCTCGCCGCGATTGTTGCTGCAGCCTACACGGGTTTCTCGCCAGTTTTTGTGTCCTTTTCACTGCAACAAAGAACGACCTCGCAGCATATGCTACGAGGTCGTCTTCATTTACCTATCAGTGAAGTGTCGGTCCGGCAAACTCCAGCTCAGCGAGCTACTCGGTGACGATAGCGATTCCGCTGGAGCAACCCAGACGATCAGCGCCCGCTGCGACCATTGCCTCAGCGTCAGCCTTATTGTGGATGCCACCAGCAGCCTTAACCTTGCAAGTGTCGCCGACAGTCTGCTTCATTAGGGCAACGTCGTGAACAGTTGCACCACCGGTGCTAAAGCCAGTGCTTGTCTTGACGAACGCAGCTCCAGCAGCCATGCAATCCTTGCAAGCACGAACAATCTGCTCGTCATCAAGCAGGCAGCACTCCAGGATTACCTTAACGGGCACGGTACTAGCGGCCTCAACAACAGCCTTGATATCAGCGATAACGTAGTCGTCATCGCCAGCGACCAGGTGGCCACCGTTGATGACCATGTCAATCTCGGTAGTGCCATCGGCAACACTCTGCCTGGCCTCAGCGACCTTAGCTGCAGTTGAAGCGGCGCCCAGAGGGAAACCGATGCAGGAAGTAATGCCAACTCCAGAGCCCTCGAGCTCGGCGTGAGCCAGGGAAACCCAGCAAGAATTGATGGCGACAGTTGCAAACTTGTACTGCTTTGCCTCGGCGCAAAGTTTCTTGATGTCTTCAGCGGTTGCGTTTTGCTTCAAATTTGTATGGTCGATAAGGCCGTTAACTTCCACGATTTTCTCCTTCTGGCTGTGCGATTATGAGCGGTTTGTGCCCCTCTATTGTACGGCAAACGGTGCATAAAAGATGCGGCTGCCTTGATTTGCTACCTGACTTTGAACAACCGTGCCCAGAGCTCCCGCTGTCGCTCTTCAAGATCTGACATAGTCGTGTCACGTGCAGTTATTCCGGTTGACTCTCGAATCTGACGGACCAAGCCCTGAACGCTTTCAAAGCTTTTAAGCATCTCGCCAGATACCGAAAAATGCGGACACTGAACGCCCGTTACCAGCTCGTTTTCCCTGTCCAGGTCTCGCGTGATTTTTTGATTGCCAGAATGCGTTACCGCGGGATCATAATCTAGCAACACCGTAGCCCGCTTCTGCCTCTTGTCCTTGAGCTGAATGGTTAGGTCAGGAATTCGAGTGATTTTCTCGCCATATCGATTTTCCAGCTCAATTGGCCTATTGAGCTCAACGGTTCCTAGATTAAAGCCACCAAGGTTATACGGGAGACACAATAGCAGCGCAAGCGAAGCTTCTCGGGGCGATCGAGCTTTCTCTACGATGTGTTGAAGCGCTCGTTTAGCTGGGACGATGCCGCGCTTTCTTCCTTGCATGGATAGAAACTTTGCAATCGCAGCGCGATTTGTCAGAGGGCCATTTTGGCGTTGCGAAACCCCACCGTGGCCATCATGGTTCAAAAAATAATCGGAACACAGTGCACTACCTGCAAGGATTGTTCCAATGAAATCGAGTTTTGACGCAATCTGCAAATAAGTGAATTCTGGAGATGTCACAAATCCTTTTAAGTCAGTATCTATGGGCAGGAGTGACGAAGGTAACATCATTGATTGGCATACATGAAGTGTGACGTGCTCTTTTGCAAATGCGGAATTTACATCACGAATCAGCAAATCAATCTTACTGTTAGGCTCCTTTTGAAGACGCACGCCTTGTATCTCTGGCAGATGCCCATAGTAGGCAGCAAGATCTCGTTCAGTAGCTACTCCTGGAGCTGATTCAGGAACAAGCGGCACTTTGACCATAGCATTTGCTGATGACGATGAATCAAATGGCCTAGAGGAACTCATCAATAAATTAAACGCTGAAAAGTACGAAAGACAGTAATCCATAGCACTCCTTCGCGAAAAAGTATGATTTCCATACCCGGAAATGGCGCAAGTAATCTGACCGATTTGAAATCACACAGGAAATCTGTGAAAGATTTGTCGTACTATCGCCCTCGCGGAGACTCAGCATGCAAATACACTGACCTGGTTTCAAAATTATGCATATTTCTACTATTAAATTCATTTTTATGAATACATAATTTTTGGCCTTAAAATTATGTGCCGAAAAAGGTAAAAAACCCGTTTAGTTGGGGATGAAAACTAAAAATTGGCCGATTTATCCCCAACTAAGACGATTTTTTACCGCACCAAAAACTTTTATATGGGCAAACGCTGTATGCAGAAAAATGAAAACCCCAACTAAACGCATTTTTTACCACTTTGATGTAAATTGTAGTGTTCTTTGATCCCGATGCACTTTTTATGCACGTTACCAGCACGTCGCAGCGACCATCCGCACACGTATCTGCACATGTTACAAGCACGTCGCAGCGCCCACATCCTCGCACACGTCCGCCCTGTCCGCCTGCGCTCACGCCGGTGCGCACAAAAAAGCCTGGTAGCGGAACGCTACCAGGCTTTTAGCGAAGCTAAGTGTCTAAGCTAGATCTTAGAACTCAACAGGAAGGTCGAAGTAGACGCACTTAAGCAGCTGCTCCATCTCCTCCTGGGTAGGCTTGCGTGGGTTGGAGAGGGTGCAAGCGTCCTCGATAGCAAGGCGAGCAACCTCTGGAGCCTTCTCGAAGAACTCCTTCTCGTCGATGATGGAGGTCTCGGACTTGGTTCCACCCTCGCCGTAGTTCTTGATGCCCTGTGGGATGTTAAGAGCGTCGTTGATGTCGCGAATCTTCTGAACAAGTGCCTCTACCAGCTCGTCCTCAGTGTTGCCCTCGAGGTGCAGAATCTCCTTAGCAATGAATGCATAGCGAGTCTTTGCGCGCTCGTCGCGAGCGTTGAACTGGATAACTTTGCCCAGGTACATAGCGTTTGCGCAACCGTGGATGATGTGTCCACCGGAGAATGCAGCGCCGGTCTTGTGAGCCATGGAGTGAACGATGCCCAGAAGGCCAGAGGAGAATGCGATACCAGCAAGGCACTGTGCGTCATGCATGTGCTGACGTCCCTCTTTGTCGCCTGCGTAGGACTTTGGCAGCCACTCGACAATCTCGCGGATTGCGTGCAGAGCGTCGCCGTCGGTGTACATAGAAGCAACAGTAGAAACGTATGCCTCGATAGCGTGGGTCAGTGCGTCCATACCAGTGTGAGCAACAAGCTTAACAGGCATGCCGTAAGTGAGCTCAGGGTCAACAATTGCGACGTCAGGGGTAATCTGGAAGTCAGCCAGTGGGTACTTAACACCCTTCTGGTAATCGGTAATGATAGAGAATGCGGTTACCTCAGTTGCGGTACCGGAAGTAGAAGAAATTGCGCAGAAGTGAGCCTTGGTGCGGAGCTCAGGAAGACCAAAGACCTTGCACATGTCCTCAAAAGTGGTCTCTGGGTACTCGTACTTGATCCACATAGCCTTAGCTGCGTCGATTGGGGAGCCGCCGCCGATAGCAATAATCCAGTCTGGCTGGAACTCGCTCATCTTAGCAGCGCCGCTCATAACGGTCTCGACGGAAGGATCGGACTCGACGCCCTCAATGTGAGCAACCTCAAAACCTGCGGACTTGAGGTCATTCTCGATGTCATCAAGGAAGCCGCCGCGACGCATGGAGCTGCCGCCAGAAACGATAATTGCCCTCTTACCCTTGAGGTTCTTAACCTCATGACGAGCGCCCTCGCCAAAATACAGATCGCGTGGATTTGTAAAACGTCCCATAAAACCTCTCCTTAACTATGTGCCGCTTCCCTAAGCGGCTAGCGAAGCCATTCTTCGCAATTACTTCTTCTCAACATTTCTATTCTAGCTCATTTTGGACACCTGACCAAAATGAAAGTGTCATTTTATGCAATATCGTTCAGAATATATACACTCCTTTGACAGGAACCTGACGCCCATCTGGCGAGAAACCCGTCCACTCCAAACGTTTCCGTCTGCCGTTCACAATCTTCTTACAACGCTCGCGGAGTTGCGCTGCACACCTCAATAACCTGCGATATTATTACGTAAGAGAGAAAGGAATCCAGTGGCGTTTGACCCGGTAAAAGAAGACTACCAGCGGCTTATCCTCCGCTTTGCTCGCACGCAAGTCGGCGACGAGGACAGCATTGCTACGCTGATGAAGGACTTCAACTGGCGATTCTCCAACGACCGCAATTCCCTCCCTCAAACCGACGAAGACCGCGCGTTCAATTTGGTTGCACAAGCGGCCGAGATTGTTGATTATCGCCTGCCGTTTGTCGAAGAATCTCAGGCGCAGGCCCTTATCGACCAGGGAAAACGCCTCCTTAACCAGGCAATTCAGCTGGACCCCAACTG
Source organism: Atopobium sp. ICM42b (assembly GCA_000564995.1). Taxonomy (GTDB): domain Bacteria; phylum Actinomycetota; class Coriobacteriia; order Coriobacteriales; family Atopobiaceae; genus Lancefieldella. The sequence continues at coordinate 8,285 of JDFH01000009.1, forward strand.
TTTTGATGCCCAGCGCATGCTCCACGCTTCAAATAGCAGGCTTTTTGACTCCTACTACCAGTTCCTTGTGGAGAAGCTCCCCCAGGTTGAGGCCGCGTGCAACCAGAAGGCGCAAGAGTCCTCGCAGGGGCTTCCCGCCGATCAGGCAGAACTTGCCCAGCGCCTGGCCATCAACCCCTATAAGCGCTGGTTAGCCGCGCTTTCTTCTCGCGCGCTTATCTGCGGCCGCAACAAAGACGCCATCGCATATGGCGAGAAACTCCTGGAGCTTGACGCTGCCGACGCAGCCGATGCTCGTTTTACGCTTGCACTCGCATACGCAAAACTTGAGGACGAAGACGCCCTCGACAACCTTATGGACCAGTACCGCAAGCTAGATCCTCCTCGTGGGGCAGATGACCCGTGGATTTTGCTGGCTCGCCTGGCCATACACTTCAAGAAGCGTGAGTTGGTTGAGGCTGAGCACTACCTTGACCTGCTGATTGAGCGTTATCCTGAGGCAACGCTTTGTTGCTTCGTGCAGAAGGATTTGCCTGAGGGAGAATTCTCTCGTCTCAACGTACTTCCCTATTCTGAGGACGAGCTCATCATTGCCATTGCAGAAGCAACTGTGCTGCTGCAAGAAGGAAATGACCTGATAGGACGCGGTGTTCTTGGTCGTTGGCTTGCAGATCAAGTTAGGGCGAGAGACCCAAAGACCGTTGAGCTGGCAGAAAAAGAACTTCAAATGCAGGCAAATGCCTTGTTCGCTTCAGCAGATTCGTTCCCTGGTGAATCCGGCGGCAGCGTGCCCGACGGCCCAGCTGGCCCCAGCTTCCCTGGCGGCCCGGTCGGCCCCGGCTTCCCCGGAGGTCCCGCTGGCCCGCGACCAAGCGGACCGCATATTGATGGGCCAAATAATCCATACTCGGGCGGTGATGCAAAGTGATTAAGCATTCCGCTAACGATATGGTCAGTGAACAGGTAGACCGCCTAGTAACCAAGCATGCGCAAGAAAAGAACATCGTATCTGAGGCTGCTCTCTATGAGTTGAAACTTGCGGTAGAAGCTTCGCCTGAAAACTTTATTTCTAACGAAGAAGAAAAGGCTTTTGCTCAATACGTCAATGTCATTGGCAAGTACCAGGATGGAATTACTAAAGAAATTGATTCCGATGCTGACTTCTTCTCACGCCGCATGGACCTGCTTAACCTTTTGCATAATCAGATGACAAATATTACTGAAAACCAAGCTCTTGCTAACACAAGCATTAACCTTGAAGCCCAGCGAATCCTTGCGCAGATCTCCAACAATCATCCTGCAGCAATCCTTAACGACCTGCTTGACCTGCAAAAAGAATTTGACCCTATCTTTAGACCAAAACTAGAGCAAGCAAAGCAAACTCACGGCGACGCTTGGACCTGCGCTGAAGCTCGACCACTTTTGCGTCTCTACGCGCAGATTGCCCAGGTCACAACCGATTGCGCCTGCTTCAAGCTCTCCAAAAAAGCCTGTGAAGATCTCCTGTTTTTCTCGTCAACAGATTTGCTGGGTGCGCGTTTTACCTTGGCATATGTTCTTGCTCGCCTGGAAGATGAGGAAGGGCTCCACAAGCTTGACGAGAGTTGCGGGTATCAGTCAAATGCCTGGATGCGTCTGGCGTTTACGCTGCTGTTCTTCAAGTTGAATCGCATGCCCGCGGCAAAGCGCGCGCTGAAAGGCTTTGTGAACCTCGGCGAGGGAGCGGCATATGCACTGCTCAGGCCATCTTTTGTTGATCTCTACATTCCGTGCAGAATCAACTTTACGCCTGACACGTTTGCTGAAAACGTAATAGCAGTTCACGAGGCCGAAGCGATTATCGCCGACGTGCCGGAATTTATTTCGTGGGCTGAGTCGGTGCCCGGCGTGACTCAGAGCGCTCGCGACTACGCGTTTAAGGCCGGGCTGGACTGGTGGGAAAACGAAGAATAGATGAAAGCTCAAAATCGCTTCGTTTAGCCCTAGAAATCTGCAGCATCTTTGCTATACTTTTTCTTCGCGTCCCCATCGTCTAACGGTTAGGACATCGCCCTTTCAAGGCGGCAATACGGGTTCGATTCCCGTTGGGGGCACCATACGCTATTTGTCATTAAGCTTTTCTTTTATTAGTTTAACTAATCTAGCAGGTGTTTTTATGCCAAGCTTCTTTAAAGCTTTTATTGCAGACATACTTTCTTCAACAATATAGAATGTCATTGTAATTTGAACCATGGAGATAGGGCCGATTTTTGCGAGAAGGTCAAAAAGCGCCGAAAGTATAACGACTCCCACAATAAGGAGTTTTTTCGCTATCACCGTTTCAATAAATTTCAAAGTTAATTTTTTACTATTTGTATAGCTATATATGTTAACTAGACTATTTATCTAACTATAGACTCTTTTAATTTATATATATACAATAGTTTGCAAAATTCTACTGAAATGTCTTTATCTGCCTACAGAATAGGATATCGCGATGGACAGGTCAAAAGGGTTTTTTATCACGGTAATTTGCTTCGTATATTTTGTTATTTGCGTCCTGGCAGTGGTTTATTTCTTCTTGACAAATTTCTCTTTCTTCTCACTTGATTATAATACTCCAGTGAGCTTTCTTGGCACTTTGTTAACAATACCGCAGGCATTATTTCTTATGTCTATTTTCATTCTGATAACTTCACTATTACTGTTGTCTAAAATAAAATCTATGGTTGCTTTTTTTAAAAAAGCAACTTACCTATTTGCTATTTATAATATCTCTGTTGCTTTTTGTGCAGCATTATTTTTATTCATTCCTTGCATTTACTCCTGTCAACGTGATTATAAATCTGTAGTAAATACTGGAGAAATTTCATTATCCAGAGTTGTTTTACTTGAGGATTTTGATTTTGGAGCAGAAGAAACTCTCCATTTTTATGTTTTACGTTTTCCATTCGGTTTGGGAGAAAATATAGCAACTATTAGGTTATATAGCCACTCAGTACCAACTAAAGATATTGAGTGGCTACTAGTTCATGAGAATAACCAATATGACATTACAACTACAAACTCAGATGCCATTGAAACCTTAACGGAATTTAATTCTTTCCCCATACATACAAATCTTATCCGTCTATGAAATCATGAGTTGATGTTATTTCTCAAACTTGCAGAATGAGGTAATGAGATGCTTTCAAAGACTAATCGCCTTGTTCATTTACTAAGAGCGGCCATTTATTTAGCAGCTCTCTTTCTGGTGTTCTATGCAAATGAATTCATTCCGTTCGTAACATATCCTATCCCAGTGTGTTTTTTAGGAGTACTGTTTTTTAGACATTGGATGGTATGTTTTATTTTAGCGGCTATAGTCATTTTTTTAATCGTGTCATCTCGTAGCTTTTTTGAGTCTTTAAACTATAGTAGAAAACTTGTGCACACCGTTTTACAAACCATTGCGATAATACCTATGTCTGCATTGATTATATATATTCTTTCTACTGGAAGCTTGAACCCCCCAAGTATTAAATGGGTCCAATGTGACACCCCTAATCCTGAGACTCAAATTGCATGTGTAACTTTTACTAATGAATATTCAGATAATGTGTGGTTCTATTCAATGCCATCACTCATTTGCGAGGGAGAAATGATTGGTGGGATATATACACCTCCACAAGAACCTGAAAAATCAGTCCTTTACTGTGACTGGCATGTTACCTGGAATAATGGAACCGGCCACATTACTACAAATCAAGAAGTTGAAAAAATAATCAATCAAGTGCATGGGGACGATCCCTTGTTCATCATCTCAATGGGCAAGGGACAGTTCCAACTAACTAAATATTTTTATGAGGGCTAATTAAGACGTATCTTTTATTCCACGATAATCTTTTCCCAGACATCTTCAAATCTTTTTTCATTTTCCTTCGGATGGATTTTATTAATTTTGTAATAGCCGGCCTAGATCTATTGGTTTCAGCAGCAATCGAACTTGCAGAGATATGTTCGATAATACAGAAAGACTTCCTGGATTCGATTAGTTGATTTAACAGTTGGCGAGAAGAACCTCTTGCAGACTCTCAACCGATAGTCCAGCGCGCGCAAGAATGTTGTGGTGAACGTCCGCTGCAAGATATGCATCAGGCATGCCTAAGCGTATTACCTGAGGACATGGACCTGAAGCACTGAGCTGCTCGACAACTGCACCGCCAAACCCACCCAAAACACTGTGCTCCTCGACAGTAATAATTACGTCAGAGTTCTGACAGATTTTCGCCAGAGAAGCGTCAAGCGGCTTGATGATCGATACTCCGTAGACCTCGATGTTCGTTCGGACGGGAGCAGCAATCTGCTCTGCAGCTCGCTGAGCTGCCTCAATAACTCTACTGGTTATCGCACCCGTTGCAAATACGGTCACGCGCTTCGGAAGAGGGATGGATACGGTTCTGACGGTTGTGACTTCAGTAGCTGCAGCTTCGGCGACCGCCACGCCGTCTACGCTTGCCGTGTCCGCCGCGCCAGCTGACTCAAAGAGTTTCTCGACACCGGACACATCAAAAACGTAACCATCTGGATGTAGATTGGCACCATCGCACGAGGTCATGCGCACGTAAGCTGGTCGTGGATGCTTTGCAAGCTCCATAAGCGTGGCCGCAAGCTGGGCGTTATCAACTGGACTGAACACGGAAAGCCCCGGGATAGTCCTGGTAATCGCAATGTCCTCCACAGCCATGTGAGATGGGCCTGTAGCTGCGGATTCGCAGCCAGCAGCAACACCTACAAGCACCACGGGCGACTTCATCATGCCAAGGTTGACTCGAATCTGGTCGAGCGTTCGTGAGGTCACAAACGTGGCATAGCACGGCGCAAAAACGTGGAAACCTTCATTTGCACAGGCAGACGCCACTTCAATAAGGTTCTGCTCTGCAATTCCACACTGGATGTAGCCGTCTGGTCGAAGCTCTCGAAAGCGATCTAGGTTCAAACGACGACCATAGTCGGCAACGGCAACAGTCAGCAGCTCGTCATCCTCGGCAAGCTTACCCATAACCCAGCCGAACACTTCCTTTGTATTCATACCCGCAAGCATCTGCGACTCTTCAGCCGAAATGCACGATGGCTGCAAAGATGTATCTAACATGAGCATGCCTCCTCTGCGACTTTCAGATCAAGCAATGCCTGTTCATAGAGGTCGTCCGTCACGCACGCGTCGTGGAACGAAACGTTATTCTCGGCAAATGAGAGTCCTTTGCCCTTGATGGTGTGCGCAATAATCGCGCGAGGCCTTGAAGTTTGCTGCTTTAATGCGTCGTACAGCGCAAGCACATCATGTCCGTCTACCTCGACAGATTCAAAACCAAACGCATCAAACTTTCTTGCAATTGAACCGGTGTCCAAAATGGATGCGCAAGGGCCGTCCAGTTGCATGCGGTTCTGGTCGACAATGACCGTGACGTTGGAGAGCTGGTTGTGGCCGATAAACGCCGCGCTCTCCCAAATGGAACCCTCGTCACACTCGCCGTCACCCAAAATACAAAAAACGCGAGAAGGAAGATCTTTTCTGCGAAGGCTTAAACCCAGGCCGGCGGCGTAGCCCAAGCCCATGCCAAGGCTGCCACCAGAGATTTCAAAGCCACGCTGAGGGTCTCGTAGTGGATGCTTAAAGAGGACGGCATCGGGTCCAAAGACTCCGCGGTCAATATCCTCTTGAGAGATCATTCCCGCACGTAAAAGAGCTGGGAATAGTGCCAGCGACGTGTGAGCCTTAGAGAGAATCAATCGGTCTCTGAGTTCCCATTCACAATCCCTGTGGCCCACCTGCATAACCTTGCTCAAAAGCACAGAAACTATATCTGCCACAGAACACGCGCCGCCGATGTGGAATGGCGTTGAGCTGTAGCGATGTGCCAACTCAATAATGCCTCGACGCACTGCAAGCGCCTCGTGACGTAAATCAAGTTCAAGCTGTTTGCGCTGATCAGATTCTATTTCTGCAGAAGTCAGCGATGCACCCACATGCTCTGACTGACGAACGGAAGAGATATCCAGAGGTCCAATAGAGCCATCTACCTGCTCAGATACGCCAACAACACTCTGATGCGGGGCAAGCCAAGTCTGGCTCCACTCAATACAATTGCCGTCGGACAGCTCAATTACCTGCTCAAGTACAAGCAAAGCCTCATTTGGAGAACACTGCAGGTAGTCGGCATGGTCTTTACCTGCAATTTGTGACTGATAGCGCATGCGAGAGCGCGCAATCTCTTTTTGAGAAGTTCTTTCAACCGCGTCAAAGAGCGACTCATTCTCAAAGTCTGCCTCCTCAAGCTGTGGGCAAACAAGCAGGTTAGACCATGATTCCTGGCACACTACCGGCCGATCAGAAACGCTCCTGACACGACGCAAAAAGAGTACGTCAGAGCCAACGGGAATCTCTAAATGCTCGGCAACGACTTGATCTGCAGGAACTACCTGCTTAAATAGGACTTCGGTTCGATACTCAAAGCCACCATCTCTGAGCGCGGCTGCAAATGAAAGCACAGTATTTCCCGCCGCATGACGAACAGTGTTAGAGATAACCTGTGTTGCTCGACCCTTTTGAGTAAGCAGCAAACCCTCTTTGACCAGGGATTGAATGGCTTTTCTGATGGTTCCTCGGCTGACGCCATACTGCGCCATAAATTCGGCCTCAGACGGAATATACGTTCCCGCCTTCCAGTCTTCTGACAGAATTTTGACGCGCATCAAATCTGACAGCTGAACATGAAGGGGTGTAGCAGACGACGCATTGAGTCCTCCCCTGACCTGGGGAGATAACGACTCTACAGCTGCGTCCTCAGAAACTAAAACCGGAAAAACTCCTGTCTCAAATGACATAGGTCCTCCGAAGCAAATAAGAAATTAGTCGTGCATACGTTAGATACAAGACAAGTAGTATACAAGTTTCTGAAGGAGAACAGAATAGGAGTTATCTGACTTTTCATCCGTTATAACACCTCTTGAATTTAAAAGCTCTATTTGCTGATCAATAGAAAGAAAAGGCTTATTCATAGCTTCTCCTTATAAAAAAAGCGGCTACACGATGGCAGCCGCTTTTTGGTCTCGGTTCCGTAGAATGTCAACGAGACGTATCACTGCCAATAATCTTAACATTGCACAGACCTCTGTAAAGCGAAATATCAAAACTCAACAACACACTCTTTGTCCCACTTTTGTCCCATGAGCTGAATGTCGAGTTAAGTTTTACCAGGTCAAGAGCTATGTGCTCTTCACGCTCAAAAACGCCTAATACTTAAATATTTTCTAGAAATACGCAGCTAAAACGCTATTTATTCTGCAACAAAAGTGGTAGGGGCGGCGGGACTCGAACCCGCAAGACCGAAGTCGAGGGATTTTAAGTCCCCTGCGTCTGCCAATTCCGCCACGCCCCCGGATATGTCTAGCTATTATGCCACTACTTTTAATTCAGCGGGCGCAAAATTGGCTTCCAAATCACAGGCGACTGCTTTCCCTGGTGAACGGCAGCCGCGGTTATCGCCAGGCCAAAGAGCAGGTCACTCTCACTTACTACCAGGTGTTTAAAGCCCGAATTCTTCATCAATTCTGCAAGCAAAATAGTGCCCGCGAGCATGACAGGCGCGCGTTTTGCTTGAAGTCCCGTTATGTCTTCTCGCTCCTTTAGTGTTTTGCTGGCGAGAAGCCCCTCTATCTGAGACACCTCATCAATTGAGATGTGATTGAGGTGCACCTTTGACGGGTCATACGGGTCAAGATGGTCCCTGATGGCAATGAGGCTGGTTGCGGTTCCTCCAACACCAACCAGAAGCTCTGGTGCTGCACACTGCTGCTGAGCTCGCCCAATAGCCTCAGACATCATCTGAGCTGCCATTTGGTGAGCCCCGTCAATGTCTTCAGCTGATGGGTGATCCGAAGACAGATTAAAGCGCTCGGTCAGACGTCTGCAACCAAGCTCAACGGACTCGACAAAGTTGATGTCGAGTTGCTGCCCCTCAAGCTGCTGGCCTGCGCCTTGGGCTGCAAGCTGGCCCGCCAGCGTGCCAACGACCAGCTCAGTTGAGCCGCCGCCGCTGTCGGCAACAAGAATGCGATGATTCTCAAAGTCGTGAGAGACACCCAGAAATGTGAGCGCGCCTTCAATTTCACCTGGAATAATCATGGGCTCAAGTCCCAACGAGGCTAGACCCATTCCCAGGTCAGGGGCATTTTCTGCATCGCGAGCAGCGCTTGTGAGCGTGCAAACAACCGCCTCAGCGCCCTCTTTTCTCGCGTGATCAACATAGGAAGAAACGCAGCCAACGCAACGGTGAATTGCCTCAGGTAGCAGGCGCTTTGTCGTATCAACACCCTCGCCCAAATTGACAATCTCGGTGTATTTGGCCATGCGAATGACGCGACCATCCTCTACCTGCGCAAGCGCAAGTCGAGCAGTTACGGTTCCAATATCAATTGCAGCTAGAAGCATTATTGTGAGTTCCCACTATCAGACTTTGAGTTATTGGCGCCGGACCCCTCAGAAGATCCACCTTCTCCAGAGTTCTTCTGCTCGTGAGACTCTTCAGGAGCTGGCGCAGAGGTAGAATCATCAGAGTTTGCGCTCTTAGGAGCCTCAGTATTGCCGGAATCGCCTGGTGTAAATCCAAAAACAAAGTCCCCAACCTTGATGTACCACGGATAGTCAGGATGCTGAACGGTATTCTCGTCCTTCTTTTTATCAAGACCCTCTACCCGTGCAGATTCCTCGTCGCCAGAAACCAAGCCCTGCTTATGAGCCTCGTCTATGATGCCCTCTTTTGTCTGCAGACCCTGAACCTCGGACTCAAGACGTTTTTGATCTTCCTCGAGCTTCTGCTGATTTAGCAGCAACTCGTCATGCTCGCGAACAGCGTGGTAGTAGCCACGAATTGGCGGATACAAGCCCACAAGCAGGAAGATTACAACGCCGAGAAAAATGACAAGCTTGGTATGATTGCGCGCGAAGTCAAGTGCATTGTCCTTAAGCTCTACCAGAGAAGCCACGCTGAACTGCGGTTTATTGGTTCTTTCAGCCTTCTGCCCGCGCTCGGACTTCTGGTCACGCTCGGACCTCTGAGTCCTATCAATCCTCTTAACTTGAACAGTTCTTTTAGACTTGGTGTCCTTGGAACTCTCCTGGGAAGATGCTTGTTTTGATGGCGCCGTGCCCTCTGACGACGCTGTATCTTTTGGAGTCACCGCAGGCTTTTTAACCTCAGCAGCTTTTGAGTCAGATTGAGATTTCTCAGTTACCTGGGATTTCTCGGATTTTTTAGTTGAAAATATTTTGAGAGCACCAGAGGCATGCTCCACGGTAGTCTCTTTAAGAGGCTCAACGGAACGCTTGGTGGGCGTTGTTTTTCTTTTTGTACCACTCTTTTTAGTGGTGTCTTGACTCATCACGGATCTCATTTCTGGTTTGTTTGGTGATGCGTCGCAACAAATTGCAACATCTTTATTATGGCAGAGGCAGCGTCGATAGCCCTGCCTCAGTTTGGAATTTCATCGTTTTACCGAATAGAAGTCGTCGCTCTACGGCAAGTCGTAAGCTTTGCGGCACGTCGCACGTCTTCGCTGCAATCTGTGCAGCTTGCTTACACATCAAGATGACGTTTAGCTTCTTGCCACAAATCTTCTTGTAGCTCGGGTTTTTCGTCAAGCGAGAAGCCTCTCTCAGCAGCTGCTTTCTCCATGTACGACCAGCGAGCACGAAACTTCCTGCAGGCGCTCATCAGCGCTTCTTCCGCATCAACGCCTTCCCAGCGAGCAACGTTTATCATCGCAAACAAGATGTCACCAAACTCGTCCGTTTTCTGCTGCGTACCTTGGGCTTCAGCGTCAAACTCCGCGCGCTCCTCGGCAACCTTGTCCCACACGTCATCGACAGGCGCCCACTCAAAGCCCATCTTTGCGGCGCGCTTTGAAATCTTCTGCGCCTGCATGAGCGCAGGTAGAGACTGTGGAACCGAGTCGAGAAGACCCTCGGTGTGCACGATATCTTCTGCACTGGCGCGTTCGTCAGCCTTGACGCTCTCCCACACGTCCAAGACGGCCGCAGCCGACGACGTAGAACCAGCTTCTGGCCCAAATACGTGCGGATGCCTGCGCACCAACTTCTGATTGAGCGCTCGACATACGTCGTCGATGTCGAAGCCCGCTGCGCGGTCGCGCGCCCCACTGCCCGCACTGGCACCGCTGTCCGCCTCAATCTGCGAGTGAAGAACTACCTGTTCAAGCACGTCGCCAAGCTCTTCCTCAAGGTGCTCGGGAGAGTCCTCAGCAATAGCCTCAACCGCCTCGTAGGCCTCCTCAATCATGTTCTTTGAGATGGACTGATGTGTCTGTTCCTTATCCCAAGGACAGCCGTCCTCCTGACGAAGTCGCCAGATGGTTCTGATCAGGCGGTCAAACTCCGGATGCGTCTGTGGTGCTCCAAGACGAGCCTTTGTTTCTTCATCAACTGCGGCAGCTAGCTGGGCGATCTTCTCGTCAGATGTCATGTAGTTTATTGCTCCTCAGGGTACAGGAAATTCCAGTCGTTGCGCAGGCCGGTCATGAGCTCCATAACGTCCTTTGAGACCTCAAGCTGCGCCTGAGCAGAAGCGTCTCCTGCAACAGCAGCCTCTAGATCTGCCAGCACGTATGCCAGCGCGTCAGCCGTGCGTCCTACCTGGACTTTCTCCTTCTTGCCGTCGTCAGTCCACGTAATTGTGGCAACGTCGGCACGTGGATATTCCATAATCTCAATGAAGGCTTTATCCGCGGAAATCATGGCGCGTTTTGGCTGCTTGGAATGAAGTGTCAACGCCAGGACAACCATCTGACCCTCGGCATTTCTGAGCAAAATGCCGTCCGTCTGATCAACGCCGGTAGGGGCCGGATTCATCATGGAGAGCACGTCATGAGGCTGGCTCTTCAAGAAAAGACGCGCTAGTGTCAGCGAATACACGCCGATGTCCAGCAGAGCGCCGCCCGCAAGTTTGGGATTGAAGAAGCGATTCTCCATGTCAAACTCTTTGTAGCTGCCAAAATTCTCCTGAATCAGGTTGACTGGGCCAAACTCGCCCGCCTCCACGCGGCTAACCAGCGCTTTGTAGAGCGGCATGTGCAAAATAGTGCAGGCATCCATCAGCTGAACGCCGTTTTGATGTGCAAGTTCTTCGGCCTCAAGCAGCTCAGCGGAGTTGAGCGTAATGGACTTCTCGCACAGCACATGCTTGCCCGCCTGAAGCGCTTTGCGCAGGTAGATGATGTGCGTATTGTGAGGCGTGGTCAGATACACCGCGTCAATCTCGTCGCTGGCGAGAAGATCGTCGATGCTGTCATACACACGCTTGACGTGGTGTTTTTGTGCAAATGCGACGGCCTTTTCCTGTGTCCTGTTGGCCACGCCGTCAATAGTTCTACCAACTGAAGCCAGCGCCTCTGCCATCTGATTTGCAATGACTCCGCAGCCAATAACACCCCACCTGAGGTGTGGTGCGGCAAAGATCGTGTCCACGGCGCTTGCGGCATCCTGCGCGGCACACGCGACGTTCTGTGCGGCGCTCGTGGTTTTCTGCGATGTCTGACCTGCTGTTTGGCTCATATTTACTCCTCAACCTCGTCGTCGCCACCAAGCTCTTCAAGAACTCCCAAGGCGGCGGGCATCAGCTGCTCTTCATTTCGGTGGAACGGATACGCCAGTTTATGCGTCTTTGGATACACAATAGCACCGCGACCCTTCAACTTGAGGGCTTGTTCGCGAGGAATTTCTACACCCAGATATACCAGGCGACCATTTGTCAGGCTTACTGACGTTGCACCCAAACGCTGCGCGCGGATGCGCACGCGAGCGCGATCAAACAAGTTCTTACCCGCAAGCGGCAGGGCACCAAAGCTATTCTCGGTATCTTGCTGCAGGGCATCCACATCGGAAAGCTCTGTAGCTGCGGCAAGACGACGGTACACCAGAACGCGTCGGTCAACCTCTGGCAGATAGTCCTCATCGAGATAGAAATCTGCAGGTAGATTGATGGTAACTTCAGCCTGCTCCAGCTCAGCGGACTCACCGCGAGCCTCAGCAACTGCCTCGCCCAACATCTGCGTAAAGAGGTCAAAGCCAACGCTGGAAAGGTTTCCGTGCTGCTCAGCGCCCATAAGGGAGCCGGCGCCTCTAATCTCTAGGTCACGCATGGCAATACGCATGCCGCTGCCCAGATCCTGGAACTCGTTGATTGCCGTCAGACGCTCGGTTGCCTCTTCCGTCAGCGGCAACTCCGCTGGGAACATAAAGTACGCGTACGCCTGCTGTCTACCGCGGCCAACACGGCCCTTGAGCTGGTACAGCTGAGCCAGTCCCAAGCGCTGTGAGTCCTCGATAATCAGCGTGTTAGTGTGCGAGTTGTCAATGCCGGACTCAATGATGGTGGTGGCCACCAAAACGTCAATCTCGTGCTCCTGGAAGGCAAGCATGACGTTTTCTACCTCGCGAGCGCTCATCTGGCCGTGAGCCACACCCACGCGAGCTTCCGGCGCAGCTTCCTCCACGCGAGCCACCGCCTCATCAATAGTGGTCACGCGGTTGGACACGTAGTACACCTGTCCTTCTCGCTCCAACTCACTTCTAATAGCTGCAGAAACAAGATCCGGGTTGTACTCGCCCACCATTACCTGAACAGGCTTTCTGCCAGGCGGTGGCGTCAGAATCAGGCTCATGTCACGAACGCCGCTCATGGCCATCTGCATGGTGCGTGGAATGGGCGTTGCCGAGAGCGTCAGCACGTCTACCTGCTCGCGCATGTTTTTGAGCTGCTCTTTGTGCTGTACGCCAAAGCGCTGCTCTTCGTCGATGATAACCAAGCCTAAGTCGTGCGGATTGACGTCAGCTGAGAGCAACCTATGCGTTCCTACCAGCACATCTACGGTTCCGTCCGCAAATCCCTCAAGCGCTTTTCTCTGCTGAGCAGGCGTCACAAAACGCGAAAGCACGCTTACTTTCAAATCAAACGGAGCAAATCGCGAGAAAAACGTCTCGTAGTGCTGCTGAGCCAAGATGGTAGTTGGGCACAAAATCATAACCTGACGAGCATCCTGGCATACCTTAAATGCAGCTCTCAGCGCTACCTCTGTCTTGCCAAAGCCCACGTCGCCGCAAAGCAGACGATCCATTGGCTTGCGCGCTTCCATGTCCAGCTTAATATCTGCAACTGCGCTTTCTTGGTCTGGTGTCAGCTGATACGGGAAGCTGGACTCCATCTCTTCCTGAGCAGGGGTATCCAGTGAGAACGCGTAACCCGGCACTGAAGCGCGACGCGTATAGAGGTCTACCAGGTCAAATGCCAGTTTCTTGGCAGACTTTCTTGCCTTGTTAGTAGCGCGCGACCAATCCGCCGTATTAAGCCTGGTCAGGCGTGGATTATTGCCGTCAGGACCCACATAGCGGGTAATGCGGTCAACCTGCTCCAGGGGCACATAGAGTTTATCGTCATTGGCATACTCAAGCAGGAAGTAATCACGCTCTCTACCTGCGACTTCTTGACGCACAATGGCGGTAAAGTGCGCAATACCGTGCGTTGCGTGGACAACGTAGTCACCCGGCTTAAACGGGAACGTCACCGTTGTGGGGTCAATACGTTTGGAGCGCTTCTTGTTGCGCGCGCTTCTGGCCGTCAAGTCCGAGACAGAAAGCACTGCTAGATTAGCTGTAGGGATAATGATTCCAGCGGGAACAGGTGCGTCGGTAAATGTGACGCGACCACGCTTGAGTGGCACGTAAGCACCGTTTTGATCAGGTTCGTTTTCAAGCGCCGTACCCAGCGACTCCTCAAACGGAATGGACTCATCCGAGAAAAGCAACTTGAGGTGCTCTCGAGCGGCACGGTCGGGCACCGCAAATACCACGGCATCGCGGTCTTGCACCAGCTGCCTCACACGACCCAAAAGCTTTGTGTCTGAACCCGCAATAGACGGCTGCACCACAGAGAGCTCCGACGTTACCGCAGCTCCCGTACGCAAAAGTGACGAGAAGGACAAGCGCTGCTGCGAGCCAAAGTCCATAGCCTTGGGGTCTGTATACAGACCATCTAGTTTCACTTTTGATGCTGTTGCGGATGCAGAAATTTCGTCAAAGGCACGCTGACAGTCGTCAAATAGTGAGCGTGGCTCTGCAAGAACTACCAGCGTCTCTGAAGAGATATGCTCAAGTGGGCTGGCAGTACCTCCGTACAGCACGGGCAGATAGCGCTCGAGTGCAGGAGCCTGAGCTCCGCGCTGAATAAGCTCCAGGTCAGCAGCGAGTGCAGAGTTTTCTTGCGCACGCGTATAGAGCGCCTCTTCCGCGCGACGAATGGTCTCTTTGGTAAACGCAAGCTCTCTAGCTGGGGCAACGGTAACCTCATCAATGGCGCCGATAGTCTGTCCAGTTGCTGCCACCATGCGCCTGATGCGGTCAATCTCGTCTCCGAAGAACTCAATGCGTACAGGACTTGTGGCTTGAGCTGGGAAGATATCAACCGTATCGCCGTGAATGTGGAAGGTGCCTGGAGCATCTACCTCGCCTGTATCGGCGTATCCCATGCCGACGAGCAACGAAGCCGCGTCCTCAAAGGGGACGTCGTCGCCAACGGTAAACGTTGCAGGAAGAAAATAGCCCGAACCAACAGGGGGAACTCTGCGCATCAGCGCGTGAGCACTTGCAACTACAATGACCTTCTCGCCAGCGGAAAGCTTGGCGATAGCACGGCACCTAGCTCCAATAAGAGCGTCGTCTGGTGTGGTATCCGACCAGGGACGATCTTTGCGGTTGGGGTAGCGCAGCACGGCGTCGTTGCCCAGCCACGCAGCAAGCGAGCGCGCCGTGCGGTCCGCGGCGTCCTCTCCTGCAACGACTAGCAGGCACGGGCGGGGATTTTGCGCCCAAAGTGCAGCCAGCATCAGCGGACGAGCGCTTTGCGAGAGGGACAGCGTGGCGTCTGATCCACGCGAAAGCTCTCGCTTCAGCTTCTCTAGCTCAGGCGCGCTCAGTAGTTGAGCTGCAACTCTATTGATAAACACACAGTCTCCCGCCATGCCGCTAAACCCACATGCAAACGCATGTGGGTTACACCAAACCTTGCTGAACGAGGCTCGTCGTGTGGCCACGCCGTGCACTTACCAGCGACGTCCGCCGCGCTTGAGCGCAACCGACGCGCAAGGGCAACCGGCACGCAGGTTTGATAACTTTTCAATTGGGCTGTTATTGTAGCTGTTATGCAGCTATTTTGCTATTCTCGCCTCACGTGATAACGTAACTACATACTGGGTACACATAGAAGGAATTGAGGAGAGGTTATGCCCAGAGAATCAAAGAAAGTCAAGGTAGAACGCAGCATTGAGCTGTGCCGACGCATGCACGAGCTCTATCCAAGCGTCCAGAGCGCGCTGGATTATCACGACGCGTTTACCCTGCTCATCAGCGTTATGCTTTCGGCGCAAACTACTGACGCCGCGGTAAATAAGGTCACACCCGAGCTGTTCCGCCGCTGGCCCGACGCACCGTCCATGGCGGCCGCCAATGCTGTCGAGGTTGGAGAGGTCATCCAGACCATCGGCTTCTGGCGCGCGAAGGCCAAGCACTGCGTAGAGACGGCGCAAATTCTGCTGACGGAGTACGGCGGAGAAGTTCCGGGCACCATGGAAGACCTGGTCACGCTCCCGGGCGTTGGTCGAAAGACCGCAAACATCGTGCTCAACAAGATGTTTGACGTGGTCGACGGCATCGCGGTGGACACGCACGTATACAGGATCTCTAAACGCATGCGCCTGAGCTCGGCTTCTACGCCGCTGGCTGCCGAGAAAGACCTGCTCGCGCTTCTCCCCCACGAGCTCTGGAAAGACGTCAACGAAGAGTGGATTCACTTTGGGCGAGAAACCTGCACCGCTCGCAACCCCAAGTGCGTCGGTTGTCCCATGAGCGACATCTGCCCTTCCTACGAGCAGCCCAATCGCTGGTTCAAGGAGTAGCACGGGCGCGAGCGCGAGCTGGAAGTTCCACATAACATGCAGGTCAGATCGGTGTTCACGCAGGTGGACACCGGTTTTTTGTACGGCGACAGCGTCGTGTGCGGACAAACTTGCAGGTCAGACGCGCGAAGCGCTGCTGCGGGCGCACGGGGTTTCTCGCCAGACGCTTCTGAGTTGCGAATCCAGACTCAAGTACCGCGATAAGCCTGAAAAGTGCATGAAGTCTGAGTAAATTTACTCAGACATGACGAGAAAAACCGGCAAATAGCTCAGATATGGTGAACTTTTCCGGCAAATCATTCAGACATGGCGAGAAAATCAGGCTCCATGAAAGATCGAACTCGGACGCGCTTCAAAGTCTGCCTGAAAAGTGCAAAGATTCTGTATTTTGGATACAGATTCTTTGATGAAATCAGGCAAATCCACAGATTCTTTGAAGCATTTAGGCAAAGGTTACAGATTCTTTGCAGAAATCAGGCGCGCAACGAGCATATAGCGAGAAACCCGTCTCACCGCAACGTCCACACACAAAAATACCCAGAAAAATGAAAACCCCAACTAAACGCATTTTTTACCACTTTGATGTAAATTGTAGTGTTCTTTGATC
>JDFH01000010.1 GCA_000564995.1 Atopobium sp. ICM42b
AAACGGTACAGACTTTGGCGTAATAGATTGAATATATCCCGCAATGCAAAGACTTGTTGGAGCTGCATAAATACAAGCGAGCGACTCAGCAGAATCAGGAACTGGCCCATATTTAACATACCTAATGCTCACTACTATAAAAAGCACTACAAGGCAGATAAATCCAAACCAAAATGCAACCGTACCAACACTTGCTTCAAAGTTGAACGCCGGTGCTGTAACACTGGCAACAACAATACCCACATACACAATGAACCAACTGGCGTGCACATTCTCCCAATTAAATTTTGCAATGTATCGAGAAGTAAAGAGGGCTATGCACAGGATGTGCAACGCAATTCCTACAAACCAAAATAATTGCGCTGCATTACCAATATCAGCCTTCAAATACACCGAAATCAGTATGACTACCATCGGATATGTTGCGGCAACTGAAAGTCCAATCGGATCAGAGAGCTCTCGTAACACAACTTTTGTAGACACCATAAATTTAAGGGTATAGAGAGCTAAAAGAGCAATGGAGATTATGCCGCAGGCAAGATAAAACCCCTCGAAAGAAGTCTTAAAAAGATTTCCAAGTGCCGCGAAACCTAATGCAACACCGCAAATAGCAACAGGAACTTTTTGGACATAATTCATAAGGATTCTTCTATCTGTATAGGAATCTCTTTTCTAACTCGAACATCTATACGATAGTGTATCTAAATAACCCTTTAAAGATAAAATACGATGGACCTCAACAACGACTTTCTGTCATAATGAGCATCGACGTTATTTCTAACAACAAACGTCCACAAAGATAAAAACGCAACGTGTACTAAATAAAGTATGCCAGAACCGGTAGGTAGCCCGGTCGTCTCGTAGGTATGAGATAAGTAACCTTCCCTCCTTGGGTTGTCCGTTCTTTGTGTAACTACATACAAGGAGGAATTCCATGAATCGATCTAGCGTCACGCTAACCGTTTTATTTGATGCTCCCTTTTGGGTCGGCGTCTTTGAACGTGTTGAAGACGATAAGCTTACAGTGGCAAAAGTTATATTCGGCGCAGAACCAAAAGACTATGAAATATATGACTTTATACTCAAGAATTTTTATCGCCTTAAATTTAGTCCATCATTGATTATTGAGAATAACCGTACCTTTGAAAATCCCAAACGAAAACAACGTGCTGCACGCAAACAGATGCAGAAAACGGGTATAGGTACCAAATCACAACAGGCCCTACAGCTACAACTTGAAGCTAGAAAAATAGAACTTAAAAATTTCAACAAAGTACAACAAGCAGTCCTAAAACAACATCAATTTGAGCTTAAGAAACAAAAACATAAAGAAAAACATCGAGGCCATTAATAGCTCTCTTTGCCTTCATGCTTTCCAAGCTTCCCATTCTTTTCAAGCTTATTATCAAGCCACCAAATTGGAATTGGAAGAATTTCATCAATGGGTTGAGTATTGTCCCAGATGTCAATAAATTCCTTTGTTTCCCTATCGTATAAAAACTTGCAATAAACGCGATAATCAGGGGCTGAAAATTCTCCGCCGTAGAATCCGTCATCATACTCAATGTTATGAAAATAATAATTGATATAACATCCGCCCATTTTTACCTCACTTAGTAATGAATGCCTTACAAAAATGCATTTCCAATCCATCTGCAAGTATGTAAAAAGAAGGATAAGACCTACAGGCAATCTAAGTGGGTACTGTAATGGACAGTAAAAGGCCTATATCGTTGCTAACGAACATAACAATGAAGGGGCTTGAATTATTCAATTACCCAATTAAATTCGAAGTCGTATAATTCAATTAACAAGCAGTTCGTTCCTGATTGGAGTGAATATGATGTTATATTCAGTTATATCGTGGTCTTTAACCGCAATTCTTGGCATTTGGTCTATTGTACTTCTATCTGGTCATGGTGCTATTTCAATTGCTGGATTTAACACAATGACTGAAGATGAAAAGAAAGCAATAGACGAGAAAAAGCTCTGTTTTGTAGCGGGTATTGGCACGCTTATAAGTGCGTTAGTACTCTTTTTCATGGCACTACTTGGTCCAAATATACCAAACACAACAGTAATCATTGCGGGCAGTATTATTGCGATTGATGCGGTAGTAATGGTTTATATTGCAAACACAAAATGCAAAAAATAATAAAAACCTGACGACAAAATACTTGAAGTTCTCATTACCTTTAGACAATAGCTCTTATCAAAACAAATGCAAAACATCACCTCAAACTACTCATCTCTTTCGTCCCTCTTAAGACAAAGTCTGATCACGCACGTACGCAAGTAATCGTACAAGCACAACAATGCAAAGCCCTGCTGCAAGTACCGTTTCA
>JDFH01000011.1 GCA_000564995.1 Atopobium sp. ICM42b
GAGGTATTTTCTGCGTCATGTATACGTCTTTTTAACAGATTATCCGACTTAGGTGTGTTTTGAACTGCCTCCTATTTTTTGTGTCTAAGAAATGGGAGGCAGTTCAGATACAGAGGCTTTTTGCAAGCAATTGCTTTTTACATGCTACGCATTGGAACAAATCTTCTTCCACAAGCGTAGACCATAGCTATTTGGCAATCCCGCTTCAATACGAATAGCCAAATATAATCCAGCAATGTTATAGGTCAACTCAAAGATATCTTGGCTGTTTACAGCAGGGATGCCCTGCGTTAGTGCAGTAAAGATAATCCTCGCTACGTCAAACAGAACGATAACGGTAACAGCAATAATATACGGTCTAATAAATCGGGCATCGTTTGAGCCCTTTAGAGCTAAAAGACCTGCAATAAGAGAAAATACTGCACCAACTGTCACCAAGAAAATAGTAAGAATACCCTGTTGCTCAAGAAATTGATTAACAGTTGCCAAGAACGGTTGATTTACAACTCTAGAAAGGTCATGCAGTCCAAGCAGAATCAGAACTAGAAAAAGTGCAATTCCGCTCAATGCAATAGAGACCAGCGAAAAGAAATGAAGAACTCGCTGATGACGAGAGCGCCAATACGTAGTTCCCACAATACCCTGGTCATGCTCCTTCTTTACTTTATCCGCAAGATTTGAACAAATTACCACGTAAACTATAGTATTAAGTTGAACAAAGGGATCAAGAATAATCAACTCTCCTCTACCCCAGGCCCATAAAATTCCTACCAGAATAATCAAGCCAATCAGATAGCAAAGAAATCTGTATGGTTCAACTTTTGATGAGTCTTTGGCGGCACGTAATCCAAATATCGAAGTGACAACTTGCAACATTCCAATAAGAAGTACAAATACATACCCCAAAAGTACGTTATTGCTAAACGTAAAATACACGCCACTAAACTCAAGCCTCTCCAAAGGAACTGCAGGCTGTAAGCCCATAACAGTTGAAACAAGAGATCCAGTTGTAGTTAAAACATCTGCCGCGCCCAAGATAATCAATACAATTGAGACAATACGTAAGATATGTTGAGCAGGAGTTCTAGGAACAGTAGCCTTAACTCGATCAGACGCAGGACGCTCTAGTGGTTCATCTTCATCAACTACGAGGATTTTCTCGGCATGTTCTGCTACTTCAGAAACGTTTTCTGCCAGCTCAGAGGATACCTCAGTGACCTTTTTAGAGAGCTCTTCTACCTTTGAATTTTTAGCCAGCTTGGCGATCTCAGCACCGATATCTTTTTTCTGTTCCACTGACACAAAAAATCCTCACACTTGTCCAAAATGTTCAAATAAATCATAGCATTAGCTACTTTGCTGTGTTAGTATGTGCAACTGTCCGTGTACCTGCAGGTATGTAAGGAGGCTTGTTCGATGCTTTTTTAATCTTCTCGTGAGCGTGTCACATGTCCACACCACGAGTTTGTCTGACATGTTCCACCACTAATCGAGGAGAAGTATGGAATCGAATAAGCTTTTTGCGGAAACACCACCATTTAAATTATTTTTACGAGCAGCCCTTCCGGGTGCTATTGCTATGCTTGCGTCGATGCTTTACGACACTGCAGATGGAATCCTTGTCGGACGCTATCTGGGTCAGGATTCCTTTGGCGCGGTTACCATTGCCATTCCACTGGTTATTCTCTGCTTTGCTGTTGCCGACCTTATTGGCGTTGGAGCCTCTGCGGTCATTGCCGTTGAGCACGGCAAGAAAAATCACCAGACAGCCAATAACATCTTTACCATTGCTTTTATCATGCTTGTTACCACTGGTGTTATCAGCGGCATTTTCTTCTTCTTTTGTGCACCAAACGTTTTAGCACTGATGGGTGCTCAAGGAAAGGTTGCCGAACAAGGAACTATCTACCTGCGCGTATGGACACTGTTCTTGCCGGTTATGTGCATCTCATACGCTGTTGATAACTTCCTTAAGATTTGTGGCAAAATTAGGCGCTCTACCAGCATTGCTTTTATTTCCGCAATTCTGGGAACCGTGCTTGAATACTACTTTTTAGGTGTTTTGGGATTATCCGTTGAGTACGCAGCACTGGGTTACTGCATCTCAATCACTTTCTCGTCCCTTTATGGCATCTGGCCCTTTATTGGCAACAAGCAAATCCTTAAGTTTGTAAAGCCACACTTTAATTGGACGCAGATCAAAGAAATCTTTGTAAACGGCTTCCCTATCTTTATGCAGAACATCTCGAGCAGGATTTATTCGCTACTAATGAACGCTGCCCTACTGAGCCTCGGCGGAGATATTGCCATTGCTTCTTACGGCGTGCTTCTCTATTCTGGTGGACTCATTCAGCCGCTCATTTATGGACAGGCCGATGCCATGCAGCCAGCCATTGGCTACAACTGGGGCGCAAAGAAAAAAGATCGAGTGCTTGCTATCGAGAAATACATCTTCTCCACAGGCATCATTATTGGCATCTTTGCCTTCTGCGTCTCGTTCTTCTTCTCGGAGTTCTTGGTCAAACTCTACCTGCCTGAAGGAACGCAAGAGCTGCTCAACATGGCTATCCCAGCCATGCGCATTCATGCTTTTATCTTCATTTTTAGCTGGATTACCATGTGCACAGAAAGTCTTGCCATTGCCCTGAAGCAGACAAAGATTTCCAATCTCTTGAGCATCTTTATGGCACTTATCTTCCCTATCAGCTCACTGCTGATACTGAGGCCATTTGGTCTGGACGCACTTTGGTACGTGTCAGTTGTGTCCAATATACTCTCAGCACTGCTCTCTGTTGGCTGCCTCATCCACATCTATCGCAAGCATTTTAAAGGTGTGAATTCAGACGGTGTTGATGGCGCTGATGCTGTATCCGATGACACTCAAGAAGAAGACTCCCAGCTCACCGAGGCAGAGCTCACCGAGGCAGAGCTTGCAGCGTCCGAGCTCTCCAGCCCAGAAGAGCATGTGGACCCAGAATCCATCTCCCGAGCTCAATAGCCTGCTCTCTCACAGCTCTACGCACAACGTACTCCTCACAAAAACATGGCGAGAAGATCTTCTGAATCCAAGATCTTCTCGCCATAACCATGAGCGGTTATAGAACGACTAACTACAGCGCGGCAAGTGCCTGCTCGACGTCGTTGATAAGGTCTTCGGTGCCCTCAATACCGCAGCTCAAGCGCACAGTACCTGGGGTAATGCCTGCTGCTACAAGCTCCTCATCAGTAAGCTGACGGTGCGTTGAAGAAGCTGGATGCAAGCAGCAAGAACGAGCATCTGCAACGTGTGTAGCAATGGAGAATACCTTGAGGTTACCCAGGAACTTCTCAGCAGCCTCGCGACCACCTGCAACGTCAACAGTGATAACACCGCAAGAACCGTTTGGCAGGTACTTCTGAGCCAACTCGTAGTACTTGTCACCTGGGAGGCCAGGGTAGCTTACGTGCGCAACCTTAGGATTGTTTGCAAGTGCCTCGGCAACTGCCTGGCCATTCTTGCAATGCTGAGCCATACGAACGTGCAGGGACTCAAGGCCAAGGTTAAGATAGAAAGCGTTCTGTGGTGACTGAATGGAACCAAAGTCACGCATAAGCTGAACAGTTGCCTTAGTAATAAAGGCGCCACCATTACCAAACGTATCTGCATAGACAAGGTTGTGATACGAAGGATCAGGCTGGGTCAGACCTGGGAACTTATCTGCGTGAGCAGCCCAGTCAAAGTTGCCACCGTCAACAATGGCGCCGCCAACAGCAGAGCCGTGACCGTCCATATACTTGGTTGTGGAATGGGTCACAATATCTGCTCCCCACTCAAAAGGACGGCAGTTCACAGGTGTAGCAAACGTATTATCAACAATCAGAGGTACGCCATGGTCATGAGCGGCCTTTGCCCAACGTTCAATATCAAGAACAACCAGTGCAGGGTTTGCAACAGTCTCACCAAAGACGCACTTTGTATTTGGTCTGAATGCTGCGTTAATCTCCTCGTCAGTTGCATCTGGTGAGATAAACGTACACTCAATACCCATCTTCTTAAGAGTGATAGCAAACAGGTTAAAGGTGCCGCCATAAATGGTAGACAGGGAGATAAAATGATCTCCAGCCTCAGCAATATTAAAGACGGCAAAGAAGTTTGCAGCTTGACCAGAAGACGTCAGCATTGCAGCTGTACCACCCTCAAGAGCACAAATCTTTGAAGCTACGTTATCAAGCGTTGGATTTTGAAGACGAGAATAGAAATAACCCGCAGCTTTGAGGTCGAACAACTCTCCAAGCTGCATCGACTCGTCATATTTGAACGTGGTTGATTGAATGATAGGCACTTGCCTAGGCTCACCGCAACCAGGCTGATAACCGCCCTGTACGCAGCGAGTCTCGATGCTCTCAGACATAGCATCCTCCCTCATAATCATCATCCACGCCGCGCAAACGTCTCTGCGCTCCAAACGTGGACTATGTGATTACCTTAGGATACTAGTCTCTCTACCCTCAATCACACGCTCAATCAAAACTTTTTCATGTTCTGAAACAATTGCGAGGTCTGAGGTAACATCTCTGAAGTCCATAGAATCTTTCCACTCTTTGACCAGAGAAATATTGCGCTGAGCTGTGCAAATAGTGCTGAGCTCAGAGTCAATGTCCTGCATAATCTGGGTATAATTTGCGCGTTTCTCGCCCAGCATATCACTGAGGTGGAAAAGAATGTGCTCAACTTCACGAACTTCTCGCCTTGCATGGTGTACCTCAGAGAAGCTAGTCATATCCAGGCCAAAGAGGCGCGCATCAATAGTCTCCAGCATGTAATCAAAGCGGCTACTAATGTCTTCAAACGAGAGGCCATCTTTTAGTACCGCGTCTGACCATGCAGGCTCAAAGAGCTCATCCAGCGCACAGCGCAGACTACGACGGACAGCCTTCTTGCGCAGTCCCTCGCAAATGCGATCGCGCTCAGACTCGCGAGCTGCTTCTACAGCGCTGACCAGCTTGGAGCCCTGAGAAAGCTCTCCAGACTCCATCAAATCTGCAACGGTATCAGAGAAGCCGTCAATCTCACGAAGACGCGTAGTTGCGCCAAGCATCAGCCTATAAACAGGCTCAGCAATCTCAACTGCCTCCTCATTAAGAAGTGGCGAGAAAAACTTGGTAAGCAGCTGGGTTCCTCTAAGAGCAAACCTAAATGCTGCGATTACTGCAGGGTCTTCTGGATGAGCACGGAACTCTGTGTATGCATCTTCCAGATTGGTTGCTGCATGAGCGCATGCCTCATCCAGGGCATCAAGCGTCTCCCAAGGCTGAGTGGAAGGACCACTGACCAGCCAAAGAAGCTTTCCATGAGGCTCTCGAACGTCTCCAAGCTGCTTCCAGACGCACTCGTGTTGATGACCAAGTGAACCGCGTACGTCAATAGCGCACACGGCGCCCTTTGTCAGCGGAAGTTCAAATCCCAGCAGAGTTTCTGCAACATAACCCAAAAATGGGGCGTGACCAACAAGAATAAGCGTTTCTGCATCAGCGTGCTCAAGCTCTGCCTGAAGTGCAGGAAGATCTTGATCGTAAAGGGAGTCATGAATCTCTAGACCTTCTGCATCCAGAGCCTCTGCCACAATCTCTGCAGTCTCAAGCGCGCGAAGAGCGGGACTTGTCCAAATCTCAGCCTCTTCACCCTCTGGTCCCAACAAACCAAAAATATGAGGATAATTGGCAGATAAAGCCCTCTGACCAGCACGTGTAAGCTCTCGACTCATGTCTTCAGAGCCACGTTCAGATACACCATGTCTAACAAGAACCAAAGTCTTTACCATGTTTACCTCCGCTGGTCATCTGCAGAAAACTGCTTCTTATAGCGTAATAGGACGCCCGCGCAATTTTGCACGAACGTCCTATTTTTACTGCCAACGGGCAAATATATCGGTATATGGCGAGAAAAACTTTTTATCTCGCATCTCTGCTATGCAGTTATTGCATAACGGCTATGCATAATCTGCACGCAAAAATCCAACTTGAAAGACTTGGCAACTGTGGCGGTAAAGCTAGTGCTCTATCCACGCGTCCCTATACCGCCTGTGACCGGCAATCTTAGAAGTCAGCGTTGCCAACGGTACGAGGGTGAGGAATAACGTCGCGGATGTTATCCACACCGGTGAGGTACATAACAAGGCGCTCAAAGCCAAGACCAAAGCCAGAGTGTGTGCAAGAGCCGTAACGGCGAAGATCCAAGTAATACTTGTAATCGTCGGGGTTCATGCCAAGCTCAACAATGCGCTTCTCCAGAAGTTCAAGACGGTCTTCTCGCTGTGAGCCACCAATAATCTCGCCAATGCCTGGAACAAGGCAGTCAGCTGCGGCAACAGTCTTGCCGTCATCGTTAAGGCGCATGTAGAAGGCCTTGATTTCTGCTGGATAATCAGTAACAAAGATTGGCTTTCCAAAGTGCTGCTCGGTGAGGTAGCGCTCGTGCTCAGTCTGAAGGTCAATGCCCCACTCGACGGGATACTCAAACTTCTGGCCAGCCTTTACTGCCTCCTGCAGAATCTCAATTGCCTCGGTGTAAGAAACACGAGAGAACTGCGAAGTTGCAACGTGGTTCAGACGCTCAAGCAAACCCTTATCCACAAACTTGTTAAGCATCTCAAGCTCATCTGGGCAGTGCTCAAGAACGTATGCAATAACGTAGCGGAGCATCTCTTCTGCAACATCCATGTCCTGTGCAAGATCACAGAAAGCCATCTCTGGCTCAATCATCCAGAACTCTGCTGCATGACGACGTGTGTTGGAGTTCTCTGCGCGGAACGTTGGACCAAATGTGTACACGTCACCAAAGGCCATAGCAAAGTTCTCTGCCTGAAGCTGTCCAGAAACGGTGAGGTGAGAAGACTGACCAAAGAAGTCCTTTGAGTAGTCAACATCGCCCTTCTCGGTACGTGGAACGTTGTTTAGATCAAGCGTGGTAACACGGAACATCTCGCCTGCACCCTCAGCATCAGATGCGGTGATGATTGGGGTGTTCACATAGACAAAGCCACGATCCTGGAAGAACTGGTGAATGGCAAAGGCAGCCACAGAACGGATGCGGAAAACTGCACGGAACATGTTGGTGCGAGGACGAAGGTGCTGTTGCGTACGAAGGTACTCGAGAGACTGACGCTTCTTCTGCATTGGATAATCTGGGCTGGATGGTCCCTCAATCACAATGGTCTGCGCCTGCAGCTCAATAGGCTGTGGGCGATTGGGGGTAAGCTCAAGGACACCCTGAATAATCAGAGCAGCGCCAACGCCACAGGAAGCAACCTCCTCGTAATTGCCAAGGTTCTCACGATTCATAACAACCTGTAGGTCTTTGAAGCAGCTACCGTCATTAAGTGTGACAAAGCCAAAATTCTTCATATCCCTTACTGAACGTACCCAGCCGGCCACCGTAACTTTTTGGCCACCAAGTTGCTCTGCATCTGCGTACAATGCAGAAATCGTGATGCGCTCCACGGGCATACCCTCCTTGTAACTCACTCTGCAGGCTTTTCCTGCGCTCTGCAGGACTATCCTGCGAGACGAACAAATATCTATTTAGAATACCGCATAACCACATGGCAAACGTTCACTTTTATATATCTGGCGGTATTTACGCTAATCTCACACAGCCAAGCCAGCGCGCCATAAAACACCGTGCCATAAAACACCTATCCGCAATTCGGCTAAACTAGTGCAGTAGAACTTACCTACAAAATGCCGCCACGTTAAAAGGCCTGCTAAAGGAGAAACCATGGAAGACTACAAGCGCGAGTTTATTGAGTTTATGGTCCAGAGCAACGTACTTAAATTTGGCGATTTTACGCTCAAGAGTGGTCGCAAATCTCCTTTCTTTATGAACGCCGGCGCTTATGTCACTGGCGAGCAGCTCCACAAGCTGGGACTTTATTATGCTCGCGCCATTCACGACAACTTTGGTCTGGATTTTGACGTAGTCTTTGGTCCTGCTTACAAGGGCATTCCCCTTTCGGTTATCACCGCAATGGGCATCAATGAGCTCTATGGCAAGCAGGTTCAGTACTGCTCCAACAGAAAAGAAGCAAAAGATCACGGCGCTGATGCTGGCATGCTTTTAGGAGCAGAGCTTAAAGACGGCCAGAGAGTAGTTATGGTTGAAGACGTCACCACTTCTGGTAAGTCTATTGAAGAGACCTATCCTCTGATTACCTCTATTGCAAACATCGAGGTAGTTGGCCTTATTGTCTCGCTCAACCGCATGGAGGTTGGCAAGGGCGGAAAGGTTGCCGCACTTCAGGAAGTCTCCGAGCGCTGGGGTATGCCAACTGCAGCCATTGTCTCCATGGATGAGGTTACCGAGGCCCTCTACAACAAAGAGGTTGACGGCAAAGTTATTATCGACGACACCTTAAAGGCCGCCATTGATGCCTACTACCAGCAGTATGGCGTTAAATAAGGCGAGAAAAACCTCTGCGTAGAAACCTGACTTATGACTCTGACTCAACTGAAATACGTTCTTGCTATTGCTAAGGCAGGCACTATTAACGCCGCAGCTAAACAGCTCTTTATCTCGCAGCCTACCCTGAGTAGCGCAGTCAAAGAGCTTGAAGCCGAGCTGGGAATCTCCCTTTTTAACAGGACCAGCAAGGGTGTTGAGCCTACAGCTGATGGCGAGGAGTTTTTGAGTTACGCCAGGCAAGTTGTCATGCAGACCGACCTTATTGAAGAGCGCTATCTGGGCACCGCCCCTTCTAAGCAGCGCTTTTGTGTTTCTTGCCAGCACTATTCCTTTGCAGTTGAAGCCTTTGTCAACCTGATTAAAGAGCACGGCGGCTCAAAGTACGATTTCCGTATCAGAGAGACGCAAACGTACGAGATTATTGAAGATGTCTCAAAGCTAAGAAGTGAAGTAGGCGTCCTTTACCTCAACTCATTCAACGAGCGCGTTATTAGAAAAACGCTGCAGGACCAGGGCCTGGTTTTCTCGCCATTGTTTAAGTGCAAACCAAGCGTTTTTGTGGGAAAAGATAACCCGCTGGCAAAGCGTTCCTCGGTAACACTCAACGATCTTGCCCCCTACCCTCGCCTTTCTTACGAGCAGGGTGAACACAACGCGTTCTATTTCTCCGAGGAGCTTCTGGCAACGCTTGATCGCGATAAGGACATCATGGTCCGAGACCGCGCCACTATCTTCAACCTGATTATTGGCCTGAACGGCTACACCATCAGCACTGGCCTTATTAACGAGGAGCTCAACGGCCCAAACATTGTTGCAATTCCTCTAGCTGTTGATGATTACATGGAAGTTGGCTACGTTACCCACGACGAGAAGAGCCTCTCGCCCTTTGGTGAACTCTACATCGACGCGCTCAAGCGCTGCTGCCAGGCAGTTACGTGGGTGTAGGGGGTCTACTCCTCTCAACTTGCGCTAAAATAATACCTTACGTTTTTGAAGCGCAATGGGAGGCATCATGGGTCTTAAGTATGAAACCGCACAATATGAGGCATCATACGGGGCAATTTCACAACTTCCTTCTCCAGAGACCCCAGAGGTGGCCTTTGTGGGCCGCTCAAACGTGGGTAAGTCTTCCCTCTTAAATAAACTTATTGGACGAAAACAGCTTGCACGAGTTTCAAGCGTTCCAGGTAAAACCGCTAATATCAACTTCTTTGACGTTGATGGCGTCAAATTTGTAGACTTGCCTGGATACGGATTTGCACGAGTTTCTCGCCAAGAAAAACAACGCTGGGCGGACCTCATTGGCGGCTATTTTGAGCAAGAACGCAGCTTTAACCTGGTCATTAGTCTTGTTGATATCAGACACGAAGCTCAAAAGCTTGACCTGCAGATGATTAGCTTTCTCCAAGAGGCTGATCTGCCCTTTGT
Source organism: Atopobium sp. ICM42b (assembly GCA_000564995.1). GTDB lineage: Bacteria > Actinomycetota > Coriobacteriia > Coriobacteriales > Atopobiaceae > Lancefieldella. Next base: position 9,869 of record JDFH01000011.1, read on the forward strand.
AGTTGCGTTTACCAAGGCTGATAAGATTGCACGCGGCAAGCAAAACCAAGCCGCGGCTGCTTTGCGTAAAGCATTCCACATTACCCCTGAACAGGCCATTATTACCTCATCCGAGACCGGCCTGGGCATTGACGAGTTGCGCCGCCGCATCGAAGACGCAACTATCTAGGAGCATCATGGATCCAATCCACCAGCAAGAGCAAGAGCACCTCTCCCACGTTTATCAAAAACTTGTTGAGATTCGTGAGGATTTGGACACAACGCTCAATACTACGCAAAAAGATGCAGCTAGAGACCTTCGTCAGATGAGTGAAGAAATCCGCCCAGACTTTGGTGGAGCGGACGAAACCATCGAGACCCTTGCGGCCATTGAGACGCTCAACAGCGTTATTGATACCTACAACCAGTACCACGATTTTACTGTCGAGAAACTCGGTCGAGTTGAAATCCTTTTGAGGCAGCCTTACTTTGCTAAGGTTACGCTCAAGATGCGACCTGGACGTCCTTCTCGCGATGTGTATATTGGCGCGGCGGGCATCACCGACAAAGACCGCACACCGCTTATTGTTGACTGGCGCAGCCCCGTTGCCGAGACGTATTACAACCAAGAGATGGGTACTACGTCGTACCAGGTAGACGGCAAGAAAAGAACGGTTGAGCTGGAACTTAGACGACAGTTTGACATCACGCGCGACAAGCTGAACCTCTACTTTGACACAACGGTTGCCATTGAAGACTCTCTGCTGCTCGCCGCACTAAAGCGTCAGCACACCGAGAAACTGCAGGCCATCACCGCAACTATCCAGCGCGAACAAAACGTTGTGGTCAGGCACGAGGATGTGCCCGTTCTACTGGTCAACGGCATTGCAGGCTCGGGTAAAACGTCCGTTTTGCTGCAGCGCATTGCGTACCTTCTCTACCAGCAGCGCACCACACTTACCGCAGATCAGGTGTACCTGTTCACCCCTAACGAGATGTTTGGTCGCTACATCAACACTGTTTTGCCTAGCATGGGCGAGCACAATCCGCAGGTATTCACCTGGGATTCTTTTCTCAAGGCTTTGGGTCTGGCCGACCACGCATCGGGCGCCCACAACAACCCCAAGTCTCTGAAGAAACTTGAAGAGCAACTTGCCTCACTTGAACTTTACGAGGACGACTTCAAGGCCATTTCTGTTGAAGGAACTACGCTCATTAAGCCAGCTCAGGTGGCTAGTTCTGTGGCAAAGTTCTCGCAATTCCCTGTTGGCCCGCGCCTCATTGCACTTGCCAAAGACGAGCTCCACACCCGTCTGGAGCGCAGACTTGGCCAAATGGCTCACAACGACGAAATCCAAGAAGAGATGCTCTCCCTTGACGTTGAGCAGCAGCTTGAGGTCTTTGGTCGCACCATCAGCCCTTCCGACGAGGAAGAAGTTCTGGCGCGCACCCGCGAGTTTCTCAACTGGCGTTTTGCCTCTGCACACGAGGTCATCGAGTCCGCTTCCTGGCTGCGCATCGACCGCATTGGCATGCGCATACTCAACGCCTCCGCGCTAAGCGGTGCCGAATGCGTTTACCTGCGTCTTCTTATCACAGGCGCTGGCGAGAAAAACATCAAGTTTGTCATGATTGACGAGGTCCAAGACTACACCGAAACGCAGCTTATGGTGCTAGGAAAGTACTTCTCGCGCGCGCACTTTTTGCTTTTGGGCGACTCTAACCAGGCAATTTGGGAAGACACTGCAACGTTTGGGCAGATTGAGAGGATCTTTAGCGCAACACACGGCGAGGGTGCAGTTTCTACCTGTAAGCTTCTGACCAGCTACCGCTCCTCTCCCGAGATTACTGCACTGTTTACCTCGCTTTTGAGCGAAGAAGAACGTGGCCAAACAAGCTCCGTTCAACGCGGCGGCAAAAAACCTGAGTTCTTTGAGGTGGCCGCTGACAACAAAGATACTGAGCGCGCCGAGTACCTGCAAACTATGAAGTCTCTTATTGAGCAGGCGCAGGAGTTTGACGGGCTAACCGCCATTGTGTGTACCGAGAAGTCTCGCGTTCGCTGGCTGGCCAAACAGCTGGAAGGGGTTTTTGCAGAGGGCGGAAACGACGCTGCAGATGGCGCGACCGATGGCGTTGCAGGCAACGGTGCGACGCAGGCCAAGCTGTGCACCGGCGTCAAAGTGCTCACCAGCCACGATTCCCTACCCGCGAAGGGCGTTGTTCTTCTCGACCTTGCACTAGCAAAGGGCCTTGAGTTTGATCAGGTCATTGTTGCCGACGCACAAGAGGAAGTATATAAAGCAGACGGAATTTCTCGCCGTAGGCTCTACACCGCCCTGTCGCGTGCGATGCATCATGTGATGGTGGTCTCTCAAGGAAAGATGACTCCGCTGCTCAGTAAATTGCTTTAAAAAAAGCAATTTCTACCTGCGATTTTTTGGAAATTTACTGATTGAAGACGGCTGAATCGGGTAAATGCTAGTCATCGATAACATTTACCGTTGGAGGTTAGTATGTCCGAAGAATTGATTCCTGGTGTTATGAAGAACATCGACGCAAAGACTGTGGTAACTCTTAAAGACCAGGTTGCATGCCTTCCTGGCCAGGTCATCAGCAAGACTCTTGCGCAAAACGATGCCGTCAGCGTTACCCTCTTTGGTTTTGGCGCAGGCGAAGAGATTGCAAGCCATCGCGCAGGTGGCGACGCATTTGTCACCATTCTTGAAGGACGCGCAAGCATTACCATCGATGACGACGTCTACACCCTTGAAGCTGGCCAGTCTATTGTGATGCCACTTGGCCACCCACATGCACTTCAGGCTCCAGAAGAGTTCAAGATGCTGCTGGTTGTTGTGTATCCGCAGAAATAATTTATATATTTACCTAACAATTCTGCAGAATTCTGCATAATTCCGCAGGCATTTTCTATTTGACCAGGTGGACAGCTTGTCTGCCTGGTCAAATACTTTCTTTGTCCAGTCAAATAGTCTCTCTGCCTGGTCAAATAGTATCTACTTCTGGCCTAATACTCTGTGTAATTACAATACACACCTCATAACAGAATGGGTATACTAGTTATGTCTGTGCAATCAGCAAATTGTTAAACCTAAAGAAAGGTGAGCTATGAGCCAGATTTTTGATGTTCACGCACGTGAGGTCCTCGATTCCCGTGGCAATCCAACCGTTGAGGTTGAGGTTGTTCTTGATGACGGCTCCTTTGGTCGTGCAATCGTTCCTTCCGGCGCTTCTACCGGTGAGTTTGAGGCTGTAGAGCTTCGCGACGGCGACAAGAGCCGTTACCTAGGCAAGGGCGTTCTGAAGGCAGTCGAGCACGTCAACACTGAGATCCGCGACCTCGTTATTGGTTGGGACGCAGAGGATCAGCGCGGCCTCGACCTCGCTATGATCAAGCTTGACGGCACTCCAAACAAGGGTCGCCTCGGCGCAAACGCTATTCTCGGCGTTTCTCTTGCTGTTGCTCACGCTGCAGCTGCTTCTGCTGAGCTTCCACTTTACGCTTACCTCGGTGGCGCAAATGCTCACACTCTTCCTGTTCCTATGATGAACGTCCTCAACGGTGGCGTCCACGCTGACAACAACGTTGACTTCCAGGAGTTCATGATTATGCCTGTTGGTGCTCCTGACTTCACCACCGCTCTTCGTTGGTGCGCACAGGTTTACCACACCCTCAAGGACACCCTGAAGTCCCAGGGCCTCAACACCGGTGTTGGTGACGAGGGCGGCTTTGCTCCAGACCTTAAGTCCAACGAGGAGCCACTTGAGCTTCTTTCCGAGGCTGTTCAGGCTGCTGGCTTTGAGCTTGGCAAGGACTTCCGCTTTGCTATGGACCCAGCTTCTTCTGAGTTCTATAACAAGGAGACCGGCAAGTATGACCTCAAGGGCGAGGGTCGCTCCCTTACCTCCGAGGAAATGGTTGCTTACTACGAGGAAATGGTCGAGAAGTTCCCAATCGTCTCCATCGAGGACGGCCTTGCAGAGGAGGACTGGGATGGTTGGAAGATTCTTACCCAGCGTCTGGGCAAGAAGATCCAGCTCGTCGGCGACGACCTCTTTGTTACCAACACTCAGCGCCTGAAGAAGGGCATTGAGGTTCACGCTGGTAACTCCATCCTCATCAAGGTCAACCAGATTGGTACCCTGACCGAGTCTCTCGAGGCTATCGAGATGGCTAAGCGCGCAGGCTACACCGCAGTCGTCTCACACCGTTCCGGTGAGACCGAGGACACCACCATTGCTGACCTTGTCGTTGCAACCAACGCTGGTCAGATCAAGACTGGTGCACCTGCTCGTACCGAGCGTGTTGCTAAGTACAACCAGCTTCTCCGCATCGAGGACGACCTCGCTGAGGGTGCTGAGTACCTGGGTATGGACGCTTTCTACAACCTTCGCTAAACCCGCAGGTCGTGCACTAGACGGCTCGCGTCCGGCCCGACCGAGCTGCAACGCCGTTTAGGCTGCTAAAAGCTACGAAGCCGCATCTCATTTGAGGTGCGGCTTTTTTGTGCGCGCGAGTGCTGCGCGGGTGGTGCAGCGCGGGTCCGGGTGCGGCGCGGGTGTGGGTCTAGGAACGGCTGCGTGAACTGCGGGTTTCTCGCCGCACGCGATAACTTAGCGGGCGCATGGGTTCCGTAGACGCATCCGAGCCTAGTTTGAAACGCCCGAACACACCTATGTCGGATAATCTGCCGAAAATGCGTATACATTTCGTTGAAAATACTTATCTCATGCAGAATATCGTTATTAGATGTGTTTTTTATCCTTGATTTTGCAGATTATCCGACATAGATGTGTTTGCTTAACTCTGAAATTAAGGGTAATTAAATCTTTGATATATCTTCATTCATAATTATGTATATCAGATAGAAATTATGCATAATAGTGAATTGAGCGTACGTGATTAAATTCAAATTCTATAACCAAAGCTGCTCCACGATGTATTTGGGCTATTGAGTCTGGTTTTATCTGCAGTTTTTTGAGGATGTTCCGTCAGTCGATATAACGGCACCGCAGCATCCCACCGCGGTTATACTTGATATGTCAACTCTCAAGAATCCGAGGCGCCATGAACACCACATCAGAGCATGTAATACGCACAATCCTGGTTGGACAGTCGGGCGGGCCGACTGCAGCCATCAATGCATCGCTTGCGGGTGTTATTCGCGCAGCTCACGCCCAGGGCCTCCGAGTGCTCGGGATGCGCAACGGAATCCAGGGATTTCTTGAGGGCGGCGTCGTTGATCTGGTGGAAGCACTTGAACTTACAGCGTCTGAATCCGGATCGTCCAACCACGCATCCACAAATCCTGGCGAGAAGAACCTCCAGCTCCTAAGGAAAACGCCATCAAGCTGGCTGGGTAGCTGCCGCTTTAAGCTGCCGGAGCTTGCTGACAACTCAGAATCCGCAGCCATCTCCCCTATCTACCAGCAGATTGATGCGCAGCTCAAGAAATACCAGGTAGACGCCGTGCTATACATCGGCGGCAACGATTCCATGGACACCACGCACAAGCTGTCTCGATACTTTGCCCAGGTGGAAAGCCATGTTCGCGTTGTAGGTGTGCCAAAAACCATCGACAACGACCTCGAGGGCACCGATCACACCCCCGGCTTTGGTAGCGCGGCGCGATTCGTTGCGTCCGTAACCGCCGAGCTCACCCGCGACGGCGGCGTCTACAACAGCAAAAACGTCACGTTTATCGAAGCCATGGGTCGCGACGCCGGCTGGCTCACGGCAGCTGGTGCGCTGGCACAAGATATTTGCGGAACTGCCCCGGATTTTGTCCTCCTGCCCGAGGTTCCGCTTGATGAACACGCGCTACTTTCCACCATTGAGCAGCGACTTCGCGAGAAAAACAACGTGATCGTAGTTGTTAGCGAGGGCGTTCATCACGCAGATGGTAGTTTCCTTTTTGATGCAAAATCCGTTGCGATTGACACGTTTGGCCATCTCGCGGCACAATCCGGAACGGCTCAATACTTGTCGCAGCTAGCCAAGGATCAACTGGGCGTAAAGTCTCGCGGCATTGAGCTCAATACGCTGCAGCGTTGCGCTTCGCATGCTGCTAGCAAGGTTGACTTGGACGAGGCAGAAGCGCTCGGTGCTGCAGGAGTTGAAGCTGTTCTCCAAGGTAAAACCGGTGTTATGGTAGGCGTTCACCGAACTTCTGATGTCCCATATACTTCGGAGATTCGCGCCACCCCTGTCGCCGATGTTGCTAACAAGGTAAAGCTTGTACCTCGAGAAATGATCTCCGAAGACGGCTTCAACGTTACCGACACTGCCCTGACCTATCTGCGTCCTCTTGTCGCAGGTATGGAGGAGCCGATTTCTACCGACGGACTTCCCCGTTTTCTTGCGGAGCTATCGTAGCGATTCGTTGCGGACGAAACAGCGCCGCGCGGACGCGACAGCGCCGCGCGGACGCGTGTGATTCGTGCAAACGCGTGCAATCCGTTGCGGATGGGTGTGAGCCGCGGCTCACTACTCCCCGAGGAACCTTACCTCTGGGTGAAGCTCGACATCAAACTGGCGCTTGACCTCTGCCTGAACATGCTCGATAACTGCATGAACCTCGGCAGCGGTAGCGTTGTCGTAGTTGACCACAAAGCCAGCATGCTTATCGGAAACACCGGCACCGCCAAAGCGATAGCCCTTAAGACCAGCGTCGGTGACAAGCTTGCCTACAAAGTGACCCTCAGGACGCTTGAAAGTTGAACCAGCGGAAGGCAGCTCAAGAGGCTGCTTTTCCTCGCGAGCGCGCGTAAATTCTTCCATCTTTTCACGGATTTTCTCGCCATCCGCACGATGAAGATTGAACGTGGCAGAAAGCACAATCATGCCCTCATCAGCGATTCTGCTTTGACGATAACCCAGGTCAAGCTCGGAAGCGTCCAGCGTAGCAAAGGTGCCATCGTCGAGAAGGACACGGACGGATTTGAGCACGTCAGCGATGCAGCCGTCGTAAGCGCCTGCGTTCATGAAGCATGCACCGCCCACAGAACCTGGGATGCCGCACGCAAACTCCAGTCCAGAAAGGTCCAGCTCACAGGCCATCTCGGAGGCTTCTTTGAGGCCAACGCCGGCCTGGCAGGTCATCTCGGTATCGTCGATGCTTACGCCGGTGAGACCATCGGCAATAGCAATGATGACGCCACGATAACCTGCATCGGAAACAAGCAGGTCAGAGCCGTAGCCAAGAATAAAATAAGGAGCTTCTGCATCTTTAACTGCAAGGAGAATCTCTTTAACCTCATCGGGATCATCAGGGATGACATAGAGATCCGCAGGTCCACCCACTTTAAAAGTGGTGTGCTCGCTCATTGGCTCGTCTACCAGGACGTTCTCTTCTCCAACAATCGAGCAAAGCTTTCCGGCCAGGCTTTGTAAGTCATAGCCACTTTCAGACATGTAACACGCTCCTTAGTAAGTTACTTTTTATAGTTTATCGCAAGCGAGAAAAACGTGGCGTTGGGGCGAGAAAATCACGGCGTTGGGCCGAGAAAATCATGATTCTGGAACGATAAAACAATTTCTTTTGCAATTCTGTCAAAAAAATGTCCATCCTGTTTTACGTGTTATCAGCTGTTAACTCTGCTATAGTACTTATCGATATGTTTCAGAAATGGTTGCAATTACCTACTGGTGGTAAGGTGGCCGAGCTTCAGGGTTTGTAACAACCCAGCTCAAAGAGCCATCAAGTCCGCGACCCGCAAAAAGGCGGTTAACCTGGTTAAAGTCCAGGACCAACGGTACAGTCCGGATGTCAGAAACGGAGACTTTTATGGCTTCATCCCACTCAACCCACGCAACAACCGCATCTTCTAACGGCTGGTCTACCAAGAGAATCGCTATTCTCGCCATGCTTTGTGCAGCTGCTGCAATCAGCACCATGGTGCTTCAGTTCCCCCTGATCCCAGGCGTGACGTTCTTGAAGTACGATCCATCGGGCGTTTTTGCCCTGCTTGCAGGCGTAGCTTTTGGCCCTGCTGCGGGCGCGATCGTCTCGGTGCTTCCCTACCTTCTACACCTCACCACGGAGTCTGGAATTTACGGCACTATCATGGCAATTCTGGCAACGCTTACCTACGTTTTGCCTGTTTCGCTAATTGTGTATAACCGTTCCGAGAATATCAAACAGCTGGTGCTTGCCCTGATTGTGGGCAGCGTTGTCAGCGTTGTCGCATGCATTCTGGGCAACCTTGTAGTTACCCCAATCTACACCGGCATGAGCGTCGAGGCAGTAAGCGGACTGATTGTCCCTGCTCTTCTCCCCTTCAACGTGGTAAAGGTTGCTATCAACAGCATCATCTTTGTTGTTATCATGCGCTCGGCTACTTCACTTTTTGAGAGCATCAAAAACGGTGAGTAGTCTGCTGGACAACTCCCTAGATACACACACGTTTGAAAGCGCCGCACAAACTCAGGACCTGCCTGTAGCTGCGACGCTTTTGGACGTGACTTTTGTGCACGCAAAAGGCGTGATTGCCTTAGACCACGTCTCGTTCTCTATTCCTGCAGGTAAACGTACCTGTATTGTTGGTGCAAACGGTTCGGGCAAGTCTACCGTTGCCTCAATTCTCTCTGGCCTTTCCGCTCCTGACGAGGGAACTGTTACCTTTCTGGGAACCACCGTTGTCAATGACGGCCAAGTTGACTTTGAGGCGTATAAGGCCATTCGCCCGCAGCTTGGACTGGTCTTCCAAAATCCTGAGGACCAGATTATCTGCAGCGTGGTAGCAGACGATATTGCCTTTGGTCTGGAGAACCTCCAAGTGCCTAGCAATCAGATAACACCGCTGGTAGAAGAGCAGATTACCCTTGGAACTCTCACCGAGTTTGCGTCCGAAAATCCACAGATGCTCTCGGGCGGCCAGCAGCAGCGCGTGGCCATCTCGGGCGCTCTGGTCATGAAGCCCCAGATTCTCATTCTTGACGAACCTTCCGCAGCTCTTGACGTTGTTCATAGAAATAACGTTATGGGACTTGTCGAGAAACTCCGTGCAGCTGGGAAGACTATCGTTCATGTGACGCATTTCATGGACGAAGTGGTTTCTGCTGACCACGTTATTGCCTTAGACGACGGCCGTGTTGCGTTTGAGGGAACACCCGAAGCCCTCTTTGAGCAGCACGAGCTAGTTGAATGCCTGCATCTTGAAGAGCCGTTTGCCTATCAGGTGGCGCATGCGCTCAACAACCGCGGAGTTGTCGTGTGCAAATCCCCTGCGGCTCAGCACGTGCTCGACGAGCTGACGGGGCTTCTCGCCACGGAGTCGCAAGGCGAGAAGAGCGGCGTGGCTGAAAGCTGCGACGCGATGGCCGCAGGTTGTGACAGCGTGGCTACAGCCGACAGCGTGTCCGAGCCAGCAGCGGTTTCTGTACGGGACGTGACGTTCTCATACCAGAAACCCGTGCTCAAAAACATCTCGGTTGACGTGCAAAAAGGCTCGCATGTTGCCGTGATTGGCTCAACTGGTTCCGGCAAGTCTACTCTGGCGCGCTTAATTTGCGCACTTGATACGCCTGACGCCGGTAGCCTCTGTGTAACTGGTTTGGATACTCGACAAAAGCAAAATCGCAGAAAACTTCACGGCATTGTTGGCTACGTCATGCAACGGCCGGAGCGCCAACTTTTTGCACAAACGGTTGCAGAAGACGTGGCATTTGGCCCCACTAACCTGGGCCTTTCTGCTTGCGACGTCATAAGCGCTGTGGATGCTGCTCTGGAGCTTGTGGGGCTTTCCCACAAGGCATATGCATCCCCTTTTGAGCTTTCTGGTGGTCAGCAGAGACTTTGCGCACTTGCAGGCGTTATTGCTATGCATCCAAAGGTGCTTGTACTCGATGAGCCTACCAGCGGACTTGATCCCTACTATTGCTCTGAACTCAGAAAAATTATCAACGCCGTTCTTGAGGACGGCTGTACCGTTATTGAGCTCACACACTCGATGGAGGATGCGGCAGAAACCGACCAGATTATCGTGCTTCATGAGGGTGACCTGGTTTTCTCAGGCTCGTCGCAACAAACATTTACTCATTTCTCAGAGGCAGAATTCCAGGAACTTGGACTGGGCATTCCTCATGCACTTGCCTGGGCTCAGCGCCTGTCACGCGCTACGGGAATCAATCTGGGAGAACCTCTGACTCTGTCTGAACTGATAGACGCGCTGGTAGACGTGCTTCCGCGCAATTTTGACGTCACACAGACTGATAACGCTGGACACGCCGACAACCTCTCGCAAGGAGGTTGCTATGGCGCTTAGGATTTCTGTGGGGCAGTACTATCACGGGGACTCGCTCATCCATAGGCTTAATCCCAACGTTAAATGTCTGGCTGCACTCCTTCTGATGCTTGCAACATTTTTTATCCGCAACGCACCACAGCTTGCACTGCTGGTAGTAGGCGTGCTCTGCCTGCTGGCACTCGCAAAAATCCCCGTCAAACAGGTGCTTGTGTCAATCATCCCGCTTGCTTGGTTGCTCATTTTCCTCTCGCTCTTCAATCTGTTGCTTACGCGAGAAGGAACTGTGCTTGTCTCCTGGTCAATCTTTACCATCACTGATGTGGGAGCATGGAGTGCTTTCCTCTACCCTGTACGCATTTTAGCTGCAATTTTAATGGGCGCACTACTCCTGCTTACCACAACTCAAACGGATCTAGGCAATGCCTTTGAAGCAGCATGCTCGCCGCTTTCTAAAATTGGTCTTCCTGGCAAAGAAATTGCCATGATTTTCTCGCTTATGCTGCGCTTTATTCCAACGCTTGCGGGCGATGCTGTATCTATTTCAGAGGCTCAAACTGCTCGTGCAGGAGACGTTGCTTCAGGTTCGCTGCCCAAAAGACTCCGCGCCACCTTCTCCATTGTGGTGGCACTTCTGGCCAGCTCGCTCAGGCATGCCAACAACCTTTCTAAGGCACTTGACGCTCGTCACTATGTAGCAGGGGCTTCTCGCACACGTTGGCATCAACCAACCTTTGGCATTAATGAGTCAATAGCCTTGGGCGTAACCGTTTGTTTTATCGCGCTTATCTTTGTGCTGGCGTAAAACTTTTAACTAAATAATCTGTATTTTTACCGCTCTGTTACAACCCATTTTTCTTTTCTCGACAACCGCCAATTTGACCACCTAAGTAACGTACAATAAAGCCAGTAAAAGCGTTCAAGGCTTGCATTGAAAGGTGGCCCCATGGTCCTGCGCGTCTACGTCCAAAGAAAATCTGGTTTCGAGGGCGAGGCAAAAGCCCTGCTCAAAGAAGTGAAAGACCTTCTTGGTATTACCGAGTTACAACGCATTGACCTGCTTAACCGCTATGATGTTGAGGGAATTTCAGAGGAACTCTTTGAGTCCTGCATCCCCACCGTTTTCTCCGAGCCACAGTCCGATCTTGCCAGCCGTACCATGCCAGAGTTTTCTTCTGAAGGTGTGGCTGTTCATACGTTTGCTGTTGAGTTTTTGCCTGGCCAGTTTGATCAGCGCGCAGACTCCGCGGCTGAGTGTGTACAGCTTATCAGCCAAGGAGAGCGCCCTCTTGTTCGCTCCGCACGCATTTATGTGCTAACTGGAAACCTCAGTGAGGCAGATGTTGCTGCCATCAAAAATTACCTGATTAACCCTGTTGAGGCTCGCGAGGCTTTCCTTGAGCTTCCCGAGACCCTCAAGATTTCCATTCCAGAGCCTGCTGATGTAGAGGTTCTTGAGGGCTTTAACGCTCTTGACCAGGACGGCCTCAAGGAGTTCATTGCTTCTCACGGCCTTGCTATGGACCTGGCTGACCTCACCTTCTGCCAGCAGTACTTCACCGATGAGCAGCGCGATCCTACCATCACTGAGATTCGCGTCATTGACACCTACTGGTCTGACCACTGCCGCCATACTACCTTCAACACCGGAATTACCGGTGTGCAGATTGATGATGACCTGGTAAAGGCCGCGTTTGAGAAATATCTCTCCATGCGCAAAGAGCTTGGGCGAGAAGATCGTGCCGTCTCTCTTTGGGACATGGCCACTATTGGTGCAAAGTACCTTCGCGAGAAGGGCGTTCTCACCAATCTTGATGAGTCAGAAGAGATTAATGCCTGTACCGTAAAGGTAAAGGTAGACGTTGACGGTAAAGACGAAGACTGGCTTTTCCTCTTCAAGAACGAGACTCACAATCATCCAACCGAGATTGAGCCTTTTGGTGGCGCAGCTACCTGCATCGGTGGCGCAATCCGCGACCCTCTTTCTGGCCGCAGCTACGTCTACCAGGCAATGCGCGTCACCGGCGCCGCAGATCCAACCGTTCCTGTTTCCCAGACACTTCCTGGAAAGCTTCCTCAGCGCACCATTGTTCGCACGGCAGCTGCGGGTTATTCCAGCTACGGTAACCAGATTGGCCTTGCTACCGGCCAGGTTTCTGAGCTCTATCACCCAGGCTATGTTGCAAAACGCATGGAGATTGGTGCTGTTGTAGGCGCAACTCCTCAAAGTCACGTTCGTCGTGAGCGTCCAGAAGATGGCGATATCATCGTTCTTCTCGGCGGCCGCACTGGTCGCGATGGCATTGGTGGCGCAACCGGCTCTTCAAAGGCACACGATGCTGGCTCCATTGAGCGCGACGGTGCCGAGGTCCAGAAGGGTAACGCTCCTGTTGAGCGCAAGCTTCAGCGCCTCTTCCGCCGTGAAGATGCCTGCAAGCTCATCAAGCGTTGCAACGACTTTGGTGCAGGCGGCGTTTCTGTTGCTATCGGCGAGCTTGCCGACGGCCTTGACGTCAACCTGGATGCTGTTCCTAAGAAGTATGACGGCCTTGATGGCACTGAGCTGGCAATCTCCGAGTCTCAGGAGCGCATGGCCGTTGCGCTTGAGGCAAAAGACGTCGATCAGTTCTGCGCATACGCCCGCGAAGAAAACCTCGAGGCAACCATTGTGGCTACTGTCACCGAGGATCCTCGCCTGGTCATGCGCTGGCGCGGTCAGAAGATTGTCAACATTAGCCGTGCATTTCTCGCCTCAAACGGTGCACCTAAATCAATCACCGTGCGCCTGGCCAAGCCTCTTGCCTACCAGCGCACCTGGGCAGGTACAACTCTTGGCGAGAAACTCCACTCGCTGGTACGCGATCTAAACGTTGCATCTAACAAGGGTCTCTCCGAGCGCTTTGACTCTACCATTGGCGCAGGTACCGTCCTCATGCCATTCGGTGGCGCTCGCCAGCTGACCCCTGCCCTTTCTATGGTGGCTAAGCTTCCTGTTATGGGCCAGACCAATACAGTCTCGGGCATGGCTTGGGGCTTTAACCCCTACCTCATGGAAGCTGACCAGTTCCGTGGCGCCTACCTTTCTGTTGTTGAGTCCGTTTCCAAGCTGGTTGCTACCGGCTTTAAGTACCAGGACCTCTACCTCACCTTCCAGGAGTACTTTGAGAAGCTCGGTCAGAATCCTAACCGTTGGGGCAAGCCAGCCGCGGCCCTTCTCGGCGCACTGATGGCCCAGGTCAACCTTGGCCTTGCAGCTGTCGGAGGCAAGGACTCCATGTCCGGTACCTTTGAGGACCTGGACGTTCCACCAACGCTGGTTTCGTTTGCTACCGGCCTTACCAAGGTAGACAAGATTGTCTCCAACGAGTTCAAGGGTGCAGGTCACAGACTTATTTCTATTGTCCCATCCTACGACGAGTCCGGTCTTCTCCCCGACAACGAGTCCCTGCTCGCAGTATACAAGCTGGTCAACACCCTGGTCCAGTCTAAGAGCGCGCTTGCCATTACCACGCCAGGTTACGGCGGCGTGGCCGAGGCTCTCTTCAAGAGCTGTCTGGGTAACAAGCTGGGCGTTGAGCTGGTCCCAGAGATTTCTGCCGACGCGCTCTTCTCGCCAACTTACGGCGCCTTCATCGTTGAGCTGGCAGACGGCGTATCCGTTGACGACGTCGTCGGCGTGTGCGTGGCTCCTCTGGGCGTCACCACGTCCGAGTACGCTTTCATCGCATGTGGCGAGAAGATCGACCTCTCCGAGCTCCAGGAAGCATGGGAGCGCCCACTTGAGGAGGTCTTCCCGTACCGCGGAGGTTCCGACGAGGCTGTGGAGAAAGTCAGCTTTGACGGCGCATCCACACGACACTCCTATGCTGGTCCAGCCCTTATCGCACCTGCTCGCCCACGCGTCATCATCCCCGTATTCCCAGGTAACAACTGTGAGTACGACGTTGCGCGCGCCTTTGAGCGTGCGGGCGCCGATCCAACCACGCTGGTCATCAACAACCTGACGCCTCAGGACATTGTTGAGTCCGCAAATGCGCTGGCAGAGTCCATCAAGAAGAGCCAAATTGTCATGATTCCAGGCGGTTTCTCCGGCGGAGACGAGCCAGACGGATCTGCTAAGTTCATCTGCGCCCTCTTCCGCGCACCTCAGGTTACCGAGGCTGTTCGCGAGCTTCTGCAGCAGCGCGATGGCCTTATGCTGGGCATCTGCAATGGCTTCCAGGCACTCATCAAGCTGGGCCTTGTTCCTTACGGCGATATCCGACCCATGGACGACACCTGCCCAACACTGACGTTCAACACCATCGGCCGCCACCAGAGCCAGCTTGTCCGTACCAGCGTTGCATCCACGATGTCGCCATGGCTCTCCAAGTGCACGCTTGGCGACATCCACACTATCGCAATCAGCCACGGAGAAGGTCGCTTTGTTGCTTCCGACGAGCTTCTTGAAACGCTGAAGGCTAACGGCCAGATCGCAACGCAGTACGTTGACGCAGCAGGTGTTCCGAGCATGGACTTCTCCGTTAATCCTAACGGCTCCGTCCTGGCTATCGAGGGCATTACCAGCCCCGATGGTCGTGTCCTGGGCAAGATGGGCCACACGGAGCGCTCTGGCGCGGGCCTCTACAAGAATATCCCTGAACTCACCGCCGGTGACCAGTTCCAGCCTCTGATTGAGGGCGGCGTCGAGTACTTCAAGTAAGGTGCGCTCGCAGGTTGCAAGCGATTTCTACCCGGTATCCATTTCGTGTGGATGCCGGGTTTCTTGTGCGAAAGCGCTGCTAGTGGACGGGGCTTCTCGCCAGGCGGGCGGTGCGAGCTGGCGCGTACCAGGTGTACGCTTGGGTGCGCCTGATTTCTGCAAAGAATCTGTAACTTCTGCCTAATAACATCAAAGAATCGGTGGATTTGCCTGATTTTGTCAAAGAATCGGTGCCCTAAATACAGATTCTTTGCACTTTTCAGGCGGACTTTTCTATACGTAACTCTGATTTCAAGGTTGGTTTTATGGACGCTCTTATGGAGCCTGATTTTCCCGCCAAGTCTGAACGATTTGCCGGAAAAGCGCACCATATCTGAGCTATTTGCCGGTTTTTCTCGCCAAGTCTGAGCGAATTTACTCAGACATGGTGGGGTTTTCAGGCTCGCAAAATTTGGAGACAGCACCCTAGTTAGAACGAGCCTGATCTCTGCAAAGAATCTGTAACTTCTGCCTAAAAATGTAAAAGAAACTGTGGATTTGCCTGATTTTGTCAAAGAATCTGTATTCAAAATACAGATTCTTTGCACTTTTCAGGCGCGCATGTTGTTAAGGCACGC
>JDFH01000012.1 GCA_000564995.1 Atopobium sp. ICM42b
AGGGGCGAGCCGCTGACACCCAGAGTCAGCGGCTCGTGTTCTACGCTCGCAAGAAAGGGAGAGGGTCTTTCTCCGAGCTACGGGAACCTGAATAAAGCAAGCAACTAAATTGCTTAAAAACATAGTAAGTTAACCGAGGGAAACTTACAAGAATTTTTTCAGTTTTTTTATCTAATTTCGTAAACTCTACAAAAAGTTAGACTAAGTTTACATGTCTATGGATTTTTATCTTATATCAAGAAAGTCCGAGATAAACATAAACAAAATCCCCCGCACCGAATTGGTGCGGGGGATCAGGTCAGCGTACTCAGCTAGTAGTAGCTTATGCCTTTGCAACCTCGGTAAGGTTGGTAAGGATCTTGTCGTCCTTCTTATCCCACTTTGGAGCAGGACGGAAGAGCTGGAAGAGAATTGCTGCCAAGAAGATGAAGGCAATAACAGTCCACACACCAAAGGAACCAAGGACAAAGAACTCCCAGAACTGATTGATCATCAGGCCAACAATCCATGCAAATACGCACTGATAGCCAATAGCAAACCAGAACCACTTAGAGTCGTTCATTTGTCGACGAATAGAACCTACTGCAGCGAAGCAAGGTGCGTCAAGCATATTGAATGCAACAAATGCACACATTGCACCAACGTGGAGGATACCACCAGCATCAGTAAACATACCAGCAAAGCCAGACCACATAGTGACAGACTTCTCACTTGCATCGCCAAGGCCATAAAGAACGCCAAAGGTGGAAACAAGATTCTCTTTTGCAATCAAAGCAGAAATAGAAGCTACAGTTGCCTGCCAATTTCCAAATCCAAGTGGAGAGAAGATAAATCCAATAGAACCGCCAATAGCAGCAAGCAAAGAAAAGTCCATAACATTATCAGGAGCACCCTGAATACCTGGGAGATAGCCGAATACTCCATTTGCGCCGTCCCAGTTAGCCCAGCCAAAATTGGATAAAACCCAAATTCCAATTGCTGCAGCAAAAATAATGGTACCAGCTTTAATAATATACGCAGAAATACGCTCCCAAACATGCATTGCCCAAGACTTAAGAGAAGGCATGTGATAATCAGGAAGTTCCATGACAAATGGTGCTGGCTCTCCCTCAAAAGCCTTAGTCTTCTTTAGCATGATTGCAGAAATAACAATCATAGCTACACCCAAGAAATAAAAGGCTGGGGCAATCCACCAAGCAGTAGTTCCTCCAATAAGAACACCCATAATCAAGGCAATAATAGGCTGTTTTGCCGAACATGGAATCATAGTGGTAAGCATAATCGTCATGCGACGATCTTTCTCATTTTCAATAGTACGAGTAGAAAGAACGCCAGGAACACCACAACCAGAGGAGATAAGAAGTGGAATAAAAGACTTACCTGATAGACCAAAACGACGGAAGACACGGTCCATAACAAAAGCAACGCGGCTCATATATCCGCAGTCTTCCAAGAAACACAACATAACAAACAAGACAAACATCTGTGGAATAAAGCCAAGAACAGCACCTACGCCGCCGATAATACCGTCAACTACAAGACTGGTGATGACGGGGCTTGCGCCAGCACCCTCAAGAGCGCCGCGAGCAAGCGTAGGAATACCAGGGACATACATGCCGTACTCAGATGCCTCTGGCTCAGTAGCAGCGCCTTCAACAGCGGTCTTGAAGCCCGCAGCAGTTACGCCGCCCAGAGTCTGAAGTTCTTGACCTTCAGCAAGAATTGGGTTGCCGTTTGCGTCAAGCTGAAGAGGATTGTCGTCAGTATCAACGAAGTTGCCATCCTCATCATGAACTGGTGCGCTCAGAGCAACGACGCTCTTTTTAGAAGCTTCGTTCTCAAAATTAGTAATAGCGTCAGAATCCCACTGTTTAGCCGCGATTGCAGCACGAACCTCAGTGGTATCAATACCGGCCTCGTCTGCTGCATTGAGATATGCGTCAATCTGGTCGCCATAGTGGTGAGAGTCAAAATCATCTTTTGCCTGACTATACTCTGCATCTCCGATGCCCAATACGTGAAAACCTTTGTCAAACAGATTGTCGTTGACCCAGTTGGTAGCATTGATACCAACTGTAGAAATAGAGATAAAATACACCAGGGACATTACAATAACAAAAATTGGAAGACCCAGAATACGGTTAGTAACAACACGGTCAATCTTCTCGGAAGTACTCAGTTTTTTAGGTGCTTTCTTGACGCAAGCTGCCATTACGCCAGCAATCCACTCATAACGGTCAGACGTAATGATGGACTCAGCATCATCGTCGCGGGACTGCTCAACTGCAACAATAATCTGCTCAAGCTCTGCGGTCTTCTCGGCAGAAAGGTTAAGGGGAGCAATTGCATTTGCATCGCGCTCAAAGACCTTAATGGAGTACCAACGAGAAAGAGTTGCAGGAGCAAGACCCTCGATTGCAGCAGCAATCTTGCCAAGAGCCTCTTCTACCTCTGGGGAGAAGCACTTAACGCCCTCAGCAGGAGTTCCCTCCTGGCCAGCCTTAATTGCAGTCTTTACCAGAGTGTCAATGTTCTTGTTACGAAGTGCAGAAACCTCAACAACCTCAACACCAAGCTGCTTGGAAAGCTCCTTGGTATCAATGACGTCACCGGACTCCTTGAGCAGGTCAACCATGTTAAGACCAAGAACAACAGGGCGGCCAGCCTCAAGAATCTGAGTTGTCAGATAGAGATTTCGCTCCAGGTTGGTAACATCGAGAAGGTCAATAATGGCGTCTGGACGCTCATTAATGAGGTAGTCACGAGATACCTGCTCCTCTGGTGAATATGGAGACAGAGAGTAAATACCAGGAAGGTCGACAAAGGTGACGTCCTTATCGGCACGCCAATTTGCCTGCTTCTTCTCAACGGTAACGCCTGGCCAGTTGCCGACGTAGCCGTTTGAGCCCGTAAGCTCATTGAATAGGGTGGTCTTACCGCAGTTTGGGTTACCTGCAAGACCAATAATAGTCTTTTGTGCCATTAGGCTTCCTCTACCTTGTGAACGTCTACTACTTCAATGCTTGCAGCTTCATCCTTGCGGATAGAAAGCTCGTAGCCACGAACTGTGAGCTCAATTGGATCTCCCAGTGGAGCTACTTTTTTGACATGAACCTCAGTGCCCTTAGTAAGGCCCATGTCCATGATGCGACGTTTCACGGCGCCTACACCCTTTAGCGCAGCAACCGTGCAACTCTCCCCCACCTTAACTTCTTTCAGAGTTGCCATAACCTTCCTTTCATCGAAACACGTATTAAAAGCCGCGGGTTTTACCAGCAGCGCAATACAACAAAGTGTTTAGAGCGGAGAAACCATGATGTGCGACGACATCTGACGGTTCAATCCAAGTCGTGCACCCTTAACACTAACAATAACGTCGCCGTTGACTCGTGAAATAACCTTTACCTCGGCGCCCTCAACAAAACCAAGTGTTGAGAGGTGCTGGCGAAGATCAGAAGCACCCTTAACCGTTACGATCAGCGCAGTCTCTCCCTCACCAAGCATGGCAAGAGGAAGAACTGGACCAGAATTCGCAGGACCCTGTGAGGTCTTTTCTGTATCCATGCATCCCCCAAAATAACGTAGGCAAACTAAGTTTGCTCTTTCGAACTTTTACTTCATTAGTATCAACTAAAAGTTAAGGTAATTCAACTTTCATTTAATAATTAAAATAAAAATAAGGCGAGAAACTCTGTCTACCAGTGGTTTCTCGCCTTGTAAATATTGCAACTTTATTTCAGGTAATCCTAGTTTTACGTAAACATAAACGATTGTTTGCTCAAGCTTACGGCAAGCTGTGTGACATCAGCCCGTATTCTGCAGACCTGCGGCAACACCAGACACGGTGCACAAAATCAAATACGTAATGTTTGCACGTTCCTCTGGAGTAAGCATGTCATCCCTTATACGAAGCTCAGACAGGGCATGCACCTGCGTAACCGAGAGAATATTAACAAATGGAAGACGCAGGCGGATAACAGGACCAAGCACACGACGGTTCTCCAATGGCCACTTGTTCCCAGTGATAGCAAGGACCCACTTGCGCGTCAACGACATCTCGGAGAGAACCATCTCCGAAAGTTCAGGGCGATCACCCAGAGCCAGATAAAGTCTTGCAATACGAGCATCAATTTTGGAGATTGACATCTCAATGTTGTCGATAAACGTAGTGAACAGCGGCCACTCTCTATATGCCTCACGGAGACGTTCGATATCCCCTACTGCCTCGCAGGCACTGCCCAGTCCGTACCAAGCAGCCAGGTTGATACGAGCCTGTGACCACGAGAAAATCCAGGGGATAGCACGCAAGTCATCAAGAGACTTAGCGCCCAGACCGCGTTTTGCAGGTCTTGAACCAATGGGAAGAAGACCAATCTCTGTCAAAGGGGTAACAACCGAGAACCACTCAGCAAAGCCATCGGAGTGAATGAGCTCCAAGAAGCGCTGCTTGGAGGCTTTATCAAGCTCAGAAGCCAGCGAAGCAAACTTCACGTCTGTCTGGGTGTTCTTCTGCTCAATAGAAGGTGCCATCTGAAGCAGTGTTGCTCCAGCAACAGACTCTACGTGACGACGAGCAAGTGTTGGGTCACCATAGCGAGCAAAAATAACTTCTCCCTGCTCAGTAAGTTTAAAGCGACCGTTTACCGATCCCTTAGGCTGAGACAGAACAGCACGGTTTGCAGGACCACCGCCACGACCAACTGCACCGCCACGGCCATGCATCAAGATGAGGTCAATGGAGTTCTTCTCTGCCCACTCTGCCAAAGCAGCCTGGGTCTTATGCAGCACCAACGTTGCCGTAGTTGGTCCTTCGTCCTTTGAGGAATCGGAATAGCCCAGCATGACCTCAAGCTTGCGGCCTGTCTGAGCAAGACGCGACTGCACCTCAGAAATCTGAATTACCTGGTCAAGTATAGCAACAGCGTTCTCAAGGTCTTCAATTTGCTCAAAGAGTGGAATAACGTCTAGTACAGGAACGTCTTCTTCATTTGCAAACGCTAGACGTGCAAGCTTATAGACATTCTCAACATCCTGAGCAGACTGCGTAAACGAAATAATATAGCGACGAGCAGCATTAATGCCGTTCTTCTTTTGAATTGATCCAATGGAGCGGAAGGTATCTAGCACCTCCTGCGTCATAGCATCAAGTTTGGCGGGTTTCTCGGCAGTTGATGGGTGTGCCTCAATATCTGTAAGTGCACGCTTGTGCACCAAAGAGTGCTGACGGAACTCCATCTCTACCAAATGGAAGCCAAAAGTTTGAGCCTGCCAGATAAGCTTCTGAACAGGACCGTAGGCAATACGGAAAGCCCCTGCTTGAGCCAGTGAATCCTGAATAACGCGCAGATCAGCAATAAACTCTTCAGCGTTTTGATACATCAGGTCAGCATTGCGCTCAATGGTGGCGCTGAGTCGGCCAGAAATGACGCGCATTGCCGCACGGTGCAACTCAGACCCAGCCTTATCAATAGCCCTAGAGGTCAGGGCCTGGCTCATTTCTACCTGCTGTGCCCAAAGATTGACAAGCGCAGGCGAAGCTGGAGTAGAAATACCATCAAGCGTCAGGCCTCGACTGACTTCCTTGGTAGCCCGAGCCAGTGCCTGCAGTACGTGTACACGGTACTTCTCGGCAACTTGGCGAGAAACCAGAGCGGTAACATTAGGGTTACCGTCGCGGTCGGAGCCAATCCAGCTACCTGGACGGAAAAATGGTGGGCAGACAGGCGGCACACAACCAGCGTTTTCTCCCAGCACCCAGTTATCAAAGCGGCGATATACCGAAGGAACCATCTCAAAAAGGGTGGTATCAAAAATGTTGAGGACAGTATCAGCCTCCTCCAAAGGAGTTGGCTTTTTATGACCGATAGGAGACGTACGGAATAGGCCGTCAATCTCTTGCAGCATGCGACGCTCGTTTTCCACACGAGCAGGACCACCAAGCCTCTGACGTTCATCAAGAAGCTCTGAAATGGTACGGATTCGGCGCTCAACGTTTTTACGACGAGCCTCAGTTGGGTGCGCGGTAAAGACGGGGTGGAACTCAAGACGATTAAGACGTGCTTTTGCCTCTTCTTCACCGCACTCGTCAATAAGCTGTCTATATGCAACGGTTATCTCATTGATAGGGTCTTCTGCAGAAGATGGATCAACAGAAGCCTCACGAGAGCGCAGGCTGGTAACGCGATAATTCTCTTCACAAAGATTTGCTAAGTGGAAGAAAGTTACAAATGCACGCATGAGAAGCACGGAGTCTTCCATGCTTAGGTTGTCAATGGTAGAAGCAAAACGCAGAAAAGCATTAAGCGATTCCTTCTCTGAATCTACTTTGAGTACCGCATTGATTGCCTCAAGCAGCAAAGGTGCGCGAGTTGTAGACAAATCATCTGGTCCAGCTTTAATTGCCTCAACCAACAACGTGTCAAAACTAGTAAGAAGATCTGGATTGTACTCAGCAAGCACTTTTCTTACCAAACGCAAAAAGAAGGTAAGGTTATCGCGCAGAGGAGCTGGCGCTTTAAGCGCCTGAATAAGGGTACGAGCAGCAGCAATCTCATTCCCGCGTCGTTCAAGAAGCGACTGAGCTACTTCAGAAGTTGTTGCACCATCGATGGGTTTCTCGTCAAAAGAAGCATTGCTGGACTCTAGATTTGAATCTTGAGGATTGCCTGCCATGCTCATCCTTTCGTCACATGACTCAGAATACGTACTATCTACCATACCCTTTTGTAACAATCTTCGCACGATTGTTTGTCAATCTGTTACCTAATGTACATCGTGGACTACAATCTATATAACAAATAAAAATTGATATATCAAAGTTTCTGACCGCGCTAAAGAAGATCTTAGGTTTTACATGCTCAATCCATTCAAGAAAAGTCGTACTGCGTACAACAATTCTTCCGTACATAAGCAGGTAGAGCGTCTTCGCACACCTCGCTATGAGCTTGATGACTCGCGCACAAACGGGGGTCAACCTGGCATTGTGGTTACATGGTGGACCAGGCTTCTCTCTGCCGTGGTCTCTGGCGATATTGCTAATCAAGACGAGCAATACTTGGCACATCAAACGTCCCAGGATTATCTCTTCAACGCACTTGGACAAGGCGCCTGGGGCGCACTTTTCCCGCTTTTAACTGTTGTTTGCTCCCAGCTTGTTGGCATTGAACAAGCAGGACTTTTCTCCATGGCATTTGTTGTGGCAACGCTTTTGTTATTTATTGCCCAATACGGTGTTCGCACGTATCAAGTTTCCGACATAGCTGAACAACGTAGTTTTTCTGATTACCAGATTCAACGCGCAGCTACCGTTATTGTCATGGTACTAGCAGGTCTTATTTGGTGCTTCTTTAAAGGATATACCGAGCCCATGTTTTCTATCTGCACGGGAGCTTTGCTCTTTAGGGCGGTTGACGGTATGGCTGATGTCTACGAAGGTCGTCTTCAGCAAAAAGACAAGCTCTACCTCGCAGGACTCAGTCAGGCTCTTAGGTGTAGTGCCAGTTTTATTCTCTTTACTGTTGTGTTGTTTGTTACCAGAAATCTTGTATGGGCAAGCTGGAGCATGGGCATTTGTGCTCTTATCACCCTGCTATTTGTTTCTGCTCCCCTAGCCATTCTTGAGACCGATAAAAGCGTGCGCATCAAACTTGCAAACATCAAAGATATCTTCGTACAGTGCTGGCCTCTCTTTTTAGCACTTTTCCTCTACAACCTTATTGACTCGCTGCCAAAGTTTGCCATGGAAGGCACGCTTTCTTACAGCAATCAGTTGTACTTCAACGCACTTTATTTCCCAGCTCACACTATTTTGATGATCTCTACACTCATCTACAGGCCACAGCTTTTCAAACTTGCTAGTTTGCTAGAAACCTCAATTCATAATCCCGCTAATAAGAAACGCTTTGGCGTAATGGTACTTGCTCTGTTTGGAGCCATTGCCGTTGTCACCGCAGGTACTGCAGCTTTTGTCGAGTTTATTGGCATTCCTCTTAACGGCTTCTTGTATGGAGTTGACTTTGAGCAATATCGTGGACTCGCACGCATTATGGTGGCCACGGGCGGACTTTGCGCTGCTATCGACTTTTTGTATCAGCTGGTCACTATCATGCGAGCTCAAAAGGCAGTTACGCGCGCGTACCTCATTTCATTTGCTGTATCCATCCCCATTATCTGGATGATGGTCAGCTTTACGGGCCTTAACGGCGCAGTTATTGGCAGCTTCTCCTCTATCCTTATCCTCTTCTTGCTGCTCATCAGCGAATACGCTGTAGCACGCATAAAAAACTAGCAAAACAATTGATGCTCAAACGTAAAACCCCTCTGCTCCATACGTTGGAACAGAGGGGTTTTAATGCATATAGCGAGAAACCCGTCTGCTAGAAGGGTTTCTCGACAATGAACTTAGAAGGAACAAGCGCCGCCGATAGTGCAAGCAGCTGCTGAAGAACCGTCGTCTGAATCATCGTTTGAACCAGAAACATGGAAGACTTCGGAGAGGTAGTTAATGATGTCGCCGGACTCATACATTGCCTTGCCGTCAATGAACAGACATGGAACCTGGCGCTTGCCGCCAACCTCAATGAGACGCTCGCGAGCTGCGTCATCAGCAACAATATCATGCATAGGAAGCTCAATGTTGTTCTGCTCCATGAAGGACATTACCTTGTGGCAGTATGGGCAGGTTGGCTTATAGAAAAGCTCAAGATTCTGAGTAGCCATAAAAACTCCTTTTGTTAGTAATTACTACTACTTTGTCTATACCCACCACAGTGCAGTTGTTTCACATGGATTTAGATAGGCATAAAAATAGCCGCACAAGGCGGCTATTAATAGTTGATGGTGCCAGCAACCAGGATCGAACTGATGACCCCCGCTTTACGAGAGCGGTGCTCTACCAACTGAGCTATGCTGGCGTGCAAAAGCGCGCTAACAACTATACGGGGAAGCCCTGTATTATTCAAGCAGAAATACTAAAGAAGCCCGAGAACACCACGAACAAGACGCTCAAGATCATCTGCGTACTTCTCGGATGCCTCTTGAACACTCTTATGCGTAGTTCCATGAGCACCAGCTGGATTTGCAGCAAGCGTCAGAGCCAACACATTCATATCAAGAGCTCGGGCCATAATAACCTCAAGAGCTGTAGAAACACCAACGTATGAGACGCCAAAGCTACGAAGCATAGCAACCTCTGCTGGAGTCTCAAAGTTTGGTCCCAAAAGACCAGCAAAAACACCCTCGCTGAGCTCAATCTTAAGGTCGTCCGCTACGCCACGCGCAAGCGTTCTTAGATAAGGCGAGAAGGCATCATTCATATCTACAAATGGGGTCTCAACATCGCGAAGGCCTGCCCACTCTGCAAGCGGATTGGTTCCAGTGAGGTTAATCTGATCAGTAATAACGCCAAGGCCAGTCTTTGCGTTTCCAGAAACAGCACCCGTTGCACCTGCAAAAATAATGTCTTTGCAGCCCAAGTGATGAGCATGCTGAACAAGAGAGGTTACCTCAGCTGCAGAATAGCCCTGATAGAGGTGAACGCGGCCAGGATAGACAACTACAGGCACGCCATCGATAGTACCAATGGTTGCCTCAAAGCTGTGACCTGCCATAGGAGAAGCGTCAACAGGGAAACCTGGAATGTCACGATAATCAATACGACGAACTGGCTTTACCAGATCGGCAAGATGACCAAGTCCGGTTCCCAAAATAAGAGCAACAGGATGCTCAACAGATGGGCTTACATTCTCAATGGTTTTCTCGGTAACCACGCAAATCCCCTCCTCTAAGAGGTGACGAGTAAGTGTTCCCTCGCCAGAAACAAGCTTTCCTGAGTACGTACCATCATAAATCTCATGCACACCACAAGACGGGCTCTTTGCCTTCAAAACGGCGAGCGTGATGTCAGAAGACGTAACAGCACTAAGAGCAATCTTAGATCCACGTTCAAAATCTTCTGTAACATCCGAGCCATCCTTGAGCCAAACACGTCCTTCTCGCTGTTCCGCGGGCGGACGAGGCACAGGAAGACCTGAGGAAGTCTCAGGACAGATCTTTGTGACGTTTACTTTTTCTGCCAGCTTTTGTACTGCAGAAACAGGCTTGGCCCCTCCGTCATATCTGACGGGGAGGCCAAGTAAACAAGCGCTAATAGCAACTTTCATTGCTTTTCAGATCCTAGAGAGCAAGAGAGTAAACAGCAATAGATGCCTTACCAAGAATCTCGTTGATCTTCTGTGACCACTCCTGAGATGCCTTGCTTGCAACAGCAGAGTACTTGCTCATTGCAACCTGATAAGCGGTCTGGGCAGCTGCATAAGAGGCGGAATCGTTGGAGATTGAGTAAGCAGAGAGCTGCTTGTAGTAATCGCCATCCTGGGAAGCCCAAGTGTTGTTCTTAGCGTCCCACTCATCACCAGCAAGACCAATGATGTACTGAGCGTACTCCTGGCTTGTAGTCTCGGAGTTGCCGTCCTCAGGTGCAGTTGGTGCCTGTGGAGCATCTGGAAGGGTTGTAGTCAGAACGCTATCACGATACTTCTTCATGATGACAGCATCATGGATGAGCTTCTTTGCAACGTCTTCAGAGAGCTTGTATGCAGAAGCAACCTGGCTAACATCAGTAGTCTTGAAGTTGGTCTGCATGTAATTGTTGACTTCGTCATCGGTGACGGTAATACCCTTGCTCTGAGCCTCAGCAACAACAAGAGCATTGCGAACATAGCCAATGATCTTATCGGCTGCTGGAACAGCATAGGTGCCGTCAGACTGCTTTGCTGCGTCAAGACCGGAAGTGTTCTCAATAACCTCACGAGCAGTTACTTCTTTGGTCTGACCGTTATAGGTATAAGAAGCAATAGGAGTGTTGAGCTCACCCTCAGAAAGTGTGGTGCGACCGTTCAAAGAACCAGTAGCTCCGCCACCGCCCAGAAGGAAGCGACCGATGACAATACCAAGAGCAAACAGTACAACTGCGCCTACTCCGATAAAGATCTTTGAGTTCTTTTTTACATCAATAGATGGCATATCCTTGCCTTTCATCGCTTAATGCAACTATGCGTACACTAATACAAATCTGTAGTTTACTCTTATTAGCATGCATAAAACATACAACCAGTAAACTCCCCCGTTTGTACACAGTCGTTTACATGCAAAACAAACTACTTGGTAGCTGCAACAATCTCTTCCGAATACTGTTTGATGTATCCAGTGGCATTTTCTGCATCAAACTTCATGCGCTGAGACAGTGCTTTCTTCACGTCCTTAGAAATAGTTCCGTGTGCTAAGGCGAGAAGACCCTGGAGCATATCATGGTACTCAGCATCTCCGTGATAGCACTGAACCGCCTCATCCAGAAGTGGCCACGCCTCATTAGAATGCTTTGAAGAAGTTGCGCCGTACTGACAGAGGAACAAAAATGCTGCGAGACGCACCGTTGCTGAGTCATCGTCAAACAGAGAAGCCTCAGCAGCATCAAATGCCTTAAAGACCTGGTCACCAAAGTGAGCACTCAGATTGGCAAGCGCATCAAGCACTTCCCAACGAGTCTGTGCTTCTGGCCTATATAGTGCATCAATAAGAGAATCAATGTGCTCTTCAAAGGCAAGAGGAGCAATATGGGCCAGCTCCGCAAGCTCATGAGATGCGTCTTGACGAACGCGCCTACTAGCATCAGACAAAGCGATGACCAGTGCATTCACTTTTTTCATCTGTGCCATAGTTGGCTTTTTAGTAGCCTTCTTAGCAGGTTGCTTTTCTTCTTTTGGCGCCTTTGTAGAGCCCGCTTTTGCGGTTGCCTTAGTTGAAGCCTTTTTTGGCTTCTGAGCAGTTTCTTTCTTTTCTGCCATGAAACCTAAATCCTCTCTAAAACACCCTTTATTCTCTAAATCCGTCTACGACAACGGTGCCGCTTTTTTGATCCTCATGAATTTTAATAAATCCAAGGCTCGATGCTTCACGTAAAAGAGAAGTAAACGAACGATATCCATAAGTTGCCTCAGCAAACTGTGGACGCTTCCTTCGCATAGTCTCCTTTAAACGAGATGCATAAATAAATGTTTCGCTTTCGCGTTCCAAGGACTCAATGGTCTCAAATAAGAGCTGATAGCAGTCGTGTTTCTCGACAGGTACCTTCTCTTTAAAGTCTGGAATTCTGCCAGAACTCAAAATATCCTCGTAGAAGATAAACTCGTCACAAACTTCAGCAAGAAGCGAGCTGGTAGACTCCTTCATACCAACGCCAATGACTGTTTTACCAGCCTCTTTAAGCTTTGCCACAAGTGGCGAGAAGTCCGAGTCACCAGAAAGCACAGCGAATGTGTCAATGTGGTCTTTAGTAAGACACATCTCAACAGCATCTACCGCAAGTCTAATATCGGCAGAGTTCTTGCCGGTATAGGCCCTATCTGGAATCTCGATGAGCTCAATACCAAGCTCATGCAGGGGCGTAATAGCATTTGGAAAGCGCTGCCAATCGCAATATGCACGCTTAGCAGTAATGCGTCCCTTATCAACCAGCCTCTCCATAATGAGCTTTATCTCTGGAAGATGGCCTGGCTCTTGATGGCCGTTGCGCTTTCTTTTACCTGTTCCTAGTGCCAAATTTTCATAATCGATGAAAACCGCAATAGAGCTCTGAGGAGTAGAAATATCACTCATAATCGGGGTTCCTTTGCGGCTAGCACTTAGTGGCAGCAGTGGCCGTCATGACCGTGCTCGTGACCTTCATGCTCATGATGATGTCCATGGCCGTGGCACTCGCACTCGTGATTGCCATCTTCATGGTCGTGACCACAGCAGCACTCATGCTCACCCTCATCTTCCTGGCTCTCAAGAAGCGACCAGTCAAGACCAGCTGCAGTGCTCGTAGCCTCATCAGCATAAAGCAGTGAGATTGCCTGAGTACCCTTACGAGCGCCACCAATCTGGCAGAGCATGTCATACAGGGTAAAGGCGGTCTCTGCACCAGGAAGCGTAATCTCAAGGTCCTCAGACTGAGCAAGAGCAAGCGCAATATCCTTGCGGAAGTGCTCAGCCAAAAATCCTGGTTGGAAGTCTCCCTCAAGCGACTTAGGAGCAAGCTCTTTAAGTGCGCGAGAAGAACCCATGCCACTAGCAACAACCTCAAGCATCTGCTCAACGTCAAGTCCACCCTGCTCTGCCAAGGCCATTGCGTCTGCATAGCCAATCATGCATGATGCAAGAGATACCTGATTACAAAGCTTTGCGGTCTGACCCTTACCAGCACCACCCATGCAGAAAATCTTTGCAGAGAAGGTCTCGAGAAGAGCTCGTACAGGCTCAACATCATTCTCAGTTGCGCCGACAATCAGCGTAAGAGTACCGTCCTGAGCACCCTTCTGGCCGCCCGTAACTGGACAGTCAAAGGCATGTTTTCCCTCAATTTCAGCAGCATCGTGAATATCACGAGCAAGCTGAGATGAAGAAGTGGTCAGATCAATAAGGTATGCACCCTTCTTAGCAACGCGGATAAGACCATCTGTTGCCAAGTAAACGTCTTCAACGTCAGTTGGATAACCAACCATGGTAAAGACAACGTCAGCGTCTTTTGCAGCATCTGCCACACTCTCTGCAGCATGAGCGCCAAACGAGACAAGCTTTTGTGCTTTCTCTGGTGTTCTGTTGTAAACAGTAACGTCATAGCCAGCAGAAATAAGGTGCTCTGCGATAGGAGCGCCCATAATGCCTGTTCCAATAAAAGCAACCTTTGCATTCTTGCTCAGTGCCATGTATGAGTCCTTTCAGACTGAAATAAATATACAAACTGGGGCCGCTCCAAAGAGCGACCCCATACCTTGTACCCGTTAATTAGATTTACGAACCCTGTTAGCAATTCGGTCAGAAAGCGAAAGCTTCTCGCGGCGGTCAGTGCCCCAGAAGACAATAGCTACCATGCCTGGGCCAACGTGAGCGCCAATAACTGGTCCCACCTGACTGTGAATAATGGTAAGTCCCTCGCAGCCCTTCTCTTTACGAATCTGAGCCTCTAGCCAATTGGCGTCCTTCTGTGCGTCTGCAGAAATGATGCCAACAGGAAGCGAGGTGTCATGAGAATAGCTATCTCTAAAGTCCTGGATAAGAGACTTGAGTGCCTTCTTACGGCCTCTGCACACAGTCTTGACGGTAAGAGCTCCTGTTGAGTCATAGGTAAGCTCTGGCTTTACATCAAGCTTGCCACCAATATTTGCTGCAGCTGCAGGAATACGACCGCCCGCAGCAAGAGCATCCAAGGTCTCAAGTGTTAAATAGCCATGAATGTAGTTACGAGCATCTTCTGCCCACTCGGCAATCTCTTTTGCCGAGAGACCCTTATTGGCCTGATGTACTGCTTCAAGACCCAAAAGCTGAGCTGCGGACGAAGGTGCACCGTTGTCGACTACATAAATCTCAAAGTCTGGGTATTTCTCTCTTACCATATCTGCTGCTTGCTCAGCTGCATAGTAGGATGAAGAGAGAGCCGAGGTAAAGCACAGATACACCGTTGGTGTGCCCTGTTTTGCAGCACGCTCAAAGACCTCAAGATAATGACCAGGAGTAATTGCAGAGGTGGTGTAGTGCAGCTTTTTGTCTTTGCGCATGCCCTCAAAGAACTCATGTGCACTAATGCTCTTCCAGCCATCGTCATAGTGCTCTCCATCTGGTCCCACATAAGGGAACTGGATGATATCAACACCTAGCTGTTCAGCAATTCCTGGAGCAAAGTCTGCGCAGGAGTCCATGATGATTCGAACGTTACTGGGCTTATGATATGCAGCTGAAAGCTCAGTAGGCTCAAGATCCTCAAAGGCGACCTCGCTGATTTCTTCTTCGGCCTTATCTTTTTTATTGAACATCTGGTTCCTCAATCTTAGGTTTGATAATTCCATAACCACCATTTTTACGATGGTAGATGACATTAGTCAAACCAGTAGAAGAATTAACAAAGACATAAAAATCATGGCCGAGAAGGTCAGTTTGGACAAGCGCCTCCTCTTCTGTCATGGGCTCAAGATCAATGTATTTCTCGCGAACAAGCTGGTCATCAAGATCTTCAGCTGGAATCTCAATGAGATTGGCAAGATCTTCTTGTGTAAGAGCAACTCCGCGCTCAGACTTTACATGATGACGGCGCTCAACAACTTTTGTCTTGTACTTGCGTAGCTGTCTGGAGACTTTTTCTGCTGCTTCATCAATAGCCACATACATATCATCAGAGCTAGCAGTGACACGAACAACATTGTTACGAACAAATACCGTAACCTCAGCTGTCTTTCTATCTGGATTTGAAGGGTTTTTGTCTACTCTGAGAACTACATCGCAAGACATAGGAGTGATGTCAAATACTTTAAGAGCATCACCGATTTTCTGGTCTACGTGTGCGCGCAAAGCCTCAGAAATGCTTACCTTGCGTCCCGAAATCTTGATGTCCACCATGGGAGCCTCCTATCGGATACACGAGACATCTTCTATCTGATGTCTGTATAACAACAATACCCATTTGTCGGTCAATCATTCCATAAAAAGTTGAATTGAGCGGTAAACGGTTAGAGACTATTTCTCTTTATGTGCAATTAATTTTGCTCAGAGGAAGATGTAGCTGAATCGGCGCTGGTAGATTGCGTAGAAACTTCCACAAGACCAGAAATCTTATTGGTAGTTGAGAGGTGTGGCAAGGTGCCAACCCATTTATTTCTGATAACTCCCTCGACACCGTTAGATTGAATAGCTGAAAGAGCTTGCTGAATTTGTGTAGCGAGAGCTTTGTTACTAGTTGCAACAGAAATACCAATCGTGGATGGAACGTCAACGACACCAACCATAGAAATATCTTTGTTTGCTGCTAAATAAGCACCAGCATATGCATCACAGGCCACATAATCGATGGAACCATTTTCAAGTGCTTCAAAAGCATCATTTAGGTTAGAAAAACCCTGAACAGACATGCCCGTGAGTACCTGACCCATTGCACGCTCAGACAAAGAACCCGTTTGAACGCCAACTGACTTTCCACTCAAACTATCAGCAGTAATGTTTGTCTCTGAACCCTTGTGGAAAAGAGCTGTTGCATACTCAGCATAACCAGAAATGAGCGTACTTGTTGAGTCTTCACCACTTCTGACATCCATGACAATGTCGCAACCTGCTTGTAGGCCATCTACTGGTCCGTTAACTGATACAAACTTAACGTCTACACCTAGCTGATCTGCAATTGCAGAAGCTATTTCAACGTCAATTCCCTGCAATGTTCCAGCTTCTGAGGCCACAACCATTGGAGCTGTTACTGACTGAGTACGTAGGCCAACGGTCAAGGTGCCAGCTGTGTGTAGTGAGGAATCAGGAATCTTCTGCTGACGGGCTTCTCGCTTCTCTTGAATTGCCTCTTGCACCGACTTGACGTGGAACCATTTGTCCAAATCAATGTTGATAGGACCAATGGAGCATCCTGTTAAAACAACAGCTAGTGCTATAAGAAGTAACACCTTAAGAGAGCTTTTAACGCGCGTCATCAGAACTCCTTCTTCTAAACAGGTGTCTTTTCAGCTGACCTGGTATTTGACCCCACACTCGCATACTGGAACGTTTGCTTTGCTACCGCAGCAGCTCCACTACTAGCTCTCTCGCCTGCGAGACCCTTTGTCTCATTGATATAACAGGCGGTATGGCTTACTTCTAGGACGAGCCATGATCGTTTACGTGCGCACACGCAAACTTACGTGGATCCCTTTGACCTCGTCTGTCATGGACTAAAAGCTCACGGAGAACTTCGCAACCACAGACCTGAAAAGACTTATCAAGTATAGCCGTTTGCAACCATAGGTAACTCACCATACGCGAGCTAATGCGCCTACGGTAACAGATTGCACGCCTGCGGCACAAAGTACTCTTGTGGCTTCTCTAATTGATGCTCCAGTAGTTACGACATCATCTAAAAGTAAAATATTTGATTGGTTAACTGGTACGGTACAAGCAATACTTCCTTTCAAATTGATTTGTCTTTGAGCGGATGAGAGTGTTCTTTGGTCCTTTGCATGAGGACGTATAAGCACGTCATACAAAGGCAATCCTGTAAGCTGGCAAAACGATTGAGCTACAAGTTCCATATGATCAAAACCTCTGCGCGCGTACGCTTCTGCAGTTGCTGGAATAAAGGAAACGCCATCAATTTTTGAACTATCAAAGCGAGAGGTACCGTCACGAGCTTTCCATGCTGAGGCTTCTTCAAGCGCACACAATAGAGCTGCAGCAATTACCGGCGCCAGTCGAAGCTCGTGTCCATCCTTAAGCGTCAAGATCAACCGCGCAGGAGGACCCTTAAATCCCATGGCACAAATGACCGCTCTACTCTCCCACTGAACAGGTCGTTTCTTTTTATCTGCACACTCTGAACAAACAAGCTTCCCGTATGGAGCGCCGCAATTAGGACATGCCCACTGCTGAGAGATCCATGGCAGCTTTGCCCGACACTCATCGCAGAGGAGCTGGCCGGGTTTCTCGCACACGACGCAGCGTGTAGGAGCAAGCAGCTCAAGTGTTGAGTTTGCCGTTGCGGTAAGGATAGATGTAGGTTGCATTTTTACCCCCAAAATCTGGGGGCTGACAGTGAATACAGTCTAGAACAAAGGTCGCAAAATGGAAGGTATTTTAGGTAAACGGAAAAAGATGGCTTATCTAAAGCTCCTACCAGTGAGATTATATTTTGTGAGGATTCGGCTAACGGATGTTTGCCACGGAAGCCATAACAAAATCAAAAAAACAAGCGTTGCTACGCCGTGCGTTAGATCAAGCGGAATTGAAGCCGCAAATGCGAGAAGAGCGGATTCAAGCGTTAAGGGATGTACAAATCCAATAACAAAGTACACGTTCATTACAAGGCCAAAGAATGGTCCAGAGATAAACGCCCAGATCATAAGCAAGAAAGGAGGAAGCTTGTGGGGTTTCTCGCCATGTTGGACGGATGTGCATTTATAAGATGCAGGGCGAGCTGAGGTAAAAGTTGCAAGAAGACCTCCCAGATAGCCAACAAGCCCCCACGCATACATCTGCCATGGTGTCCACGAGCCCTGACCAAAGAAAACGTTTGAAAGAAGCGCAGATAAGGCACCTACCAAAAAGCCCGCATGCCTGCCAAGAAACGCTCCCGCGAAAATAGCAACTGCGGAAACAGGCTTTACGTACGCGAGTGGCGCAAAGGCAATTCTTCCCGCAGCACCTAAGGCGCTAAAGACGGCAGTAGGTACCAAATTGGCAACTGAGGGCTTCTTTGCCTCAAAACTTAACATAAATAATGCAACTGAAATGATCGCTAAAATAATTGAAGATACGGCGGTAAAATCGGGAAAATATATCATTTCAACAGCAAGAATAATAGGTGTAGCAAAGAGTGCCACAACCTCTAAGACTATTGATAACATGTGCCGATTATCCACAAGAACCTCACGCTTACCGTCAAAATAAAAATATCGAGAAGGTCTGTCTTATTTTGGCATAAGATGATTTGAAACTACAACAAGGAGGTCTTCATGATCTATCTGGGAAACTTTAGCTACAATGACGAGCTTGATTCTACTGATAACTACTGTCTTATGCCTTGCATTGTTGAGGCAGATTCCACAGATCATGCGCTTGAGCTTTTCTCGGAGCACCTTATTGAGGTTGCAAAGTCATCTGACCTGCTTGACGGTGCAAAAGAGATTTTCTTGGATTCCATTGTTGAGCTGGGAGAAGTTCCTACCACTCCTCTGATTGCTCAGTGGCAAAAGATTATGCCTACAGGAGTTGGTCTGTGCAGCATTACCAGCGCTCTTCCTACACTTGAGTTTGATGATGAGACGGCCAACGCCTACGGCTTCAATGAGCATACTCACGATCATGAGGAAGATGAAGAGGAGCATGAGCACGAGGAGTTTGGCGACATCAACGATCTTGACGATGAGCTTCTTGAGGAGCTTGGCCAGGACGAGGAGCCATTCTTAAGGTTCTAGCCACCTACTCTGCCGACCACACCCATGAGTTCTCAAAGAACTCTGAAGTTGGCTCTGTCAGAGAAATCTGGCCATCAAATACTAAAGAAACGTTATCAGCAACGCGCGATATCAACTGCATGTCGTGCGTTGCTATTACTATGGTTGCACCTTCTGACTGTGCGCGAGAAAGCAAATTGACAACAGCATCTTTGGTTGGGGCATCCAGTCCTTTTGTTGGCTCGTCAAGAATAAGCAGACGCGCTTTTGTAAGCAGCACTTTTACGAGGGCTAAGAGTTGCTGCTGTCCACCAGACAAATCGTATGGATGAGAAGACATAAGCTTCTGATATGTTGTGCGAGCAAGAAGTCCCGAAGCTTCCAGAAGCTCCTGAACATCCTGATCAGAATAGGCGTCACTTTGTTGCCACTGGACAAGCTCCTCGCCCACACTTTGGCAGGTAAAGAGCAGCTCGGGATCTTGTGGGATGTATCCTTGAGATTGCTGGAGCTGGTTGTAGATATGTCCGCGCCTTGGACGGAGAACGCCCGCTGCAAGCTTTAGCAGCGTTGACTTACCTGAGCCGTTGCCGCCTACAAGCGCACGAATTTCTCGCCCCGTGACCTCAAGCGAGCACTTGCTGAGCGCCAACTGATCACTCTGCGGATACGCAAACGTCACGGCGCTGAACTCGAGCACGAGAGTGCTGTCGGCCGCGGTGGATGCTTGGTTTGGCACGGAGCTACAAGGACAAAGCGCCTGGCGAGAAGAGCTGTCTGCTTGGAGCGCACCGGGTTTCTCGCCACCAAGGCAGACGCGCGCGTCAGCAAGGTGCTCAAACGCGGCAACGTCGTGGGTGGCAACAAGCACGGCAACGTTGAGCTCGCGCGCCACTCGCTCCAGGAGCGCGGTGAAACTCTTCTGCGCAAACGGGTCCAGCTGCGAAGTTGGCTCATCCAGCAAAAGCAGCTTTGGGCGCAAGACAAGCGCTGCAGCAAGGGCCACTAGCTGCTGTTCTCCCCCGGAAAGCTCGTTACAGCGCTTGTGCAAGAGCGATTCCATGCCAAAAAAGCTGATCGTCTCAAAAATGCGACGGCGCATTTCTTTCTCTGAAACGCCTCGATTTTCCAGGCCAAAAGCCAGCTCTTTCAAAGGTGTCTCACACACAAGTGCTTGTGAGGTGGCTTGCGGCACAAATGCAATGGTGTCTACGGATTGCGCCTGCGTCATCGTAGAGACCTCTTGGCCGCAAACAATAATGGAGCCCTCTCTCCTACCTTGAGGCGCAATCTCGGGCTTAATGAGGCTCAAAATGGTGGACTTGCCTGAACCAGTTGGTCCCAGTAAAAGACTAATCTGACCAGCACAAACCTCACAGGAAAAATCTTCTACAACGTTGCGGTCTGGAGTTAGAGCATACGCAAACGAGAGATTTTGAATAGCAAGAACTACTTCTTTACTAACTGAAGTAGCAGATGAATTCTGAATATAGGAAGAATGCTCACTCATACAGACTGCTCCCATAAGACAGTATCAATACGCACAAAAATTGCTGGTAAAATGGTAAACAGTACTACGCCCAGATACCAAAAACTCACTTGGAACTCTGGCATAGTAGGATAAAACTGCCAAGCTTGTACCAGCATATACAAACAAACCGCTGCTATAACGCTTAAGAAAACAAATACCAGCAGCGCTACAGTATCATAGGCGTCAAGCACTTCAGTGTTCCATCTGCTCCTGTGCCCTGCCATCCCCCAACCTCGAGACACAATAGACTGAAACGTACTCATCGACTTCTCCAGCGAGCTCATGCTCACTGCGTTAATGGTGGTAGCTGATTGCGCAATAGTTTTTCTCGCGCTCAAAAGACGGCTTTGACCTAAAACGTTGCTTTGCCGGTAAGCCCGTGCGGCAGAATCACACCTTCTAGCTGCGGTATTTGCTGACTGGATTTGGCGGGCTGTTGACAGATCAGAAAGTAGCTGCGGCATAAGCTGCACAGAAAGACTCAAGACCAGCTGTAATCCTGGAAAGCGCACACTTGATCGCTGCAACATCTCGAGCGGCGATACTACTGCAAATAGGCACTCAAGCCAGCTCAAAGTACTTACGAGCACGAGACCTGAGGTAGCTCCGTACAGCAGACTTTCTACGTACAGTTGCGTGTGCCCAAAAGAATACAAAATGGTAGAGCCAGATGCCGAGAAAAACGGATTGATAACTGCCATCAATATAATAATTGGAGCATACCAAACAAGCTGTTTAGCAGCATGTTTGGTGTCAAACAACTGGATTGTACAAAGCTGCGCTCCTAGAAAAGCAATCAGCGCACAGAGAGGTTGAAAAGAAAATGCGGCAAGCACAACCTCGCATCCAAACAGCACCACCGTAGCAAGTGGGTGCAGTCGAGAAAAGCTTGTGCGTGCGGGATTCATTAGTTCACCGCGTTAACGTACGTCCAAACAACCGAATCGCCATCATGCAGAACATATGCATCTGATGTGTAGTTAGGCTGAACACCGTTAACTGAATATACCCAACCGCTCTGTGGACCGTGGTCACGCTCTGCAAGCCCATTAATAGCCGCAACGTATATACCAAACGACGTGCTACGTGCATTTACCCCGGCTCCACTTGCAAGCAACGCGTCATAGACTGACGTACCCTCTTGCACCTGGAGGTTGACGGTAAATGAAGGCCCTTTGGCTGCAGAGCCATCAACCGTAACACTTACAGAAAGCGCACTATTCTCTTTATGAGGAGCAGCTACAGCGTTTGTTGAGTTACCAGTGTTAGAAGGTTCCGACGTTTTCTGATTAGAAGAATCCTGCGTTTTAGACGCATCAGCATTTGATTGAGCGTCTGAACTAGAGCTCCCTTGCGTCTGTGACGTC
This sequence comes from Atopobium sp. ICM42b, assembly GCA_000564995.1. Lineage (GTDB taxonomy): Bacteria > Actinomycetota > Coriobacteriia > Coriobacteriales > Atopobiaceae > Lancefieldella. The sequence goes on from JDFH01000012.1 coordinate 21,855, forward strand.
TGAGAGTCTGTTTGCGTGCCAGAAGTACCTGCTACCGTCTGACCTTGTGCGGTAGGAGCTTCTTGAGCAGAAGTGCTTGAAGCGGGCGTAAAGAAATACTGGACTAATGTCCATGCAAAGAAAAGCATGAACACAAAAGATACTATTGATGCTGCCAAATAGAGAATCCGTTTGGATTCTCTTGTGAGCTTAACCACTATCTCACCTGGCCTCGGCCATTGGAAACATGGTGAATTGCAGCAGTTTCTTTCTTAAGCAACACTACAAACACTGCAAGAACTGCACCAGAAGCAAAGAAACCAAAGACACTCAGAAGTGGAATGGTAGGCGCAGAGGACACCTGCTGTGGGGCAGCGGCTTGCTTATTTGAGTATTCAGTAGGTGGAAGCTGTTTATCGTCAGAGTTAGTGTCTGCAGTCTTGTTCTCAGATGGAGCCTTTGTAACCTCCTCACCAGCACTCGCAGCGGTGGTCGAGGAAGTTTCATGCGCAGCTGGAGATGAAGGATCTTGAGCTGGTACGTTTGTAGCTGTGGAATCTGTCCTGCTAAAAATGTCTCCAGATGGCTGGGTATTCTCGCCAGAAGGTTTCTGATTAATAAGCGAGAAAAGCGTGCCGGAGTCGTTGGTGTAGTAAAGATTGCCCTCAAAATCTGCAATGACCGACGATGTAGTGTAGTTCTGGTGATCTTTATCTGGAGTGTAAATCTGAGCTGCTCTGCTGGTGCCCAACTTGTATACCCATACGCCACCAGGTAGACCGTTTACCGTGAAATAGGCATAGGTACCGTTTTGCTGAACAGAAACAAGAGGAGTGCTCTGAGACTTACCCTTGCCAGCACGAGCCTGGTCAGTCACCGTAAAGGTGTCAAGAGAAATCACAGAGATAGTTCCATAGCCCTCAGCATCAACGCCGTTAACAAAGACGTTAGAACCGCTGATAGTTGGTGTAGAGGTAGACTCTGCTGCAAATTTGACTTGCTTCTCCTCAACAAGAGAAGAACCGTTTCTTCTAATCAGGTGCAGCGTACCGTCATTTCTGGTTACAGCAAGATAGGTTCCATTACCGTTTTGATCAACGGAAACAGGAACAATACCTGCGCGAATTGGCGAGCCAAGGTTAAGCTCAGCCTCAATGGCACCGGTTGTACCGTTGATAAGCCTGACAGAGGAGGACTCGTCGCCAATCATAAAGTCAGAGCCAGAAGCCGCTGCGCCAGACCAGTAATAACCTGAAGGCTGACCAGAGGTTGCTCCAGGAATATTTGCAGGCTGTGCATTCTGCTTCCAGCGAAGTGCGCCAGTTGTAGCGTCAACAGCAACCATGTAACCACCAGCTGCGTCAAATCCGCTCATCTTAGTAAACTCAGCCAAGATGGTGCCGTTATTAACCGTCAGGCTAGAAACAGATTGCAGCGCATTGGTGGTATCCAGCGGCTCTGTCTTCCAGATGCACTCCATAGTTGTTGCCGAGAATGCGGTAAGGCATCCATCATCGGTAGCAACAACAATCATGCCATTAACGTACAGAGGACGTGCAAAGTACGAGACCTTGGAGCCAATCTGTGCCTCGGCAATAAGGTTACCTGTTGCAGCGTCAACTGCTTTGAGAGTAGAACCGCTTACGTAATAGACCGTATCATGAACAATGACCTGATCAGAAACAAATCCAGGTGTATTCTGAGTTCCTTCAGTCACACTCCAACGAAGAGCTGCAGAATTAATGGGGGTACTCTGCGTAGTAGTGGAACCGTTTCCGCTACCAAAACCGCTCCAAGATGCCTCGTAGTTAGGGTGCTCAGCAAATGGATTGATGACCAACTCATGTTGAGGAGTTGGAATGGAGCTATCCTGACCACCATATGTCCAGGTAATGGTAGTGTTTTCGTCCAAGGTAACATTGTTTGCCATCTTGTCCGAAAGCTGACCGTTTACAAAGAACTGCCACCATTTATAGGCGCCATCTACCTGCGCTGTTGCAAGCGTAAGTCCCTGTGAAGGCGACGTAATAGAAGACAAATAACCGCCTGCTGCATCATAGGTTAGGCCATTATTCTTCAGGTAGTCATACGTTACCTTGTCAGCAGTGGTACCCTTACGAACCTCAATAGTCTGAGTAGGAGCCCAGTGCTGAGGCTTACCGTCTTTATCAAGACCTACTACAGAAAGAGTGACGGAAACAAGCTGACTTGGATCTGGGTCTTCCTCTACAGGTCGAACGCCCTTCTCGCCTGCCACGGTAAAGGTAGCAGAGACCTTCTGATTAGTAAGGGCCTGGAACTGCTCATTATCTGGATACAAGCTTGCATAGCGAGAATAGCGTGCACTTGAAAGAAGTGCCGAAACCGTAACAGACGTGTTGTACTCAGGAGTCTGTGTGAGAACAAGATTCTCGTTCTGAATAATTGTTGGCTGAGAAGAGCTGTACGTGCGCGCCTGATCAGCAGGGCCCATGGGGTCGTATGTTGGGAACTCTGAAGGCACAATACCACTTGCGGTCTTATCGGTATTGTTAACATCATAAGACCAGGTCAAAGAGCCGTCAGCAGCACGATAAAACTTATTTGGCGTGGCCAGAGACTCAGAAACGCTGTCTTGTTTATTCTGCTGACCAGAAGGAGTAGCAAGTGCATCCCAGAAATGAGCCTTAGACTCATTCATCAAAGCAAGCTCTGCATCAATATCAGCCTGATTAAGCGGGCTTACCGTAACCGTAAGAGTCTTAGAGACTGATACCTCAGGATTTTCTTTATCGGTAACGGTCAGAGTGATGTCTACCTGCTGCGCGGAAGCAGAAGGCAGAGGCTGGTACACCGTTCCCCTATAGCCATTGAACGTAATAGCAGCATTGGAGGAAGTGTACGTAAACTGATAGCGCTTTCCGTCTAAGCCAAAGTTCTTTGGCGTAGGCATCTGCAGGTCGTCTGTAACCGCCTGAGCATTAATGGAGTGATTGGTATACACATCTTTAATGCTTGATGCCGAGAAACGCCTGTTAATGCGTCTCAACAGATTATTCTGTGCATCGGTAATAGCCGAAGGGTCCCCTGGAACCGTTATGGTAAAGGTTTTCTGATAGTTTGTCTGAGGAGCGTCGGAGCTGCTCAAAGAGACATTTGCAGTCAGCGTGACCTGCTTGTCACGAATGCCGCGGGTAACTGTTGCCTTATAGGGCTCAGTGCCATATCCATCAATGCGAACGACAGAGGTATCTGAGCTAGTCCAAGTGACCTTAGACCATGAAAGTTGGTTTCCATCTGCAGAAACAAGCTTATGTGGAAGGGTAAAGTTTGAAGTTACTGAAGATTCATTCTGTCCTGCCGCGTATGATGGCGCAAGGTTTTGAGATACGTCAGCAAGTTGCGCCTGAGATTTTGCCTCATCCCAAGGGATTAAAACATTGCAGGTATATTGGACGGTCTTTCCATCCTTGGAAAGTTCAAAGGTAACTTTTGCCTGGCGAAGAATAAGAGTGCTTCTCTGATTAGTAAAGCCAGCGGCGTCCATCCAGAAGTACTCAATAGAACCATTAGTTGCAAAATCAGTAGAAATGCCTGCGTGAGCATATGAGGCTGTCGAAGACATCTGAACAGATGCCACTCTAACGTTAACCTCTCCAGCACCAATGCGACGCAGTTCTTCTGCAACCATAGTGTTGAGGTTAGTGTCTACACCATAGCGAGGTTTTGGCTTATAGAAGGAATTGGTCAGTGTTTCTACTGCCTGGTCCAGTGTTTTGTGTGGATAGTCAGTCTCATTAGTGGTTGCAGCAACGCCAGGACCTGTCTCTTCAGAGGTTGTGGCTGCGCTAGAAGTGGCGGCTACGGTACCAGAAACAGCTTCAGTACCAGAAGCGCTGTCATTAGCAGCAAGAGCAGTCTCTGTTGAGGTAGTTGCTGTAACAGTAGTGGTCAACTCCCCCGCTGCTTCTGCAAATGCAGGAGCTGGTAAGAGCGCAAGCACTAAAAGTATGGAGAAAAGGCTATTGAGCGCCTTTTTAAACATGCTTCTAATTCCTTCCAACTTGTGGTGAGTTTAGCCTTCTTGCCATAACAAGCACCACTATTCCAAGTACAACTAAAGGCAGACTGAGTAGCTGTCCCATGGTAATAAAGCTGCCAAAGAGATAGCCAAGCTGCTCGTCAGGAACACGGACAAATTCCACGACAAACCTAAAAATGCCATAGAGCATCAAAAACGTTCCAATGAACGTTCCTTGTGGACGAGGAGGATACTTCCTAGAAAGGACGTACAAAATGACAAACATCACAAGACCCTCGAGAAGTGCTTCGTAGAGCTGAGAAGGGTGACGATAGACCGCTCCTCCCGTCTCAAACATAACTCCCCAAGGCAAATCTGTTGGCTTTCCCCAAAGCTCACCGTTAATGAAGTTTGCGCAGCGTCCAAAGAAAAGACCAAGTGGTGCGCCAATAACTCCCAGGTCACAGATGGTAGGGATAGAAAGACCTGATGCCTTACAGACAATAGAGCCGCCAACAACAGCGCCTACAAGGCCACCGTGGAAGCTCATACCACCTTGACTTAAGGCAAATGCATCAAGTGGATGAGCCACGTAATAACCAGCGCCGTAGAAAATAACGTAGAACAGACGGGCGCCCACAATAACGCCAAACGAGATGCCTACCATCAAATTAAGCACGTCATCAAGGGTAACGTTAAGTTTCCAGCGCTGAGCAGTTCTGTACATAACTACGCCAGCAAGCACAAAGCCCACGAGATATGCCAGACCATACCACCTGATAGATAGCGGACCCAGTGAAAGCGCTACTGGGTTTAATGAATGATAAAAAGCATCAAGCCACACAATACGTCCTACTTACTAAAACTACTTTGAAAGAACATGCGAAGGAGTTGCACCACGCTGGCCCTGATAATGGCTACCAAGATCCTCGCAGCCATAAGGACGCTCAACAGGAGAACTCATGCGCTCAAAGGAAAGCTGACCAATCCTCATGCCAGGATGCAAAATGATTGGAAGGTTAGCAACGTTAGAAAGCTCCAGTGTGAGCTCTCCGTCCCAACCTGGATCAACATAGCCTGCAGTTGAGTGAATCATAAGGCCCAGGCGTCCCAGGGTGGACTTTCCTTCAAGCTTGCCAAGAATATCGTCAGGAATAGCAATGCGCTCAAGCGTAGTGCCAAGCGCAAACTGACCAGGATGAAGGACAAAAACCTCTCCCTCAGGAACATCAATTGACTCAGTAAGACCCTCCTGAGCTACAAGTGGATCAATTGAGGTATGCGTAGAATTGCGGAAGATTCTAAAGTTTGAGCCAAGACATACGTCAACCGATGCAGGCTGCACGTTTTTCTCGCATAAAGGCTCAATAACGATACGACCAGCTGCAATCTCTGCTTTAATGTCGCGATCAGAAAGAACCACAACGTCCACCTTTCTTACGTCATACAAATGTATGGTCAGAAAACCTAGTTATCCGTTTATATAAAATATCACGCCCTACACAATAATGTGCGGGACGTGATATATAAAATTTGTAAATACGCAGGTCAGTTATGGTTCTTCATAACTTCTCTGCATAAAAAACACGTTTATGCGTATGAAACTAACAACCGATAAGCGCCAAACGTTCACTTTTTAGTGCTGAGCGGCAACTTACAGCATTGCAGGTTGAACGCGCTTAACGCCAGGAACATGCTCAATCAGGATGCGCTCAATACCCTCAGACATATCGTATGCAGACATAGGGCAACCAGCACAAGAGCCGACCATCTCAAGGGTAACAGTACCGTCATCGCTTACATCGATAAGCTCAACGTCGCCGCCGTCGGTCTGAAGGCTCTGGCGAATAACATCAAGGGTTGCATTCAAAAGGTCACGATTAATGGCCATGTTTGCTCCTACTCAAACTCTTCAAGCGCGGATGCGCCCATAACTTACAACATGGGTATCCTACCCAAAATTCCAAACTTATTTCTGCACTATCCAATTGGCGAGAAAAGATGTCCAACTGAAGCATCTTTCAGACGTGCAGGCAATGATGCACCCGACGCTATTGCCGCAATCGCCGCAACTACGCGAGAGGTAGCCTCCTGTGTCTGCTCCGTGCTCAGAAGCGTTGCGTCTACCATAAAGCGCTTCACGCCGGCAGAGAGCATCTCGGCAATCTCGGGCACGCCATCAAAGAGCTTAGGGCTCCAAATCTTAGAGCGACCGTGCCTATCAGTCCTGACCGGCATGTAATCGTTGTCAATGCCTCTGAGCGTGTGCTCCTCAAGACGAAGTTTGCAGGCATCACAATCGTGGATGCACTTGCCCGTAGACATCAAAATACAGTGCTCAGTAGTCATGGTACGAATACGGCCACTGACCATATAACCCACAGAAATCGAGGCATTTCTCGCCAGGTGGCAAATCTCTTGGAGAGTCAGCTCGGAGTTGAGCCAAACGCCTTCTGCCCCCATGTCAGCCAGCGCCTGCAGGGAGTAGTCATTATGGACCGGAATGCACTCGCGCACCTCTGGAGTAGCTCCGCGCTCAACAGCCAGCGCCAGCTCGGAGATGTTGCCCACGACAACCGTCCTACCTGCAGCAACGTACGGGTCCAGGCGATTGTGGTCAATCTCGCGACATACCTCATCAAGCCATGGCGACACCTTGGCGAGAAGATCCTCTGGCCACGAAGTCTCTGCGAGGGCATCGGCTGTTGCGTACAGACGATCTGCTCCTGCCTTGAGCGCAACGCGTGCCTGCTCGGGAGTCTCAACCAGAACACATACCTCTGCCTGCGACGCATTTGTTTTTGCAGCAGCCTCATCAAAGGCAAAAAGCTTCTCTTTGTCCTGGGCTTCTCGCTCCTTTTGATAGGCAAGACGGGAAAGCGGAGCAATCTTCTGCTCGCGGTCCTGGTACTCCTCCAGAAGCGCGGCCTCCAGCTGCTCACATGCTGCAGCGCGGACCTTGTGAACGGCACTAAAGCTCATACCGCAAGCCTCATCCATCTGGACGTCAAAGCTTACCGCCTCAAATGGGGAGGTTCCCATGCGGCCAACGTGCTCAATAAGCTCGTCAGAGGTTACCGCTTTAGTGCGGGCCTCCTCCACCACAAAGCCCTCGGCAGACGCGCTTGCAGCACCGTCTGCGGTAGTGAGCGCCACGGTAAAAGGCTGGCCAATGCGGGCAATAATAGCCACGTCAACGGCACGTTTGCGAGGATACTCTAGCGAAGAAATCTGCTCAGCTGCCACGCGTGCTGCCTCAGAGCGAATAATGCGCACCGTGGAGCCAGTCTGCATAACGCGAGAAGTGCGGACGGTGACCGTCTGACCAGGCTCAACGTCAACAGGACAAAGAGCAGTCAGGAACTTGTCAGGCTCATCCAAGGGCCTAATTTCTAGCAAGTCGTTCTTGCCAATGGGAGCGTGAGCAATAAGGTCAACATCTGCTTGCTTGTAGCGGCGCAGCTTAACACGGCCACCATTGAGGCCACTCTTGCGCTCAAGAGCATCTTCAAGTGGACGTCCTCCGGTAACCTCACCAACAATCTCTCCACGGTTGTTGGAGCGCTCATAGCTCATCATCTCGTTGCCAGCGGTGCCATGCAGGTACGCATTAGTTAAACCGCGGTTAAACGAGCGTTTAAGCAAGCGGTGGCGGCGAGCCACATCAGCTTGGTTGTCCACGCCCTTCTCGGCAGCGTCAATTGCCTGACGATACGAAGACACTACCGAGTACACGTACTCGGGAGCCTTCATGCGGCCTTCAATCTTGAGCGAGCCAACGCCCGCCTCAATCATGTCGGGCACATCATCAATAGTGCAATAATCCTTGGGACAAAGCAGCCTATCAATGCCGCCCATCGAAACAACTTCGTGCTTAGAATTGAGCAGCTCATATGGCAGGCGGCACGGCTGAGCACAGGCTCCACGGTTTGCAGAGCGGTCTCCTCGCATAGACGACATGTGGCAGATGCCCGAATAGCAGAAGCACAAGGCGCCGTGACCAAAACACTCCAGCTCAACGCCAAGCTTGGAAATGGTAGAAATCTCTTCTTTCGTAAGCTCTCTGGACAAGGTAACGCGGCCTACGCCAAGCTTTTTGCAGGCAGCAACACCACGCGTATCGTGGATATTTGCCTGCGTTGAAACGTGACACTCAATCTCTGGCCAGGTCTTTCTTACCTGAGCCATAAGACCCCAGTCCTGAATGATAAAGGCATCTGCACCAAGAACCCACGCACGGCGAATCAAGCGCAGCACCCGCTGCATCTCGTCCCACTTAACAACAACGTTCACGGTGACGTATACGCGAGCGCCAGCTAGATGAGCCTGTCTGCACGCACGCGCAAACGACTCGTCGTCAAAGTTGTCCGCACCGCGGCGGGCGTTGAAGTTGTTGCCCAAGCCGCAGTAAATAGCATCTGCACCACCAGCAAGAGCTGCGGTAAATGGAGCAGGACCTCCCGCTGGGGCGAGAAGTTCCATCTGGGTTGCACGAGGGAGCGGCGAAGACGAAAGTTCTTTATCAGAAGCTTCCTCTGTCCACTCTGGCTCGTTCATGCGATTAAGCTCGTGAGCTGTGGATTCTCGCTCACGACGATTACGTTCGTTCATACTACCTAACTTGCCTTCAGCGCTTGTTACTTCTTAAGTGAAGAAAGTGCTGGATGAATCTTGTCTTTATCGGAAAGAATAACCTTTGCAGGATCTAAGGTTTTCTCGCCAAGAAACGCTGGCCACTCAACGCCAAGCTCTGGATCGTTCCACATAATGCCGCCCTCATCACCTGGGTGATAGATGTCGTCACACTTGTAGCAGAACTCTGCAGTCTCGGAGAGTACCAAGAAACCGTGGGCAAAGCCGCGAGGAACAAAGAACTGTCTGCGATTCTCCGCGGACAAAACAACGCCTTCCCACTGACCCCAGGTTGGACTTCCCTCTCGCAGGTCAACCGCAACGTCAAAAACAGTGCCGGAGATTACGCGCACAAGCTTTGCCTGCGGATGCTCAATCTGGAAATGAAGACCGCGGAGCACACCTTGAACGGATGAGGACTGATTGTCCTGCACAAATGAAGCCTCAATGCCGCCGGCAACAAAGTTTTCTTCACGGTAGGTCTCCATAAAGCCACCACGAGCATCACCGTACAGCTTTACGTCCACAACCTTTACACCTTCAATCGAGGTGTCATAAAACGTAAAATTGCCCGATTGAGTAGGGTTTTTAAGCTCTTTTGGAAACTCCATAGCGTTCACCTTTCAATTTCTTTAGGTAATCTACTATATACGAGTCAAGATTAATACATCTTTTGAGCTATGATATTCATGCAGTTAACGTGTAATTTGCAATTCAAAGGATGCTTGTGAGAATTCTTGCAGTCGTTCCCGCTTACAACGAAGAAGCCTGCATTGCTTCAACTATTACAGAGTTGTGTCAGGTAGCTCCTCAAGTTGATTACATCGTAATCAACGACGGCTCCGCTGACCGCACACTGGATATCTGTAAAGAGCGTGGATTTAACTACCTCAATTTACCTGTTAACGGAGGCCTTTCTGCAGGCTTTAGGGCTGGTATGCGCTACGCCAAAGAACATGGTTATGCCGCTGTGGTGCAGTTTGACTCCGATGGTCAGCATAGACCTGAGTACATCGCTCCTATGGCCCAGGCAATGGTAAACGAGGGAGCAAACATTGTTATTGCTTCTCGTTTTGTTACCAAGGCTCGCGGAAACTCTCCTCGAGAGATTGGCTCCAAGCTGATTTCTTGGCTTATCAAGACAAGCACTGGTCAAACCATTACTGACCCTACCTCAGGCATGCGTATGTACGATCGTGGTCTTATTGAAACGTATGCGCGCTCCTTTGACTTCTCCCCCGAGCCAGACACTATCTCGCTGCTAATGCGTCGAGGAGCTAAGGTTGTCGAGATTGAAACTGAGATGCGTGAGCGTCAAGGTGGTGAGTCCTACTTGAGCTTCTATAACTCAATTATGTATATGGCTCGCACGTGTCTCTCGCTTTTGCTCTTCCAGTGGTTTAGATAAGGTGACACCATGACTTTAGTTCTGAGAATTCTGCTGCTTATTGGCGCCCTATTTGCCATGGGCATTGTCATCAATAGCGTCCGCAAATCAAAGATTCGCATCTCCGACTCAGTCTATTGGGTTGTTTCTGCAGGAATCCTCGTTTTGTTTGCGCTTATCCCTCAGCTTGCCTATTTCTTCTCGGGCCTGTTTGGTTTTATGAGTCCCGCAAACTTTGTCCTGATGCTGGTTATTGTGCTGATGCTTATTAGGATTTTCCATCAGTCTTGTGCAATTTCTAAGCTCACTTATAAGGTTGAGCAGCTTTCAGCTGAGCTTGCTCTGCGTGACAAAGACGCACGTGACGAGAAAAACCTTGATTTTGTAACTGATCTTAACCAGCGAACCCGCGTGTAAAAGGCATGCTAGCCCTTTAACGATGCGCTCACCCACATGCAATATACGTAAAAAGTCCGCTTACGCAGCGGACTTTTTCTTTTGGTCTTTAAATCCCAAGAAGCAGAAGATTCCAAATACCAGAGCAAGAATTGCAAGCGAGATATCATAGAGCACACATGCTCCCATAATGCCAAAGTTGCCTACAAACCATCCTCCTGTAAGCGCGGCAAAACCTGCACCTGCAGCGTAGCTCACAAACACGGCAACCTGCTTACGCATGGTTACTACGGCGTAGTACAAAATGACCGTGAGCGCATTGAGCAGGCCTCCAAAAAGCAACATCAAAAGCTCCAGCTTATACGGTTCAAAATCAAGACCATAGAGAAGTCCAAGAACTGGAGCGCCTAGTGGCCAAGCCAGCGCCATAGAAAGTGCTGTTGCCAGGGCAACTACCGCAAAGCCTTTAAGAATCAATCCAACAAACTGCTTATCTTGCTGGTTATTCCAATACTCAGCCATCTGCGTTAGTAGCGGCTTAAAGACAAAGTTACTTAAAAGATTGATAACCATAGCGGGCATAGCAAGAGCGGTAAAGAAGGTAAGAAGTTCCTGATTACTCAGACCGCCCAACGCATAGCGAGGAGCACCAACAACGTACGTCAGCAAGAATGAGCCGGCAAACAAAGGAGCAGTAGTAACCAGCAGCTTTGTAATTTGCGTAAAGTCAAACGTAGGCTTAAGGGATGTCATCTTCTTAGTGGGAGGAACAACAAGTGCAACCATAACCACCAACGAAGCAACAAAAGAAAGAGCTGCACCAACAAGCAGGTTCTTTGTAAGAAGTACACCTACTGCAAAGCCAACAACCGTTGCAAGAACACGATAAAAGAATGCTCTACCAGCAATATCTAAGCGACCATGTTGTTGGAACATGCCATGGAAAACATCTTCTACAACGTCAAATAAACGAAGCGATGCAATAAGGGCATACAGCACTCCCTCGTAGCTCAATCCCTGGGACTGCAGGGTAAAGATGATGATTCCCGCAACCATCAAACCAGTTGTGATGATTCGTGCCGCAAGATACACACCAAACGAGAACACTTCTTCTGTATCGGTAACCTGATACGTCCTAATTTCAAAGTGACCAATAACCATAAGCTGCTGAGCCACAGCATACGCAAGCGAGAAAACACCACCGGCAGCAGCTCCCATGGTACGTGTGACCACCATCAACATAAGCACTGTTGAGGCAGCGTTCATTAAAGAACCAAGCGTATTCCAGAAGTAGTTTTTCTTAAGCTGTTCCGCAGAAGTATCAATAGTCATAGTTAGCTTTTCTGACCAAAGTCTTCAAATGCCTGACGGCTTCCTTTGGTAACGTCTACCTCTTTCCACTTACCAAGATCAAGCGCACCAGGATGATGGTTTTTACGATCCTTCTCTGGAGGAAGCTGCATGTAATCCCCGTATCCCCTGGTTAAAAGCTTGTCATATTCCTTTGGAAGCGTAGTAGTAATGTCCTCAAAAGGAACGCGAACCATTGGAAATACATCCTCTTTGTCCATTGACCAGTTCTCTGGATCAGGTTCAACAAAGCTTGCGTAATGAGTGGTTTTCTCACCCTCTGCAGCACGTGCTGCCTGATCCCATTTACATTGAATGTACGCAGATGAAACCCTAAAAAGCTTCAAAGCGTGATGAATGACAAAACATCCCGCAAGAGCAACTTTTTTCTTCCAGCCAACTAAAGGCACACGAGGTGTTGGAGTAACCAGCAGGAAGTTCAAGCGTCCCCAGAACCATGTTTGACGCTTAATCTTAGCCAGCTTCTTTGGATCCGCCGGAATTTTATCAAAGGGGAAAATTCCAATTGAGATAGCGTACGTAAAAGGGCAGGTCATAAACTCGTCAGGGACGCAAACTGTTCCCTTTAAAGAGAGGTTTGTATTAACTGCCGGGAAAAAATTGTCTTTTCTTCCGTTTTGAATGCAAAAATCTGGACGAAGAAGCGCTGGTGCCTTCTCCAAAAAGATTTCATAGTCCTCGCGGAACATCGAGATATCTACATCATCATCCCAAGGAATAAAGCCTTTGTGCCTCACAGCGCCAATAGCAGTTCCGCCGTACGCCTGATACGAAATACCAAGCTCCGTGCAGACGCGGTCAAGCTCATCCATCAAAAGCGTAGAAAGAATCTGAATCTTTCTTAGCTCATCAGGGTTCTCGTATGTCTTATATCCGTCAGACTCCACAAAGGCTCCCATTCGCCATCGTCCGATAACATTCTTATAATACTAGACATCGGAGCTAATCGATTGGATGTAGCAATGTATACACCTCAGGATCACACGTTTGCTGTCTGCGCTTATGGCGAGAGTCCCTATCTAGAAGAATGTATTCTCTCGCTCAAGGAGCAGACACTATCTACGAATATTCTTTTGGCTACTTCAACACCAAATGAACTGATTCAGTCTCTTTGCGAGAAGTATGACATTCAGATGTACGTCAATCCTGGACCGGGAGGTATTGCCGGCGACTGGAACTTTGCCGTCAGCGTTTGCACAACTCCTTTGGTAACCATTGCGCACCAGGATGACCTCTATAAGCCTTCCTATGCAGAGCATATGCTTGACCGCGTCAACAGTTCTTCTCGCCCGCTGATTTATTTCACTAATTACGGCGAGTTGCGTGACGGCGAGGAGGTTCTTGAGAATCGTCTACTTAAGGTAAAGCGTCGTCTCTTATACTCGCTCTCAAAGCCAGAAAATGCAGGCAAGTCATGGGCCAAGCGCCGTTCGCTTGAACTAGGTTGTGCCATTTGCTGCCCAAGCACCACACTGGTCCTTCCCAATATTGACGTCCCTGTTTTCAAAGCTGGATTTGGCTCCAATTTAGACTGGGAAGCATGGGAAACAATTAGTAAGCGTGAGGGTGATTTCTTGTACGACACCCGCGTGCTGATGCTTCACCGCATTCATGAAGACTCTGAAACTAGCCACCTTATTCACGATAACCGTCGTGAAAAAGAAGACCTTGAGATGCTCAAGAAGTTTTGGCCAGCTCCTGTGGCTAAGCTTATCAACCTGGCTTATAAGAATGGCCAAAAAAGTAACGGCTAGTGATGATAGAGTATGTCAACAACTTATACACATTATCGCAATCTAGTTACGAGCTTTTGCGAAAACATAAAATAAGCTTGTTTAAATTTATTCCACTTAAACAAGGGACTTCTTCGACTATGACCACATCGTCAGCCAATAAAAAACTACTCATTATTCACGGGGCACTCTACACACTTGTGTTAACTCTGACCTGGTGGGCACTTCTGCCAGCAACAGCTCAGGCGTACGTTGACCCATCCGTCATGACCTACACTATCCAGGCGCTGGCTGCGGTGGTAGTTGCTCTTTCTGCCGTGCTTGGTGTGGCATTTAGACGCTCTCGCAAGGTGCTCTTCCGTCTGCTTAAGATTGACGAGAACGCAAACAAGATTGTCGAAGGCAAAGTACATAAGGTTGACGTCAAAGGTGCAGAAGCTGCAAACGCTCAGATGAAAGAAATCCTCGCAGCAGAAGCCATTCGCCTTAAAGAACAAAAAGAGGGCACCCTCAAGCCTAAGGGCCGCATTGGCGCTGCATTCCTTGTTTCTTTCTTCACGGTTTTTACTATCTTGGTGGTAGCCCCACTTGAGCTGGTAGCCAGCAATGCAAAGGATTTATCGTTTAGTCTTAATGACGTAGCAGGTCCTGTATTTTTAGCTGGTCTTTTACTAACGCTTATTTCTACTGCAGTGCTTTCATTACTTCGCAAACGCGTATTTAACGTTGCAGTTGCGCTCGTAGGCGCCATCGGCGTAGCGTCATATGTTCAGGCAGTGTTCTTGAACGGTGGCATGCCACTTGCTGATGGTCATGAGGTCATTTGGTCCAACTTTACCAATCAGATGATTGTCTCTGGCCTCATTTGGCTGGCAATTATTGCAGCTGCAGTGATCTTCTCGCTCCTTAAAGCAAGGCAGCTTAGAACGGGTCTTTTGGTAACCGCAACAGCTCTTATCATTGTCCAGGCAGTGGGCGTTGCAAGTTTATGGGGACCAGCTGTAGCTGCTTTTACCGACGTAAACACAAGAGAATCTCAGCAAATCTATGCCACAAGAGATGGACTCTTTAACGTCTCTTCCAAAAAGAACGTTGTGGTCTTTGTTTTGGATACCACTGATACAGCCTTTGTACAGCAAATCTATAACGAGTATCCCGAGACATTCGCCCATATGACAGGCTTTACCTGGTACAGGAACTCTGTTGGATCAATGATTCCTACACGATACGGAATTCCTTCTCTTGTCTTTGAAAATCGCCTACAACCCGGTCAATCATTTGGAGGCTTTGTTAATGGTTGGGCGGACAACAGCCATTATCTAGATGACATCAATAAACTTGGTTACTCCGTTGGCTTGTATACCGATAACTTCAACTCAATTTATACCGACTACATGCACAACCGCACTATCAACTATCACGAGCTTCGTGGTCGCGGTTCAGAAAACCAGCTTAATGTTCTTAGCGCACTTCGCATCCTCTACAAGACAGCGTTCTGTAGAGATATGCCTTGGGTAATTAAACCTCGCTTCTGGTATTACACCGAGGACCTTAACATGCGTATGATGAGGAAATTTACGTATGATGAGGTTGACATGTCTTCTCAGCGCTATAACGAAGATGATCTTAAGTATTACCAAGAACTCCAGCACTATGGCCTGTCTGTTCACGATGAAAACGATACGGGAAGTTTCCGCTTTATCCATCTTATGGGATCCCATGGTCCTTTCATTCTTAATAGGAACCTTGAGCGCCCTAAAGATCCAAGCGAAGAAAATGAGATCGAGCAGACACGCGGTGCTTGGAAAATCGTAGATGCTTATATTGCAGAACTTAAGCGCCTTGGTCTCTACGAAAACACCTCTATTATTGTGACTGCTGACCATGGTCGCTGGTATCTGACGCCAAACGACATTACAGAGACTTCTGCTCCAGCAATCTTCTATAAACCTGCTGGTCAAAGCGCAGAAGAAGCGGAGCAACCAATGCAAATCTCAGATGCTCCTGTCTGGCACTACGATATCTTGGCTCAAACGCTCAAGGATATGGGAGCAGATTCTCAGATGCTCTCTAACTACACCACTCCTCTTGATGAGTCTTATGAGGGAGAGAATCGTCCTCGTTACTACATTGAAACTATTACCGAGAATAACCGCGATGCAGAACTTAGAGAGTTTGTCATCAATGGTGACGCAACCGACTTTACCACCTGGAGTTTGACGGGAAATAACTGGCGACTCGTTTCCGATAAATAGCTCACAAACACAGAGCTAAAAGCTTTAGATAAACAAAAACGAGTCATTCTTACCACAGAATGACTCGTTTTTTAAGACATCTAGAATTGCAGAAACAAACTAATCTCTCTTGAGCAGCTCACTCCAATCTGGAGTTGCAGAAAGAACCGTTCCTACAATAATGACAATGCAGCAAATTACAACCAATGGAGATGGAATTGCTTCAGGCATAATTGCTGGCAGGATAATACCTGCAAGAGCTGCAAAAATTACCGACCATGCAGAGTAAGAAATGTTCAGTGCCATACCGCGAGAAGCGCCAATGGCGTCAATTGCCTTGTAGTAGAAGAGATACGAGGCAGTACCAGCAAGTGCTGCAATAAAGACAACGCCATTTGCAGGAGTGAGTGCAACCTGTGCAGCAAAATCAACGGAACCAGCCAATGGCAAGATGAGAAGACCGTATGCAAACGCAGAGGTGGTTTCTCTAATCTGAAGTGCAGTCTCGTTATCAACAGCATCGTCTTGCATACCCCAAGCCAAAATAACCGCCTCAGATCCCCAGCCAAAGACACAAGCAGCAACGCCCAAGATACCCACAAGAACATTTCCGTTACCCTCGCCTGCTGCTGTTGAGAGACCAATAACCATGACGCCAACAAGAGCAACGATAAGGGCAATAATCTGCTTTAAGTTCATCTTTTCTTTGAGCAAAAGCCATGCTAAAAGCGAGCCGACGGCTGGATAAAAAGCTGAAATTGCAGCGGTGTAACCAGGTCCAATGGTGTTAATAGCAGCTAGGTAGCCACTCATACCAATTGGTCCACCCAGAAGTGCGCCAAGCATAACTACACGGCCACTCTTTGTTTTTGCTGCCTCAAGGGTGTCTTTAAGTCTGCCTTTCTGAGCCATCATGACTAAAAGAACTGCAGCGGCAAAGAAATCGTGCATGAATGCGCTGACAAATGACGCCTGAGCTGAATCAACATAAGGACTCATACCAAGAGCAACGCCAAGAATAACGGTATCAACCGCCCAAAGAATACCGCTTAAAAGACCGTAATACATAGTTTCTCCTTTTGCCCTTAGTTCTGAGCGTCTTCGTACCAAGAAAGAACACGATCAATATTGTTTGCAGCATAGCGATAGTAAATGAAGAACCACTCGCCTACGTTCTCGCCCTCTGCTTCCTTAACCAGAGACCAGAGATACCAGCACCAACCGGCAAAGACTACATAGCTCCAGAAGTGTCTGCGTTGCTCAAAAGTTGCCTCTTTTCCAAAGTAGTAATCAATAGCAGCATTAGCCTCATCGTCAGTAAGCTCGCAGCAAACCGTAAAAGTACCAAAGTCATTTGCCTCATCTGACATGCCTGCATATTCCCAGTCAATAAGGCTGTAGGTACCGGCCTCATCAATCAAGAAATTCAGATAGAAGAAATCATTGTGTGAAATAACAATTGGATACTGATCTGCGTCTGCAAACTTCTTCAAGCGCAGGACCTTCTCGCGAAGCTCGTAGTAGCCAGGAATCTCAATAGGACCCTCTTCAAGCAGGAGTTTCTCGTAATTAAGACCCTCGTTGACAAAGTCAAAAGAACGATCAAGTGACGCGCCGCTATGATGCAGTTTATAACCCATCTCCATTGCGCGCTTGAGCTGCTCAGGGTTATGAGGATCAAGATTCTGAGCGTTTTTCACAAACTTGGAAATCTTCCAACCTTCTTTTTGGTCCTCGTAAATAAAGGTGTTGTCTAGGCCCAGCTCACGAGCAAGTCGAAGACCAGCCTCTTCAGCTGCACGATCAACGAGTTTCTCGGTACCAACACCTGGATGCCTGTAGACATACTCCTGAGCATCATCACCATATCCCACAATAAAGTGAGCAGATAAATTGGTAAGTCCCTGTTTTAGAGGATAGAAACCGTGGATATCCTTCTTCTGGCAATGAAGAACCGAGACAATGTTGTCAAAAATCTCTGAGTCGATGTTCTCAATAAATGCTGGGTCAAACTGACGAAGCTCATCAAGGGAATCAAACTCGTAAATAACACCGTCAGGATACTTTCTAATGGTCATGGAAAGCTCTTTGATATGACGGACGTAAATCTCTTCCCAGAGCATATCAACGGTTTCTGGCTTGTCGTAGACAGCCTCAAGAATATCTACAAACTTCTTTGAGAATTGCCTGTCAAAATAGACGTGACCAAGCATAATCCAAGAATTTGAACCGCCAATTTCTACGCCAGTAATACGTCCACCACGTCCCTCTTTAAGGCACCACTCATCAGTTTCTCCTGCAACATACGTTGCTGAGTAATAAGCCTCATAGACATAGTGTTCAAATGGATTCTGAGTAAAGTAGTCATCTGACGAGCAGATATACGTATTATCAAGCTGATCTTTCACATACCAAAGCGTAGAGTTGTTATTTCTTGTTGCATAATCTGGGTTAACAACAATCTTGACGCCATACTTCTCCTCCAGATAGAAGAAGTACTCCTTCTTATAACCCACAACAACGGTGATGTCAGTAATACCAGCTTCAAGCAACTGATGAATCTGGCGCTCGATCAGAACTTCTCCACGAACCTTCAGGACACCCTTTGGCTTCTCATATGAAATAGGTGCAAAGCGAGAAGACAGACCAGCTGCCATAATAATGGCATTCTTAACCTCATAAGGTTTCAGAGCTTCAAGACCCTTTGGTGTAATGAGTCCCTCTTCAATAAGACCCTGGTCCTCAAGCGTTTTTACTGCTGAATTAACTGATCCCAAAGAAAGCTCAGTTTTTTCTGCAAGCTGTCTCTGATTGAGCTTCTCGTCAGAAAGAGCAATAGTTTTTAATACAGAAAACACGTTATTTGTTAGTGCCACGGTTCCTCCAAATGAAGACCAATTAACTGCGAAATAAACTTCCATACCAATTAACTTCAGTCATAATACTCCTATGTTCAAATTTATACAAGTATGAACATATTTTGAACATATTACCTTCAGAGGATTGTCAAAGACTGCCAATCTAACAAAAAACGGCACCTGAGATGCCGTTTTACCTTTTATGTATTGCTTTACAGGCGAGAAGACCCTAGTAAGGACCAAAATCCAAACGCGCTGGATAGTGGTTTTTACGCTTCTCAACTGGAGGCATCTGCATGTAATCGCCGTAAAGCATCCTAAGGAATTTATCATTTTGGTTAGGGAACGCTACTTGAATTCCGTCAAAATCAAGCTTTTCAACAGGAAAAACTTCATCAACTGGATAGGTGTTTACAAACCTATCAGTATCGTGAAGATAAGCAATTCTTTTTGTCTTAACGTGAGCAAAGCGGTTACGGGCTTCCTGCTCACGCTCATACATTTTCTGAGTAGAGAGATGTAGAAGTTTGCAAACTCCTCTACCCATAGTAACTGCTGCTTTTAAGAGCTTTCCTTTGATGCCGTCGGCCAAAATAACAGGACGAGGAACGTCAACTAAAATGCGCATATGTGACCAGAACCACGCGTCAAATGCCTGCTTCTGGTATTCTTTCTCGTCATCTGAAACGTTATCAAAGCAGTAGACATCTAGGAATATACCAAGATCAAGCGGAAGTGGAGCAAGTGCCTCTTCGCAGAATTGCGTACCTTTGAGCATAATGCGCGTGGTTGGGAATGGATAGTTGATGTCCCTCTCGGTATTCATGATTGAATACTTTTCTGACCACTCTTTATCATAGATATCCAGAAGCTTGTTGAAGTCTTCTGCAGGAAGGCAGACATCGATATCATCATCCCAAGGAATAAATCCCTTGTGACGAAGAGCGCCAATGGCAGTGCCTCCAAAGCCAAAATAACGGATATTATTGGCCTCACAGGTATCAACGAAGTCCTTTAAAATCATCAGCTCAACTTGCTGAAGATGTTTGAGCGTCTCTGTATCGTATGTGCGCATTATCGACCTTCATACATTTTTTTGTAATAGTCCTGATAATCACCAGAAACTACATTCTTAACCCACTTGCGGTTCTCCAGATACCAGTTAATAGTGGCAACAATTCCCTCTTCAAATGGAGTCTCTGGATACCAGCCAAGCTCTTCTTTAATCTTATCTGGCGCAATACCGTAACGGCGGTCATGACCCTTACGATCAGTAACGTAAGAAATCAAATCCTCAGTAATCTGAGTATCACCGGTGATTCTTGCAACTTCACTAATGATGCGCTTAACAATGTAGAGGTTGTTGCGCTCGTTGTGACCGCCAACGTTATAAACCTCGCCCAGCGTGCCGCCCTCAAGAACCATAGCAATTGCCTTGCAGTGGTCATCAACGTAAAGCCAGTCACGAACATTGAGTCCGTCACCATAAACTGGGAGTGCCTTGTGCTCCAGGCAATTCTCAATCATCAGAGGAATGAGCTTCTCGGGGAACTGATAAGGACCATAGTTGTTGGAACAGCGTGTAATTACCGCCGGGAATCCATACGTATCATGCCAGGCCTTTACAAACATATCAGCAGAAGCCTTAGATGCAGAGTAGGGGCTATGTGGACTCAAAGGTGTGGTCTCACGGAAAAATGCCTCTGGATCATCAAGTGGAAGTGAGCCATAGACCTCATCGGTAGAAACCTGCAAATACTTATGGTCTCCGTAGGAGCCCTGGCCATCATTCCAGAAAGACTCTGCAACGCTCAGGAGCGCAACAGTACCCATAACGTTAGTGTCAGCAAAGGCACCCGGATCTTCAATAGAGCGATCTACATGACTCTCTGCTGCAAAGTTAATAACGTAATCAGGATGATAGGTCTCAAACAGCTGCGTAAGAGCCTCTTTATCCCTAATGTCTACGTGAGCAAAGGTGTAGCGAGGGTCTTGATCATATTCCGAAAGATTCTCAAGGTTGCCAGCATAGGTCAGGGCGTCCACGTTCAAAATATGAATGTCCTGATTTCTTCTAAGCATGTAGTGGATGAAGTTTGAACCAATAAATCCAGCTCCACCTGTTACTAAATAGGTCTTCACACTAACCTCTTTCTACCTTAGAAAGATATGTCGCAAGAGCCTCTTGCCAAGGCCTCATACAATTTCCAATGGTACTCTCAAGATGCCCATTTACCAAAGATGAATATGCGGGGCGAGAAGCGCTTTCTGGGTGCATCTCTTTCCACTGAGCAGAAGTTACTCTAGCAACCTTACAATCAAGATTACTGCCAGCCATAATAGCTTCGGCAAAATCAGCCCATGAGCATGTTCCCTCGTTGGTTGCGTGGTAGATGCCATAGTTCTCAGTAGCCGCAATGCACAAGATTGTATGTGCCAAATCATTTGCGCTGGTAGGATTACCTACTTGATCATCAACAACACTAATCTCTGAATACTTTGCACCAAGGGTGCGCATGGTTGCCACAAAGTTCTTGCCAACATAACCATAAAGCCATGCGGTTCTAATCACAAACGTTTGAGCATTTGCGGCCAGCGCAAGTCCCTCTCCTGCTAATTTGGATCGACCATAAGCAGAAACAGGACAAGGAGCATCTTGTTCCGTGCGAGGAGAGCTTTCCTTACCGCTAAAGACATAATCAGTGGATACCTGAACAAACTTTGTTTGCGTAGAGTCGCAAGCTCGTGCAAGATTCATAGGACCAAGCGCATTTACCGCAAACGCCATCTCAAAATTGCTCTCGCAACCATCTACATTTGTTGCGGCAGCACAGTTAATAACAACGTCATAGCGTTCATGCTGGTCAAACCATGTATTAACTGCCTCAGCGCTAGTGATGTCAAGCTCGTCTGCGTCAGTATAATCAACATCTGGTTCAACAAAAACCTCTGGAATTGGGCCAATCTCAGAGACACCGGACTCAAAAAGACATTTGAGCTCGTTGCCTAACTGGCCATGCGCACCGGTAATAAGAACGTGCATACTACTCTCCCTTTCCAGAAGGAAGGATACGTCCTTCTGCAACACTCTTGAGGTGCTCGCCATACGTAGATTTGCCGTAGCGTTCTGCACATTCAATGAGTTTTGAGCTATCAATCCAGCCATTCTCAAAAGCAATCTCTTCTGGAACGCTTACCGGCAGACCCTGAGCTGTTTCAACGGTACGGACAAAGGTTGATGCCTCAAAGAGAGACTCCATAGTTCCCGTATCAAGCCATGCAAAACCGCGGCCAAGTGTGACAACGTCAAGCGTGCCATCCTCAAGATACAGACGGTTAAGATCAGTAATCTCGTACTCGCCACGAGCACTTGGCTGAACTTGCTTTACCAGCTCAGTAACACGCTGATCATAGAAATAGAGACCGGTTACGGCATAGTTAGATTTTGGATGGGTTGGCTTCTCTTCAATTGAAATGGCGTTGTAATTCTTATCAAATTCAACAACACCAAAACGCTCTGGATCATCCACGTGGTAACCAAAAACGGTAGCACGACCAGACGTTTGTGCCTGTTGGGCAGCTTTTCTGACAAGTCCTGAAAGACCATTTCCAAAGAAGATATTGTCTCCAAGAATCAGAGCTGCAGCGTCATCACCAATAAACTCTTTACCAATAACAAATGCCTGAGCCAATCCATCAGGTGAAGGCTGTTCAGCATAGCTGATAGAGATGCCAAAATCAGAACCGTCACCCAAAAGCTTTTCAAAATTTGGAAGGTCACGAGGAGTAGAGATAACAAGAATGTCTCTAATCCCCGCCAGCATAAGCGTAGATAGAGGATAGTAAATCATTGGCTTGTCATACACAGGCAGAAGCTGTTTAGATGTAACGGTTGTCAGGGGATAAAGCCTGGTACCGCTACCTCCTGCAAGAATAATGCCTTTCAAAATTACTCCCCATCAATCGCTGTGATTCTATAAAGTTTATACGGTCCTTCTTCAAGTACCAACTCAAATCCTGGAGCACCATTATCAATATTGAGACCAGACCATACTCCTTCTTCTTTAGGCATAGTTGGGTACTGATCATCTGGATACATATTCAAACGAATAAAATACTGCGCGCCAACAGAACGAACGGCATCTTGAACCGATTTTTCATAAAACACGCGATTTAGCTTTTCTCTAATCAACCTGCTTTCAGGTGACTCATTATCATTGTATTTAAACTTGTAGTACACGTTTAAACCATCTATCGCATAAGCAAGAGATGATCCATCAAATGGATTATTGAGTACAACTGAGTCCCCAACAATTTCTTTTACTCTTTGAACAAACGCCTGTTCAGAAGCGGAATAAGTCTTCCAGTCTTGTGGAATATATGACTCGCTCATCCAATGTAGACTCATCTGAAAACGACTTGGCTCATGTGTCTGAAACTGCAAAGGATCAACTGGGGTCCACAGTGCATATACGACAGGAATAGAAAGTAAAACTGCAAACGCACTCTTAAGAAGAGAAATTCGACTACGCGACAAACGTGGCTTATCGCTTGTAGTGAACTGAGCAGGTCTTACTGCATGTTTTACTTTTTGAAGCACAACTAAAACAGCAGAAACAATATCAATACCACCTTGTAAAACTAATGGCGTAGAGGTGATACACATGATGGCAGCAATACGCTCTGGGTCTGTGTACCAAAAGCCAATAAGAAAACGCTTTACATCTACGTTACCCATAAGTCCCACAACAAAGAAAATAGAAACAAAGAGCAGGCTGCAAGCATACCAACGAGATTTTTTAACGAGAAGAGCGTGGATAAAGCCAACCCAGAAAAGCACCGTACAAACTGCTTCTGGGACATTCATGATGAACGACTGAGTGGCAATATGCATAATTGAGTCAAGTGGGTTTATATCCCAACCCCAAAGAAAATGCACAACAGATTTCATAAAGCTGCTATTCAAAACAATGGTCCACATACCAATACAAAGGACAATACAGAGCGTCTCAAAAGCAACTAAGATAGCAACTTTATTCTTTTTATCTGCGTATTTATTGGTCACCATGCGTGGGATAAATGAAACTAACACGTAAGGGAACACCATAATTGCCCAGAAAAATGCACCATTTGGATGGCAAAAAACAATTCCCAAAAGTACCGAAATGAGCATGAAGATATCTGAAGCCTTCTGGGGTTTCTCGCCATGTTTATGAGAAGACGATTGCGCAATCGAATCAAGGAGTTGCACAAACAAATACACTGCTATAGGAACACAGCAGAAGGAAAGCATATTTGGAAACGGGCCATGGACTGTGAGCATGCGGACAGGAAATGCCATATTGGCAAATGCTGCAAAGGGTGCAAGTACTGCCGCCTGGATTTTCTTTCCAAAAATCTTTGAAACAAGCGCAAAAAGTCCTAATGGGTACACTAAGCCGGTCCACACCACATTAACGGCATTTTCTGCCATTCCAATTGAACAGTGTGTAAGTAATGTAACTACTGAGGCAAAGTTGTGAAATGCCAAAGGATAATACCAAGAGCCCGAGAAAGGCTGTGGTGTAGAGAGCGGCAAACCGTCAAAAACAGATGCTCTAAAAGTCGAAAAAACACCTGTTTGAATAATTCTATTGATGTAAGAGATATGAGTGTAGTTGTCGTCATATTGCAAGAAGTTATTTGGATTTCCAAGACCTCGATAAAACACATAACTTGCTGCGAGTGCGCCAAGACAAATAACAATGCAGACTCCAGGCAAAGAAAGCGACAAAGAAGAATAGATCTTTTTGTGTAAAAGTCTCTCTGAGCCAAATCGAGTTGCTGCAATAAGGGCGAGAAAACATGCCGTAAGAGCAAAAAGCGGGATAAGCCCCTTGAGACCAAGAGGATACATTGCAATGCCCGCAACAATATAAAAAACGACGCTTAACGGGCCAGCCACGGCAAGCGAAAGTGCTCGTTTACCACCTGATAAACGAGCGCCCAGATATCCTGGAACAAAAACAATTGCTGTTGTAACTATAAGAACAAGAACAAATTGTTTCCACATGCGTATGCGCCCTTAATTAGTGCTTCTGTTTTAGACGAGCTTAGCCCAGCGCTTCTTACCTGCCTGGAGAAGAGCCTTCTCAAGAACTGATGGTTCAACCTTATAGGTCTTTGCTGGAAGAGGTTGCTGATTAATCTTGATACCACCGCCATCAATCAGACGACGACCCTCACCATTACTTGAAGCAATCTCTACTTCAACCAAAATCTTTGGCAGGTAAATGAGGCCGTCTTCATCCGCTTCTAGGGAAATTGCAAACTCTTTGACATCGTCAGGGACCTCATTGTTCTTAAACTGAGCATCAAAAGCTGCCTGAGCCTTAAGACCTTCTCCCTCACCGTGATAAAGGTCAACAATATTTCTACCAAGAGCACGCTTAAGCTGGTAAGGATCAGCAGTACCGTCCTCAAAGCTCCTATCAATAGCATCAAGCTCATCAATAGAAAGCGTAGAGCAAAGACGGTAATACATTGGAATAATCTCATCAGTGATAGACATGACCTTGCCAAACATATCGTTTGGCTCATCGGTCAGTCCAATGTAGTTTCCATAAGACTTACTCATCTTCTTAGTACCATCAGTACCTACAAGTAGAGGCATGGTAAGCGCAATCTGCGGCTCCATGTCCATATCACGCATAAGATCACGGCCGGCAAGCAAGTTGAAGATCTGGTCGTTTCCGCCCATCTCTACGTCTGCCTTGATAACAACAGAATCATATGCCTGAAGAACTGGATAAATAAACTCATGGAGGGCAATTGGCTGTTGGTTGTAATAACGATTAGAGAAGTCTTCTCGCTCAAGAATACGGGCAATGGTGAACTTGCTCATAAGACCAAGCATGGTCTCAAGGTTCATAGGCTTAATCCAGTCACCGTTATGAACAACGGTAGTTCTTTCTGGATCTAAAATCTTCATTGCCTGGTTAACATAGGTCTCTGCGTTAGCATCTACCTGCTCTGCAGTGAGCGGAGGACGGGTAGAATCTCGACCAGAAGGGTCACCAATCAGCGCAGTGCCACTACCAATAATCAACGTGACATTATGGCCAAGGTCCTGGAACTGACGCATCTTGCGCAGCGGAACTGCGTGGCCCAGGTGCAAATCAGGACTTGTTGGATCTACGCCAAGCTTGATGTTAAGAGGAGTGCCCTTCTTGAGTTTCTCTTTTAGACCGTCCAAAGGAACAATTTGCATAGTTCCTGAAGTAATAACACGGAGCTGTTCTTCTACTGAAAGCACTCTGTATCCTCTCAACGCAAGCCTGTTAAACCATATAGTTACTGCTACAAATAGTATCAATCAAATATGTTATCTATCAGAATACAACAGAGTTGTAACTCTTTATTCACTGAAACATAAATATCAGACTATAATAGTGAGAGCTATGACAAGGAGGCTCAATGGGTATTAGAACCCGTCGTGCACGTACACACGCAAATACACATGCCGTAGGTTTTGGCGTTGCTGGATTCTTTGGCTTTATGGCTCTTCTCGCGCTTGCACTTGCTCTTTCTTTGGGTGCAGCTGTTTCTTCATGGCTCGAGGACCTGCCTGATTACAACTCTGCTGATGCCTACCTGGTAGCAGAGCCTACCCGCGTTTATGACTCCAAGGGTAACGACATTGCTGACTTCTATCTGCAGCAGCGCCGTTCCGTTACCCTGGATCAGATTTCTCCTTATGTTATTCAGGGCACTATTGATACTGAGGACAAGCGTTTTTATTCCCACAGTGGTATTGACCCCTGGGGTATTGTCCGAGCATCTGTTGGCTCTCTGTTTGGTGGCGGCGAAGGTGCTTCCACTATTACACAGCAGCTTGTTCGTAACACTGTTCTTTCCAACGAGCAGTTTGAGCGTTCTTTGAAGCGTAAGGTCCGCGAGGCTTACATCTCTATTCAAATGGAGAAGAAGTTTACTAAAGACCAGATTCTTAATATGTACCTCAACACCATTTACTACGGTAATGGTGCTTACGGTATTGAAGCAGCAAGTATTATCTACTTCAACAAGCATGCAAGTGACTTAACTCTTGCTGAGGCTGCAACACTTGCTGGTCTTCCAAACGCACCTTCTGCCTATGACCCAACCGTCAATCCAGAGGCTGCAAGAGAAAGACGCAACACTGTTCTTGAGCGTATGCTTCGCGCAGGTGATATTACGCAGGAGCAATACGATGAGGCTGTTGCTGAGGACTTAGTGCTTAATCCTGGTACTTTGACCGACAACATTGGCCAGTTCCCTTACTGGACTGACTATATTCGTAGTCTGCTTCAGGAAGACTTTGATAGCGATACCATTCTTCAAGGTGGATTGCGCGTTTACACCACGCTTGATCCTGACCTTCAGAAAGACGCTGATGAGGCTGCTACAAGGCGTATCGCTGAGCTTGGCAATCCTCGCCTTGGTGCTGCTTTGGTTTCTATTGATCCTCAAACTGGCTACATTAAGGCAATGGTTGGCGGACAGGATTACTCTAAGAGCCAGTACAACATCGCAACCAGTAGTAACCGTCAGATGGGCTCCAGCTTTAAGATGTATACGCTGGTAGCGGCCCTTTCTGAAGGCATGAACCCAGAGATTGTTCTTAACGGCAACTCTCCTATGCAAATTACGCCAACATGGTTGGTCAGAAACGCTGGTAACTACAGCTACGGAGCAATTACGCTGCGTCAAGGTACGGTTTATTCTTCCAACACTGTTTATGCGCAGGTTGCTGAAGCTATTGGTATCGATAAAATCCTTCAGACTTGCTACGCTATGGGCATTCGTACCCAGCTACAGCCATACCTGTCTACCACTCTTGGTTCTCAGGGCGTAACCCCTATTGAACAGTGCACAGCTTTTGCAACCCTTGCTGCAGGCGGTGTTCGCCGTGATGCTGTAGCAATTACGCGCATCGAAGACCGTAACGGAAACGTTATCTACGAGCACAAAGACAACCCAGTTCAGGCAATTAGTCCAGCTGTTGCTGCAGCTGCTACAAACGTTCTGAGTGGCGTTCTTACTTCTGGTACTGGTCGTTATGCCTACAACCTGAAGACTTTCAACCAACCAGTTGCTGGTAAGACTGGTACTTCCGATAACTCTGAAGACCTTTGGTTCTGCGCTTATACCCCACAGCTTGCAACAGTAGCTTGGTGCGGATATCCAGATAGTCGTGACCCTGTTATCATCGGCGGTGGAGAGTCCTCTACCTTTGTTACTGCTCAGTATGTTTGGGCGTACTACATGAACGCAGCTCTCTCTGGTGTTGCTCGTGCTGAGTTCCCTAAAACTACTGAAACTATCGCTTACAAGCCTGATAGCTACTGGAAGTTTGTTGGTGGCTCTGCTAATGCCAAGCAAGAAAAGAAAGATGACGACGAAGAGGAAGAGGAAGAGGAGGAAGAGGAAGAGGACGATTCAACCACTACTCCTACTACTCCTACCACTCCTACCACTCCGGCCACTCCTGGTACTGGTACTGGTACTGGTACGGGCACCGGAACAGGAACGGGCACTGGAACAGGTACTGGAACAGGAACAGGTACTCCATAAACCTCTGGTTTATCTACAGCAAAAAGGAGTCTGCTCTATGCAGGCTCCTTTTTTGTAAGACTTGTGCCTTGACGGGTTTCTCGCCAAAGGCTTTATGTTTAGAAGATGTTGTATACGTTGCCAAGCTGCGTAATGATGCGCACCACGTCTGCAGCGTGCTCAGTCTTATCCACAATCATCAAAACGGTATCGTCGCCGGCAACGGTGCCAACAACGTGGTCAAGCTCAACATCGTCAAGGGCAAACGCAACGGCTGATGCAGTGCCCGGATGGCATCGAATCACAATAAGATTCTCTGCTGCCGTAGCCCCAACCACAAACTCAGAGAGCATTTTCTGCAAATGCATATCTTCAGAAAGCACATAGGCGCCCTCAGGAAGCTTTTGCAAATCCATTTCTGCAGTATCACGAGAAACGGTTGCTTGAGTACAGGCAAAGCCACGATTTTTGAGCATATCAACAAGATCGCGCTGTGTGCGGATGGACTCGCTGCGAACAAGCTCACGAATCACGTCCTGTCGAGCATTTCTATGCTTCACGACGCCTTCTTTCCTTATACGACTCGCTAACTTTGAAAACAAATGATAGTGAATAAAAGAATATACTTAATCAACCCTTATGCGCATGCCAAACCGCTAAACGGTGCAAATAACCCGCTCGTCGGTCGGAATATTGCATTCACCGTTTTCTAAAAGTATTTATACACTTCTCGCCGTATGATTCATCATGAGTGAAACTATTTTTACGGCTTGGAGGCCACCATGCCCCTGAATGATTCACCTGATAGAAGACAAGGCTCCTACGGAGATCCTGCAATGCGTCGCCGTCCTCCACAAAATGGCCGTCCTCCTCGTGATGGCGGTATTTCTGATAGGCAGGCAAGACGTCGCAAGAGAAATACCCTTGGTTCGCAGGCCATTCTCTTTAAGAGACAGTCTCTACTACATCGCATTGATTCTCGTACGAGAACCTATATTGTCATTGGACTAGCGGTCATCGCGGCGCTCTTACTGGTCTTTATTGTGTCGAGCTGCGTGCGTGGTTGCGCTAAAGAATCTACTCCAGAGGTAGAGGTCAACTCCGTTGATTCTCGCGTTGCTGTGGGAACTTCAGAGGAGCTGACTAAAGCCCTGGCAGCCAAGCTAGATCAGAACAAAAACCTTGCCTGGATTGCAGAACACGCTGATAAATACAGCGATAAAAGCCTCATTGAGCTGGCACTTGCCCACCCTGAGGCTATTGATTTTGTTGCAAACTATCCCGATTCTGACGGCAAAGCCAAAACCTACGACGATTCAATCACCAAAGGCACAGCTCCTCAGCTTTATACCTGGGACTCCAGGTGGGGTGGCGTCTCATATGCTGGTTCTGTAATTGCTACCAAGGGCTCAGGTCCCACTGCCCTCTCTATGGCATACATGGGCCTCACCGGAAAGAACAACTGGACTCCAGCAGATATTGCGGGCGCTGTTGAAACCGCCAAGGCAACGGACACCGACTCTGGAATGAACAGATCATTTCTCGAGAAGAACTTAGCTAACCTTGGTCTTACCGCTGATAGCTATAACATTTCTGCCGACAATATCACCACGCTTCTAGATGCCGAAACCTTCCTGCTTGTTGAGGTTAAGGGCAATAAGCTGAGCTCTGATGGCGATCACTGGATTTTGGTAACCAGCAAGAACGATGACGGCACCGTAAATGTCCACGACCCTCTGTCCCCTGAGGTAAGCGCACGTCCATGGGCGGCAGAAACTATTGCCAGCGCTGCAAACACCCTATATACCGTGACGGTAAAGGCCGCGGAGTAAAAAACCCAGCATCCACAAAAGGTGAATGCTGGGCTGGACGGGTTTCTCGCCAATAAATTGCGTGGAAAACGTTTTAGAGGTAAAGGCGAACTATGAAAGCACCTTCTGAGCGGCCTCGCTGAGCTCTGCAACGCGAGCCTCAGCCTCTTCGCGAGTTTTGCCGTTGGCAAAGAGATAGGCCTTGACCTTAGGCTCGGTGCCTGATGGACGGAAGATGACCTTGTTGTCTCCCTCAAGCCTATACTCAATAACGTTGGATGCTGGCAGCGTCTGAGGAGCCTCTTTCTGCAGGCCCGAGACGCGAGGCATTTCTGCACACTCAGCATAGTCTGTTACGCCAACAACCTTGTAGTTGCCCACCGTTTCCAGTGGATTCTTACGCAGGCTGCTCATGATCTGAGCCATCTTAGCGGCGCCCTCAGCGCCTGGATAGGCAGCATTGACAACGCCATTGAGGTAGTAGCCATAGCGCTGGTACAGGGCATCCATTGCCTCGTAGAGGTCCATGTTACGAGCTGCGTACCAAGAAGCCATCTCAACGCAAAGCATGGTAGCGACAATAGCGTCCTTATCGCGAGCATGTGTGCCAACAAGATAGCCGTAGGACTCCTCAAAGCCCATGAGGAAGCGATCCTCCTCACCGGCATCCTTGAGCTGGTCAATTTGGTCGCCAATGTACTTGAAGCCAGTGAGAACGCGGCGCATCTCAAAGCCGCGAGCACGTGCCAAGACGTCGGGCATAGCAGAGGATACGATAGTAGAAACGGCTACCTTATCCTGGGGTTTCTCGCCACGCTCTTCAGCCATGGTAAGGAGCCAGTCCATAAGCAGGACACCCATCTCGTTACCGGAAAGCAGCACGTAATCGCCGTTGTGAGGGATTGCAGTACCCATACGGTCGGCATCTGGGTCGGTTGCCACCAAAAGGTTTGGCTTGACCTTGTCGGCAAGCTTGAGGCCCAGCTCAAGTGCCTCACGGAACTCTGGATTTGGATAGGAGCATGTGGGGAAGTTTCCATCTGGCTCTGCCTGCTCTGGAACAACGTCAACGTCATTGACGCCAATCTCCTTGAGAATGCGCGTGACGCACTCCATACCTGTACCGTTGAGCGGCGTGTACACAACCTTGTAGCCGTCGGCAGCCTTAAATCCTGGAATAGAAACACGCTTGATAGCCTCAATAAAGTTGTCCAGAACCTCTTCTGGAGTCCAAATGATCAGACCCTTCTCCAGGCCCTCTTCAAAATCCATAGGCTTGACGTCAAAAGGATTAACGCGCGCGATGTTTGCAGAAATCTCTGCTGCAGCCTCGTCAGTAATCTGTCCGCCGTTATCGTTGTACACCTTGTAGCCGTTATAAGGCGCAGGGTTGTGGCTTGCGGTAAGCACAATACCTGCGGAAGTCTTGAGGTAGCGGACGGCAAACGAGAGCGTTGGGACAGGCTCAATGCGTGGATAGACGTACACACGGATGCCATTAGCTGCTAAAACACCAGCTGCAACCTTCTGGAAATCCTCACCCTTGAGGCGAGAATCCCTTGCAAGAGCCACGGTAGGATTTTGGTAGTGAGCGTTGAGGTAATCCGCAAGACCCTGGGTTGCCTGAGCAACAACATAGACGTTCATGCGATTAGTGCCAACACCAATGGTGCCACGAAGGCCCGCGGTACCAAAAGCAAGCGAACGATAAAATGCGTCGTAGAGCTTATCTTCTGCTTCTGGCTTTGCAAGCTCTCCGAGCTCTTTTACCAGGTCTTCTTCGGTGACGTTTGCACGCCAGGACTCAAATGTTTCCATAACTTTTGCATCCATAAGGACTCCCAAACCTCAAACAGCTCTCTATTTCTTAGTAAAAGATACTATGCGTATTTTAAGCGAAAAATAACAGATGATTTGGGACATTATGTATGAACTTCCGCTCTTCGGTGAGTGGAGGGTGGTGCGGGCTGCAGACGCGCTGCTCACAGCCACGCAAGGCCGAGAGGCGCCTCCGGGAAACACGCGTGGCCGAGCACCCACGGGTTCTTGATGTATTTTCTTTTCCCCAACCATTTATCGAGAAAAACATGGGAAAATGTTGCACCAGTATGTATTCAATTCCTACGGGCGAAAGGTGTCCCGATGTCTCAAGAACTTGAGTTCTTTGCAACGTGTCCAAAAGGCTTTGAGAAGCTTCTTGCACAGGAGCTTGACGGCCTGCGCATTAAAAAGGTGCGCCCTCTTGGCGGACAGGTTGCGTTTTACGGCTCACTTGCCGATGCTTACCGCGTCTGTTTATGGTCTCGTCTCACGTCTCGCGTCATTTTGGTGCTTGATCGCGTTGGCGCTGCAACTTCAGACGCTCTCTACGAAGGCCTCTCCCACATTGCTTGGGAAGACCATATTGGTCCGCATGCCACCATTGCAGTCAGCGCTCACGGCACAAATGACCAGCTCAGAAACACCAACTTCATTGCTGTCAGAACAAAAGACGCTATTGTAGACCGACTTGCAGCAAAGCGCGGAAGCCGTCCTATGGTCAACACGCTTGCGCCTGACGTAACTATTGTCGTGCGCGTATCACGCAACCGTGCCACGGTTGGCATTGACCTTGCTGGTGAGGCTCTCTTTAAGCGCAGTTTGACTGGCGGTCGAGGGCCGGCACGTGAGTTTGCGCCGCTCAGGCTGGATTACGCCGCTGCCCTTCTGTATCTGCAGGTGCAAACTGCTGCGAGTGCATCGGGTTTCTCGCCAGACGCGCCACTGCCGGCGCTGCTGTTCCCGGGAGCAGGCGCGCTTGCGCAGGAGGCAGCGGGCATGGCGCTGGACGTGGCGCCGGGCATCTTGCGCGCTCGCTGGGGCATGACGGGTTGGGCTGGCCACAACGACGATGCCTGGCAGGATTTGCTTGCCGAGGCCGATGAACGTGCCGAGAAGGGCCAGGAGCGCCAGGTCACACTCTATGCAGCGGACCCTCGCCCAAAGGCCAAGGAGGCTGTGCTTTATACGCTTCGTGCAGGCGGTCTCAAGGCTGACGTGCAGTTCTTGGCAGCTTCTGAGCTGCTAAAACATGCAGAGCACTTCACGGGCATTGTTGCCGATCTCTCGTGGACCAAAGAAGAGCCTACACTTCAGGGCTCTGCTTACTCCACGCTTGGACTTTTTGCGGGACAGTCAAGCACGCTTCTTACCAGCGATACAAATACTGATACGGTACTCAGAGCAACTCCATCGCAAACACTTTCTGTCTACGTGGGCAACTCCATTGCCACCATGCGCTCCTACCCTGCTGCAATCGCAGAGGAAGCAGGTGGCGGCGAAGCTGATGCCACTGCACCAGCAAGCAACTCTGAGTCAACCTCGGTTCCTGCAGGTCCCACTGTCATGGTTAACAACCAGCCAGTAAGCGTACTGGTTCCTGCATCAGATCAATTTGCCGCACGTCTTGCTAAGGTGGCCAAGCAACGCGCTAAGTGGGCTCGTAAAAACGACGTCTCGTGCTACCGTGTATACGACGCTGACCTGCCCGATTATGCCGTCAGCATTGACATCTACAAGGGTGCCACAAAGCCAACTACTTGGTTGCAAATCTCTGAGTACGCTGCATCTAAAGAGATTGATCCAGACCTTGCAAAGCGCCGTCTCCTAGACGTTCTAGCATTGGCTCCTCGCATTCTAGGCATACCTAGCTCAAACGTAAATCTACGAACAAGAACGCGTGCAAAGGGTGGCTCTCAGTACTCTGACGAGGGCAGCGCAGCCGACAACTCAAGAAAAGAAATGCTGCTCATCGATGAGGGCGGCCTACTCTTTGAGGTCAACTTTGCATCCAGACTGGACTGTGGAATCTTCCTAGACCACCGCGATACGCGCGCAGAGATTCGCGAGCTCATGAAAAGCGCCGGACCTGCTAAGAGCTTCCTCAACCTATTTGCCTATACAGGTACCGCTACCTGCTACGCAGCAGATGGTGGCGCGCTTCACTCCACAACCGTTGACCTCTCCAAGCCTTCGCTTGAGTGGGCCAAACGCAACATGAAGCGCAACGGTTTTGACGGAGAGGAGCACGAGTTTGTCCAGGCAGACGTCCTGTCTTGGATTACCGAGACACGACACACCAAAAACCGCTGGAATGTCATCTTCTGCGATGTCCCTACCTTCTCCAACTCATCGCGCATGAGGCAGAGCTCGTTTGATGTCCAGAGAGACCACGCTGAGCTCATCATTGGCATTTCTCGCCTTCTGACTCGCGGCGGCGTTGCCATTTTCTCATGTAACCTGCGTACCTTTAAGCCAGATGTCGAGAAAATCCAGCGAGCTGGCGTCATCATTGAAGACATAACAAGTGAAACTATTCCGGAGGACTTCTCAAGAAATCAGAAGATCCATCATGCATATAAAATCTCGAGAAAACCGCGGGAAAATGAGTAAATTTTTCCGCTTGCAGACAAAATAAGTACGTTTGTACATTCGTCTAGTTATAACTAGGTATATGGACTAACATATGATGACGAACTGTACTAATCATCTGTTGAGAGGATTAATAGATGAATACAAGTAAAGCTGCATTTCATGCGCTTTTCTCTAAGAACAAAGCCAAGAAATCAACTGGCATTCCTCTAAGTGCTGGCATGGTACTTGTTACCCTTGGCATCGTCTACGGTGACATTGGCACTTCTCCAATGTACACCATGAAGGCAATTATCGCTGGTAATGGTGGACTTCTTACCATGAGCACCGATGTTGTTTTGGGTGCTCTGTCCCTCATTATCTGGACGCTGACACTCATTACAACCGTTAAATACGTCATGGTTGCAATGAAGGCAGACAACCACAATGAGGGCGGAATCTTTGCGCTCTACAGTTTGGTTAAAAAGTGCGCCAAATGGCTGATTATTCCTGCCATGATTGGTGGCGCAGCTCTTCTTGCTGACGGTATTTTGACCCCAGCTGTTACAGTAACCACCGCTATTGAGGGTTTGCGTACTATTCCTGCAGCTCATGCTATTATTGGTGATAATCAGCACATTGTTGTCATGATTACCATCATCATCCTCTGTACCCTCTTTGCCTTACAGAAGGCAGGTACTTCTACCATTGGTAAGGCCTTTGGCCCTGTCATGACGCTTTGGTTCTTGTTCTTGGGTGCCATGGGTGTTATGAACATGCTTGCTGACATTAGCATTGTTCGAGCACTTAACCCAGTCCGCGGCATTCTGTTCCTCTTTGAT
This sequence comes from Atopobium sp. ICM42b, assembly GCA_000564995.1. GTDB lineage: Bacteria > Actinomycetota > Coriobacteriia > Coriobacteriales > Atopobiaceae > Lancefieldella. The sequence goes on from JDFH01000012.1 coordinate 57,060, forward strand.
GGCAAGCTCAATGCTGCTGGCCTCATGGTTTTAGGTAGTGTCTTCCTTTGTACCACTGGTGCAGAGGCACTTTATTCTGACATGGGTCACGTTGGCAAGAGCAACATTTACGTAAGCTGGCCTTTTGTTAAGGTCTGCTTGATTCTGAACTACCTTGGACAAGGCGCATGGATCATCACTAACCACACCAACGAGAGCTTCAACGCTATCAAAGACCTCAATCCTTTCTTTGAAATGCTTCCTGGTCAGCTTAGACCATTTGCCGTTATTCTCTCTGCTCTTGCTGCAATTATTGCCTCTCAGGCACTGATTACTGGCTCTTATTCCATTGTCTCTGAGGCAATTAAACTTGATCTTATGCCTCACATTAAGATTAGCTACCCTTCCACAACTAAGGGCCAGATTTACATTCCACTTGTAAACAACATCATGTGGGTTGGCTGCATTGGCGTTGTACTTCTCTTCCAGAGCTCTGAGCACATGGAAGCAGCGTACGGTCTTGCAATTACCGTTACCATGCTCATGACCTCAATCTTGCTCTACACCTACCTGGCCGTTATCAGAAAGCGCCTATGGGCGGCCATTCCATTCATTCTTTTCTTTGGTGCTATCGAGGCTATGTTCTTCTTCTCAAGCCTTACCAAGTTCTTCCACGGCGGCTACTTTACCGTTCTTATGGCTACCGCAATCTTTGTTGTCATGTTTGTCTGGCGCCGCGGTACCGCTGTTGAGAGGACGCAGAGCGTTTATCTCCCCGTAGATAAATACATTGACCAGCTCCGTAGCTTGAGTCACGATGCAGATTATACAACCCTCGCCGATAACCTGGTTTTTCTTACTAATGATTCATCCTTTGACAAGCTGGATCGAGACATCCTCTATTCCATCTTGGATAAGCGTCCAAAGCGTGCTAAGGCCTACTACTTTATTAACATCTCGCTGACAGACGATCCAAATACCCGTGAGTTTATCGTCAATGACTTTGGTACAGACTTCCTGTTCAAGATTACTCTGCGTCTTGGCTTTAGGGTAAACCAGCGTATTAACACCTATCTGTATCAGATTGTTGGTGACCTGATTAAGAACAATCAGCTTGCGCCACAGAATCACAAGTATTCCATTTACAAGGAGCACTCCGAGATTGGTGACTTTAGATTCTGTCTGCTGCGTAAGGTACTAGCTCCAGAGACTGACATCAACGGTTTTGACGCTCGCTGCCTTGAGCTTAAGTACTTTATTCGTCGCATCTGCGGATCTCCTGCTCGTTGGTATGGTCTTGAGAACTCCAACATTGTCTTTGAGTACGTTCCTTTGTTCTCCAAGGTCAAGCGTGAGCAGAAGCTTACCCGTATCATGCTTGACGATGCAGCTCAGACAGGCTCTATGCCACTTGTTGAGGCTCCTATGAAAGAGCGCATTGCAGAGATTGAGGAAGATGAAGATATCTTTGCAGAGGCACTGCACAAGGAGCGCGTTGAAAACGCAGCTACCGTTGCAGACTACGTTGGTGGCGATACCGCTAGCTTCCGTCCTCTTAAGCTTGATGAGGAAGCGGCCGATGAAGATGTCTTTGAAGAGCAGCAGGACAGTAATCACTAACCTAGCGCGTAGTAGTTTTACTTCTCATAACAAAAGCCGACAGATTGTATCTGCCGGCTTTTTCTTTAAACAATATGTCTCAAGCAAAACTCTGAGACACTACTCCTTCAGCGCCAAGTGCTTACTCCCCCAGTGCCCACGTAAGGAATCGCGAGAAACCCGCCTCATCGTTAGTGAGTGTGATATAGGTTGCTGCCTCAAAATCTTCACGACGAGCGTTAGCAACTGCCGTACCCATTCCTGCGGCGGAAAGCATAGCAACGTCATTAAGCGAATCGCCAAAAGCTGCAGCATTATCCGTTGAAATGCCAAGATGATTGCAGAGCCACTGAAGTGCAGCACCCTTTGAAGTGCCGTCGGCCAGGATTTCCATTCCCATACTCATGGAAGCTGTGCCGCTGAGTCCCTTTACCGAAGCTACAGCATCTGCTACAAGTGCCTGGTATTTCTCGCCTTCTGAAACAGACCAGTAGGAACCAAGACGCTCAATGGTAGTAACGCCTTCAATAAACTCCTCAACACTTTGATCAAAGGGGGTGCGAGAACGCTGCATAAATGCTGCGTGATCTGCAGGAATACCCAGCTGAGAGATAAGATTGTGCCTTGAGCGCTCCAGATAGACACCTCCGTCCGCAAAGATGTCAAAAGTCACAGGATAGTCCTTAAGCTTTTGATACAACTCAAGTGCCTGCTCTTTTGTCACTGTGGACTCGTGAAGCACGGTCTGAGTTGAAAGATCTCTGATAACGGCACCGTCACAAGAAACCACATACTTAGAAGCAGGATGGTTCACAACTTCTTTTGGCAGCACGTTAAACGCGCGTCCGGAACAAGGTACAAAAGGAATACCTAGCTCAGCCAGGCGGTCCAGCATTGCCATGTTGTTATCATCAAGAGATTTATCGGTATGGAGAAATGTCTCATCCATATCGGAGAAGACAATATCTACTTTCAGATTTGATACATCTTGAGTGAGCCAAGACTGCTTTTGAGCAATGAGTTCTTCAGTTGAAAGCTCTGACAAAACACTACCTCTTTATGGACGATACATAAACGTGAAGACCTCTTCACGCTGCATATTTACTTGTACACCAAGCTTTTCTGAGACGGCATCAAGACGCTCTTTGAGGCTCAAGAAAGACTCAGCATCCTTCAGCTCAACAAGCATGGTCATGGTAAAAATACCAGATAAAATAGTTTGAGCAATATCAAGAATATTTGCGTTAGACTCAGCCAAAGTAGAAGAAATTGCTGCAACAATTCCAGGAGCGTCGCTGCCCAAAACAGTGACAACAGCGCGATTTGCAGATGTTTCTGAAGCCATAATTTCCCATCTCTTGAACGGATAGGTTAATTATAAGCTACGCCTTTCCAATTTCTACGCCATAGCGTGAGCTAAACACCTTTTGAATCTCATCAACGGTGCAATTAAGCGCCGTAATAAGCTCGTAAAGACCGCGATTACTGGCCATCTTAAAAATTCTCTCGTGAGAAACAGGTGGTTTTTTGTTGAGCGAACGCGCCTTATCAATACGAGCTCTAAATGTTTTAGCAATACTAAAGGAGTCTTTACAAGAACCTTCTCTAATAGCGTGTCTAAAATGAGATTCCTCAAGCGATGCATTATGAATATGGAACGTAATAAGCTCAATTTGAGGATAGGTATCAACAAGATTCATGGCCTCGTCGTGCGTCATAAGATCACGAAGCCTGAACTCTTGATCAAGAGGAAATACAATTTGAACAGGATGTTTTTGCCCAATAGGAGACAAAACGTAGGCCGGAGTAGGCTCCGAAACTACATTTTCAACAAGACATACGCCCTGACCTGGGTGAACGCAAAACTCGCCAACAGCTCGCATAACACCACTCCTCTCGGATAACAATAGTATACCATGAGAAGCGTGTTTTAAGCCAATGACCTGCAACTTTATAACTTGTCGCAGGTCATTCAATAACATAACAATATTTTATATAAGGAATCTAATCAATCATTGTGATGGACTCAATGACTGGTTGCTCTGAAGCAGGGATAGTTCCATTTGAATCGATTGGGGTTACGCCTTTACAAATTGCATCGACAACGTCCATTCCACTTGTTACCGTGCCAAATGCAGCGTAATTTCCATTCAGAGTTGAGTTGTCTGCCTGCATGATAAAGAACTGTGAGCTTGCAGAGTTTGGATCTTGGGCGCGTGCCATGGAAATAGTTCCACGTGTATGCGAGATGTTATTCTCGACACCGTTTTTGGTGAACTCACCCTTGATTTTGTTCTCGGATCCGCCCGAGCCGTTGCCCTTAGGATCTCCGCCCTGAATCATGAAGCCGTCAATAATACGATGGAACGTAAGGCCGTTATAGAAGCCTGATTCGGCAAGATGAGCAAAGTTGGAGACCGTAATAGGTGCAACATTTGCGTTAAGAGTTGCCTCGATAGTGCCGTAATCCTTCACCACAATGCGAACGTGATGGATCCCCTTTGCATACGGGTCATCCGCTGCTACGGAATCAATGTAGCCCTTGTTTTGCGAGCTCTGAGACTGCGTCTGTTGCGTCTGTTGGGATTGCTGTGATTGCGAGTTTGCTTGAGGCTGAGACTTATCAGCACCCCTCATAAGAGAGAAGAATATTGCTCCCAGCGCAAGCACAACAATAACAACAACACCATACAGTCGGCGATTCTTTGTTTGAAACACGCTATGCCCTCCTCTTTAAGCAGACGCGCACGAAACAATCCAAGACACCAAGTTGGCAGTTGCATTGCCTGTTCTCTCGGCAAGAACGTGGCCCTTATCCCAAACAAGCGTGTAATCAACACTGCTCACGCCCGAGAAATGCTTTAGAGACAGGCCCAAATTGAACGAGGTGCAAATTGAAGTATCAGTATTCTGAGCGCCCTCATTAATACGCCAATAAGGAGCAACCGATGCTGTCTGATAGCCTTTGTAAGATGCGCTGGTAAAGTACAGTGGATTGAACATATCAACACGAGTTGGAATGTCATTCTCCAGCGTATCAGCCTTATTCAGATCAGAGGTCCAATCATTAGCGTAGCTGGACTTCCAATCGGCAAGCTTCATGTACGTATCAAGGTTCTTTTTAATGAGGTCAGCAGTCTGCTCATCAAAATGCAGTGTACTTTGCTCTCCAACACCAAAAAGCTGATTAGCGCGGGTGCTTCTATCAGGAGCATCAAAAGCTCCAACTGGAAGCGACGCGCCTCTTAAGGCTCGCGAGAAACCCCTCAAGTTCTCAAGCTCAACGCTCTGACGACGAAGGTTATATACAACCCAAATAGATTCTGAGTTCAGAGAGCCAAAATAGTGCTCAGCAGTATCGTAGATAGTAGATTGAACCTGCTGAGTAGCAGGAGCTGCATTATCTGTACCACGAACCGTCGCGAGATTTGGATCACCTGGGAACGTAGGCTCTTCCAGTCGCTGAGGCGTAGAGGTATATGGGAACGCGTTGTCTCTGACAAAGTTATTTGCAGAGGTCTTGAGCTCGTTGATAAGAAGGTCTGCATATGATCCAGCGGTATAGACGCCAGAGTTAGTTTCATCAAGACTGACCTTACAATCATTGCTGTCGAGAAGATCCATGTTGTTGACAAATGAAGCATATGCACCAGCAAGATCTTGCGAGAGAGGTTGGGTCCATACACCCTCAGCACGGGAGTCTGTTGCATCTGCATACTGACCAGCTGACCACTCATACGCTGCGTCTGCAAGATCATATGAGGTTGCCGGACACCATGAAGCGCTGCCATAAATAGAGTCTGAAAGCTGCTCGCCCTTCTCGCTATGTGTAGCAGCGCCAACAGCCTTAAGATATGGCGTATAGAGCGGAGAGTCTCCCGAGGTTCCAAGCACTGCGCTGAGGCCGCCGCCAGCTGCAAAGCCAAACACAAAAATCTTTGATGTATTGCATGGGAGCAGCTCGTTGTTGTAGCGCAAATACCTGATAGCTGCCTTGAAGTCTACTGCTGGCCAAGGAGATCCACCCGCGTAAAGCTCGTCCGAGCCTGTAGTTGAATCGTAGCCGGCGCTTCTACCGCGGAAACCTGCGTATACGTACACAAAGCCAGCCTCAAGGTACGGTGCAAGGCCTTCGTATGAGTAACTTGTAGGGGCGCTCTGAGGGAACAGCGTTGCCGTGTTAATAGGCATGACAATTGGCGCGGTACGTGCGGTGAAGCTGCCCACAACGGCCTTCTCGCTTACTTCGCACTCGTAGGTAGAACCCTTCTTAGTTCCCGAGAAATACTTTCCAGGTACAAAGACCGAGAGGGTATTCACCGACTTGCTTGCAGGCTTAGTGCAGTACTGAATACCCAGCTGATAGTAGCAGTCGTTATCCTCGTCATAACTCCACTGGGTCATGTCCAGCTTAAGTGACTTGAACTCTTCAAGGTCCACGTTAGATGCAGGCTGATTCGTATCCTCAGACGTCCTTGCCTGTGGAGTACATGCAGCCAAGGTGCCTGCAGCTCCCAAAGCAGAAAGGGACAAGAATTCTTTTCTCGTAAAGGCCATAATTTCCCCTCGAATAGTTTATTCAGTGGAGGCAGCAACGACCGCTGACCTAGTTCAAGCTAGACAATCTATTGTACCAATTTGCAAACGTGTATGCTTAAGAGCAAGCGTTTAGAGAAACGAGTTAGCATGCCAAAAGTTGTCAACTTCTTTGACCTCATTCATCTCAATGAAAGGCTCGAACAACAGGGACTTTTAAGCAAAATCCACCTGCGTGACACATGTGGTAAGCAAACTCTCTGGATAGAGCTCCCCTCTGACGAGAAAACCGATGAGCGCGAGAAAATCGACGGTCAAGAGCTTGAGAAAACAAAGGAGCAAATTGAGGCGTTTTTTGCAATAAAAGGCATGACCGTTGAATTTGACCTCACTGGCGGAAAAAATTTCTGGATTGTATAAATTGCCCGCTTGACGAAGCGCTTGAGTCTGTTATAGTAAATAAGCTTTTCGAAGCACCAATGGCTGGGTAGCTCAGTTGGTAGAGCAGGGGACTGAAAATCCCCGTGTCAGGGGTTCGATTCCCTTCCCCGCCACCACGACTTGAATCGGCTCAGAGAGAAATCTCTGAGCCGTTTTCTTTTATCTTTTGATGTTGACGCGGCAAGTAATAAACAGTAAAGGACGAGCCTCTTTTAAGAAGCACGTCCTTTAACAAGCACATCTTTCATAGGGATCTTGCATTAAAAAATTGGACTAAAAACTATCGATACGTACGCAACGCTTCGATAAGTTCGGAAGCTTCTATACCTAAGGCTTCGGCAAAAGAAAAAACTTCTCCGAGCTTAACGCCACGCTCGCCTGATTCAACCTTTGATATAAATGCTTGATCTCCAGCAAGATGCTCAGCAACCGCCTCTTGGGTAAGACGTTGCTTCTTTCGCAAATCGCGAAGGCACTGGCCCACTAATCTGTTAGATATCTGCTCCATAAGTGCAGCGTAAAACTATCAACTCAAATATGCCAAAATCGCATATTTTCTAAAAAAAGAAATTCTCCCCGATTAGTTCACGGGGAGAATTAAGACCTTTAAACGTTGCTTCTTGCAGTGTTTATTGAAGCGTTTATGGCGTTAGAAACCGCCACCGCCACCGCCACCGCCGAAGCCGCCGCCTCCTCCGCCGGAGAAGCCGCCACCAAAACCACCGCCGGAGCTTGAGTTAGAAGAAGCAAGTGCCGCTGTTGAGACGGAATGAGCAGCTGTAACGCTCTTAGTTACGCTCTCAATTGCATTGGTTCGCATGCCATTTCCATAGTAATACCAGCTATAAACAGGCATAAACTGAGGATCTTTGAGCATCTCTGGCATTGCAACTTTCAGCTGCTCGATAACCTTATCCGCAACACCAAGCGCAACTGCCATAACCAGAAGCCTATTCCAGAGAATGACATCGGTTGGAATTGCTTCGTGCAGGTTAGTGAACTCAGTAAGCCACTTTCTTAGCGCACGAGTCTTAGCGAGCGTCTCAACACCTTCTCTGTTCATTAAATCGAAAGAGCCAATGTTTACAAGTGCAACCAGGCCGGCAATGACAAGAATAAACAGATGTAGTAGTAGATTGGCAAATGAAACATCAGCCATAACACCCATCATGAATGCAGCAGCGGCAACAAGAACATCGACAGCAATCAGAGCACCAAGAATTCCCTTACCGTGGAATGGAATCTTATTTGTTCCATACTTAGCAGCATAGCTAAGCTTGATGGGGCTCTCCCAAGACTCATATGCCTTATTAAAATCTTCTGGATGTGATGAAGCATACTTACCAATTTGTTTCATGGTAACAGTAGTATTTACCGCTCCAGATTCTCCAGCCTTATCAAAGATTAGCTTCATTGCCATGATATCAATCTTATTTGACTGTGAACTGCCAGGGTAGAAAGGCTGCTGGCTTTCTGAAAGGTCTTGAACCTTTGTAAGACAATAATCAGACTTCTCCATACCAAGGAAGTTTGTACTAACCGTCTTATTCAAGCTAATGTACTTTGAATCAGAAAGGTGCATAAGGGTTGCTGTCAGAGCGTCTCCCTTAATTAACTCACCGTTGTAAAGCATGGAAAGGACTGCTGGGTGATCATTAGATGGGACATCTCTGTAGTAAAGGTCATTAAACTGAGGGGTCATAACCTTTTTGTATTTAATACGCAGCAAGATTGCTGCTACAACGGTGATAGCTGCAAGTACTAATGGTGCATAAAGAATAAGAGCTACCTGAGTTTTTGCAACATCACGCTTGTGATTTGCCTCGTCAGCCCACGCTTGTTCCTCAGACAGAATGCTGCTCAGTTTATTCTGCTGAATGGGAGTTAGCCCAGAAACCCAATCGGTTGGGAACGTAATACGAGCTTCCGCAAACTCATCAGTTCCCACGCCAGGGACTTTGTAGACGACCGCATTATTGGTAATTTCTACATTCGCGTCTAGTGGACCATGTCCCCAAGCACGAACTGTATCTCCAGCCACAATTGACTGTCCTGAAGGAACAGGAAGATGAATAGTAGCCGTTACATTGCGAGACTCTGAATCCCAGCCATCAGATACAAATTTCCAGTACAACTCTGCAGTATCAGACCAGTTTGTTACAACATTAGTAATGTCATACTCGATAGTTATATGTGCATACTCATCATCATGTGCTGAATAAATCTTCAAGTTCAACATATTGCCTGATAGAGTGGGAACATAATACTCGTCTGAGCTGGCACTATTTCCATTTGAGTCTTTGCTGTAAAGCTGACGCGTTCCCTGCTTATCCTGAACGGTAACTGAAGTAATGTTTACTTCAACGTTCTGCCCATTATATTTATTCTTTCCAACTGGAAGATTCCAATAGACACCGTGAAAGCTTCCTCTGAAATAGAATGTACGAGTTTCTACGACATGCAACGTTCCGTCCTTTTGAACCGTCGCATCAATATTTACCGTATCTATTGAAAGGTCACGTGCAAATGCTTTTGCCGGTGCAATTAGAAACGCAACAGCCAAAAGCATTACGCAAAGCGCAATCCTTACAAACTGGCTCTTTTTAGAAGAGCGAAGCGAAACTTTATACATGAAAACTCCTTTATGTTACTTTCGCAACTCTTCCTAAAAGGATACCACGTACTAATTAATCTGCTGGTGAATATGAGTTATCCAGTTCAAACAAAGCAGGTGGCAGTCCTTTATCCCACTCCTCTCCTACTTCCTCAGAAAGCAAATACTCATCAGTTTCTATAAGAGGAAGGTTAGCAATTCTTTTATTTCTTGATGTTTCGAGATTGCATACAAGCGAGCTTGGGCCGCTGAAGTCTAGAAGGCACCCGTAACAAATTCTCATGTCCTGAAATAACTTTTCTCCGCATCTGGGGCAAATTTTGACGGAGTAGTTTTCTATAGCCATAGCGACTCCTTCTTTCAACATTGCTTTCCTCGGTACTTATTTCTTGAATGAGCACTTTCTGTCCCACTTCAAACCATGGGAAATCATCAACTGATGGTCTTTCAAATGTGCAATAGGCGCCTGCGCAGCTATGAATTTGTTTAGGCTGTACTCGTCTCCGAATTTTTAGAATTTCTCCATGATCATCTGCAAATGCAATATCAATCGGATATGTCATTCCAAAAGTATGAACTGAAGAACACCTCAGAAGTAATACTGGAGGAGCTGTTATCTCGGTACCCAAAAGCCCAACGAACTTTTCGAAGCCCCCTTGTAACAATTCAAAAATCTGTTCAGAATTAGGGGCTTCTTCTATCGACACTTGTACGTTCATTTTCAAATCACAACTCCCGACTTATAAGGACTAACAACAATTGAGGTTGTATGGGTAAGACATAGAGGAGACTCTAGTGACACTAAAGGGAGACGCAGGGTATGTGGCCAAGGCTTGTACTTAAGAGTTACTTGGTATTTAGGAAAAATAGAGACCATGTTCCCAATCCCCTCGCTTTCTCCCTCCAATGAGACAACAATGTCGCAATTGTCATCGCAATTAAGAGCAGCTTTTATTTTCTGAGTTAAGTTTTCTAGTGCTCCTCCATCTGTGGAATGACTAGAAGAAATTCCATGAGCAATAATTTGATCCGCCGCAACACGGTCAAACTTTGAGCACATATCTGCAAACTTAAATAAATTGATTGCAATTAGAGCAACCACTAATACAACCGGAAGAACCAATGCAGTCTCAACAAACATTTGCCCTTTTTGGCAACAAAGAAATTTCATTTTTCTCATATGCCACCAAAAACTTTCTTAACATCAATTTCTAAAGGAATCTCAATATCAATGACAGGAATGGTCAGCTTTGCAATTGTGATTTTGTCAGGCAAATACTGGAGAGAAAACGCACCAAGTGAACGAGCTAAAGCAATTGGATCTGATGTATTAGGTATTTTCTGAACTAGTTCACGAATCGTTGATTCTTTCTCAAAGCCAGCTTGTTTCAAAACACTTTCTGTATTAACAAGAACAGGCTTCATTTGTCTTAAATCACTTGGCTCTAATCCAGCGTCAATAACTATTTGTTTCAAAGCACTCTGTAATTTGGAGCCGACACTTCCACCTGTTATTCCGTCAACGTTATCAAGAAATTCCGACAGCTTAGAAGACCAAGAAGTTACACCATCCCCATATGAGATTAAAAGAGATCCCCACAAGCTCATTACCTTATCTATGGTCTGTCCAATAAACCCTCCCCTCCTTTCAACCTGATCAAAAAAGCTTGAAAGAACGTTGTTTGTAGAAGAGCTGTCTGGAGCAAGCGTTGCTCCGGATATTGCATATCCTTCTGGGAGAAAAACTGACTGCTCAAGTGTTCCTAAACTTCCTTGAAATTCTGGAGATGAACCTCCTCTTCTCACAAATGAAATACATCCCCAAGCTCCTGGAGGACATAATCTGGGCCTAGCAACCTTTAGGGCATCAAGTGCTTTTTGAAATATTCCAGTTGATTTATCTGCAGCTTCAGACAACTTTTTTCGCAAATCTTTTATTTGCTGACGTGATGATTCATAAACTTCAGACTCTTCGACTACGATTTTCCAGTAATACTCAAACCCGTTATCAATATTTGTCGAAGCAGAAGCCACTCTTCCCACATCGCTGCTCGTAAAATGACAATGTTGACACTCATGAACCGCTCCAGAATCTAAATCTTGTAGCGATGCAAATCCCGCGTTTTCTCCTGTTGCTCCTGGACAAGACCTATGAGCATGAATGGTTTTCTCGCCATTTTCATAGGTGCAAGGCCAAATAGGCTTTAGATACAGGTCTGTTTTCTTTGTCTCCTCTAAGTTATGTGGCAATCGAGGTAAATTCATATCGACCTCACCATCAGCTGTTTCTTTATAAAATCCTTTAGAAAGTTCCGTAAACGCAAAGTTGTAAAACGCTTTTCGTATAGCAGAATCACGTAATTCTTCTGCAGTGCTTCCATTGACAATTTCTTGATCATATCGAGCTCTGTAATATGCTCTAGCTCGCTTTAAAGCGATACCGAACGTCCAAGAAGTTGGCGACGGGATAGATGGATTTATATCCCCAGAAAGACCAGCGAGATGCTCTGCTCTTTCACGCATAGAATACGGACCTCCACCGCAGTCTGCCTCCCACGCCCTCTTTTTAGATGTCTCTGCTTTACTTTGTAACTCTTCAATCTGTTTTGCTATCTGCTGTAATAGCTCGCTCTGTTCTTTTAATTCATCTGACGAAACGTCGCTATTTAAATGTCCAAAATCAGATTGTGACTGAGCGGGAAATAAAAGAGCTGATCCCACGAAGTTACCCGCATCAGTAGAGTTCTTTTGTATACAAGAGCTCGCCGCCATTGCTGCAAAAACTGGAAGCATTTTTTCAGTTTCCTCTAAGCCTTCACAAGCTGAAGTAGCAAATTTTTTACGCGCTTCAAGTGTCTTAAAACCTGCATCACACAATTTAGAACCCGCTGAAGCTAAACCTGGAACACATGAAGCAACCAATCCGGCTCCAACACATAACAATCCTGATAACCCAAGACTCAAAATGCTTGCATCAATTACCTGCGCAATAGTTGTGTATTTAGCTACGACATTTTCTCCTGCCATAGAAGCCGCATCTGCTATTGACTGAGTTTTGTATGCTCTCGATGAAACCCAAGCGACCGATACCAGTGCGAATACAAGCGCTAGACATACTAAAATCGCACTTGCAAAAGCGATTGACGTAATACCGCCTTTATCGTCTATAAACATGGAAAGTCCAAGCTTTATTTTCTTATGTTTATCCTTTCCAAAAGGCAATCCAATCCGCATAAGAACCCTCAATCCAATCTGGATACGTACTAGCAGATAAACTTGAATGCAAGACAATCCCTTGGTTATCCGTCTGACCTGCAAGGAATAAACACCAGCCTATTGGCGGCATCGCTGCCACATGACCCGTAATTTCAATCAAGACATCGTTTTCTTTTTTATCAATAGAGATATTCCAGTCCTCATCTCCACCCTTATGAAATAGAGGTATCTCTGGTATAGCCTTAAGTCTGCGTTTGATATAGGACTCTATTAACTCAGCGTCAGAAGACGTTGTTGCTACTCTTAATCCTTCTGCACAGGCTCCATCCATAACTGTCTTTGTATAGAGAATGCAAACAGGTTCTACAAGCAATGCAATAATCATCAGAATAACGGGAAATAAAAGTGCTGCTTCTACTGACGCTTGACCAGCATTCTGTTTAAAACGAGAGAACATCTTTGGCTAAATCTAAAAGAGAGTCATGCATAGTATGTGAAGCAGCTTGAGTAGCCAGTTGAACAACTGCTCCATTTTGCACAAAGTGATATATCACACCAAGAGACGTAATGACAATTAAGCACGAAAATAAAACTAGAGCATATTCAAGCGTTGCTTGTCCTTGTGTATTCTTAACACCTAGTTTGATTGCTCTAATAGATTCTTCGCATCTTGAGTGGATATGTGACATGTTGAGACCCTCCTTATCTCTCCTTGATCAGAAACAGTCACAAGTTCTGACCAATTTCCACCATTAACTAAACAGCCCCATACATTGCCGGCTATGTCTAAATATCCGGAATAAACAAGCACACAATCAGCTCTTTGCTGATAGCCCTCTAAAATACTCTGGGCTTCGTTTTGAATAGTTTCTTTACTATCTCTTTGCACGGAATTCTGTTTAAACAAATCTTCTGCTGCTGCATATGAGATTGGCTGTTCATTGGCTTTTTTGTCGTCTCTATTTTCATGAGTCTGCACATAGTCTGAGCTCGTATTTGATGAATGGTCCTGTTTTCTTGGTAATACGAGAAGTGCAGCAAATAGCAAACATACAGTGACAATAATGAACACAGAATAAGCAGCAGTGCTCTTTCTGCTCATAGAGAATTAATTCCCGATGTAATTGCTTCCCAAAGCTCAGAAATTTTACCTTTAAAAGCAATGATTGCGACAATCGCAATAACTACAAGTACGCCAACTAAAATTGCATACTCTGTAGTTCCCTGTCCAGATTCATCCTCTTTTAAGCCTTGTAGATACCTAAAAAATTGATAGAAGAACATCATCGGCTTTCCTTTCTCTTAAGAAGAAAATGCAGGTCCAAGCAAGGGACCTAAAATTGCAAGTAACATTGCTGGAACAATCAGCGTTCCTAGAGGGATGAGCATTTTAATTGGGATCTTTTCAATTTCCGTTTCTAACAGCGAACGCTGCTCATCGCGAAGAACTGAAGCTTGTCTATCTAATATTTCTGCAAGAGGAGTTCCAAAAGTAAGCGCTTCATTCACAACAGTCGCAAAGCTTTTAAGCGATGGAACTCCTACTTTTGCCGCCATCTGATTGAGTGCTTCTTCGCGAGTAGTAGCACCAAGCTTCCAAGTCATATGAGCATTTGAAAGCTCTCTCGATAATTCTCCAGATTCTCGCAAACAATACAGATCAAGCGCTGAATCAAAAGATAGCCCTGATGACAGCCCAAGAATCAAAATGTCAATCATTTCTGGCATCTCACGTAGGCATGATTTTCTTGTAAACTCAGACTTTGCCCGGAGGCTCATTCTCTTGTGACTTTTTATGCCTCTTATAATTTGCTGATAATAGCTATGGACATCAAAATGATTCAAATTGACGGGAACAACTAGGGCGAGAATACCTATGCATGTTGCAAATAATACGGAGCATAGTAAATCCATCACTTCATTACTCCTTTCATAATGCTTCGAATAATCAAAAGAGCAACGCAATCCATGACCATTGCAATTGATGTGCATATAACGCCCGATGGCGTAAATAAACCCTTTTGAAAGTCCGGCGATAGAAGCGACAAGACAATCAATAAAACAACTGGGAGAAGACATACAATTCGAGCAGATAATCTAACTTGAGCAGTCTTTGTTGCTATGAGCCTTTGATTCTTCTCTTGTAATTCAACTAACTCGGCAGTTTTCTGTAAAAGACTCTTAAGCGGAGACCCTGTTCTATGTGAAATTACTAAGGCGCTAGCCAGCAAATTAACACCTGGAGCATCCAACCTTTCTGCCAAGTCCTCAATAGCTTCTTCGATAGGAAAACCGCACTTGATTTGCATGTCAGCAATATAAAAATTTTCTGATACGACACCTTCTGTGTGTTTACTGACATATTCAATAGATTGTGAAAGTGTGAGACCTGATCCAAGAGCAACGGCGATTGTTCTAAAAATCGAAGGCATCATATGGGCGATTTCTAAAGCAGATTGATGCTTGGCATGTTCATATAGAAAATAAGGAACGAGAAATAACGAGAAAACACCGCAAAGCGTACCTATTGCAGACTCAAATAGAACACCAAGCAAGATGGATCCAGCTATGCCACTAATAAAAAACAGTACGAAAGCATCAGTGACTAAGGTAATCCCATATTTGTAAAGAAAACGATTACGTAGCTGCATTGATGTATAAGAAAAAGGTTCCCATTTGAGCAAGCGCTGGACAAAAGTGCTATTGCGTGCAAATTGAAAAAACTGAACTACATAACCTGTTACTCGTGCATTTATTTGAGAAACAGTTTTTTCCTCACCGTTGCATACAAGAAAATAAATAATTACTCCAAAAACACCTCCTGTGATTGAGGAAGTAAAGACATCCATGAAGTAACCTCCTTTTTATTGAGTAATCCATCTTTTATGGCGCGATTGATAAAAGAAGGAACTTTTACAAAAAGCCAACTTCTTTTCTGCGCGTCAAACGACACCACCTCTTGCACTTCAATTGATCCTGACGAAGACAAGGAGATTTCTGAAACGCTGGTCACATATCGTTTTCCATCAGGAAATCTTTGAGACATAACTATCAGATCAAGTGCAGTGGCAATCTGCTTTTCTATGATTTCTGCAGGTAAGTCCATTCCAAAACGAGCCATCAACACTAGGCGCAATATTGCCTCTTGAGCGGTTCCGGCATGCAATGTAGTTAAAGAACCGTCGTGACCTGTATTCATAGCCTGCAGCATATCAATGCACTCTTCACCTCTTACCTCTCCTACTACAATGCGATCTGGCCTCATTCGGAGCGCGTTTCTCACCAATGATCTAATGGTTATTTCTCCTGTTCCTTCTATCGAAGCAGGACGAGCCTCTAGCCTGACAACATTTGGATGCGAATCGAACTTAAGCTCCGCTGAATCCTCAATAGTGACAATTCTTTCTGACTTTGAAATTTCACATGAAAGTGCATTTAAAAGCGTAGTCTTACCGGATCCTGTTCCTCCAACAACCGCGATTCCCTGTCTGCACTTCACAGCCCAAGACAAAAATCTTGCAAGCCATTGAGGCAGCGATTTCATTTCCACTAACCGGTCCAAAGAAGTAATTTTTCCAGTGAATCTTCGGATAGTTACTGAAGTGCCGTTCACTGCAACAGGGCTTGCAACTGCATTGACACGGTCTCCATTCTCAAGTCGTGCGTCAACAATAGGACTTACCCTATCCAGCCTTCTTCCTAATGGAGATAAGATACGATCCATAACAATCAAAATCTGCTCTTCAGAGTCAAAGACTGTTTTTGATTCAAATAGCTCGCCGTTTTTCTCGTAAAACAAATTGTTGCAGCCATTAATCATGATTTCCGTAACATCTTTATCATTCAGTAGTGGCTGAATTGGACCAAGACCACATACTTCATTGATTACCTGTTCGATTGTTTCCTCATAGTCAACTGACCTAAAAAGCTCGTCCTTCTCTTCATTAACAATTGCTTCACAGGTAACTCTTAGTTCGTCTCTTACACGATCGATATCACTGCCTGTAATGAGAGAAGAAACTGTAGAAAGTCCTAATCGAGAAACAAGTTTTTCTTTTAACTTTTTTCTAGCCTTCTGAAATACTTCTTTTTGGAGTAGTGAGTCATTCTCATCTTGAGCCTCAATTTGCTTAGCAACGCGTTCAAAGACAAGCATTAACCCACCTCCTTCCTCCTATTGAATAAGCTAAATGGCTTTTTCTCAGGAGTTGCTTGCAGGGCAATTTGAGCCTCGCGCAGTTGTGGAAGAATGCCTAACTCGTTAAGAAAATGCGCAAGTACAAAAGAGACCGACTGTGCAAATGAAGTTTCCTCTTGTAACAGCACAGAAAGCTTTCCTTGCTGAATAAGCTCTTGAAACCCTGGTCCGCCTTCAAAAATCCTAAACATCTTTGCAGCTTCAAGACCAACCTCTGCTTTTCCAACAGAGAAGTCCTGTTTAACCCTTGGATTTGCTTTGTTCTCAAGTCGGATAATGCGAGTCCTTGCCACTCCAAGGCGCACTGCAAGTCCACTTACTTTTGCTAAAGAGTTAATACACGTAAGAGGGTTCTCTGAAACAATAACCAGCCTATCTGCACATTGTGCTGCCTGAGCATAGCAATCCGTTGATGCTGTCGTAGTGTCTACGAGCACCAAATCAACCAAACCAGAAACAGCTTGAAGAAAATGACTCACGCAAGGAAAGAGAAGCTCTGCCATTTCAGGTTTTACACAAGGGCCAAAAAGATACAAATTTCTATGGACACAAGTTGCCTTTTCAAGAAGGCTCTCTTTTTCTGAAGGTACATCAGCAACAAGATCAGAGAAGTCTTTTGGCTGCCTAATTCCAAGCTTCTCAAAAGCATTTCCATAAGACAGATCAAAATCAACCAACGCAACCTTCAAGCCCCAAGAAGAAGCAAGCAGTGCCATTGAAGAAACAAGTGTGGTCTTTCCCACTCCTCCTCTTCCTGAAGTGAACGTCAGAATCGGAGCTTTTAAAGTCTTATCAAGAGGAATAAGAGATTGTAGATAGGTATTTAGCTCTTGGATACTGGCAACATAATCTGAAGCTTCTGGTAAAGGCTGAGAAAGCCTGTCAGCCCCGTATGATTGATACCCTCTTCCAACCTTTACCAGATCCCCCAATTCCATAGGGTCAATAACTAAATCAACTCCTGCTTTAGCTGCTCTAGAACGAAGTGATCCAGAAGCGCCAGATCTTACAAGCACTACACAGCGAGCATTTCCATCTTTAACAATTGCAGCCGCTAGATTTATATCCGAAACATCGGAGCCGGTATTACCAATTAAGACTGAATAATCTTGAGGAGTTGAAGAGGCTACAATTGATCTAAGAGATGCTGCTGAATCGGCAAATTCACACCTATTGCTAATTCCCAAGTAAGTAAGAATGGCTCCAATCTCAACGCGTGCGTCAAGACCTACGTATGAGATCCACTTTTCTAACATCACGCTTCACCTCCTGGATTAGTAGACGAATCTGCTTGTGATGCACTGTTGCTGTTTTGGTCGGCTGTTGGAGAAACAGGGTTCTCTGGCTGCACATCTTCACTTGCAGATGATGGGCTTGATTGATTTGTTGTGTCAGATAAATCTTTTGGGTTTTCTTCTTCAACGTAAGAATTGTTGTGTAGTAAGTCCTGAGCATTAATCTTTGACCCCGGAAGAGTAAAGCGGAGTGTTCCTCGAGCATATGCAGAAAGCACAGCAGGAACCTGTTCAGGAGTTAATCCAAGCGTTACAGAAGAAGATGTGTAAAGGGTGCCCTCGGTGTCGTCTGACAATACCGCAATATCCGAGGCAATACAGGTAATAAGAGAATCGGTGACCTCATACGCCGCAAGCTTTGTACCAGCGCTAAGCCTCTCAGCTAATCCGTACTTCTCGCCATGAGAAATAGTGAGACCAACAAGATTTTCTGGAATAGAAATCTGAGAGGCGACTGATCGCAGATGAAGAGAAACAACAGGCATGCCAACTCCAATAACAGATGAAACCGTCCGACCCATAACACTTTCTGGATTAGTAATTGCACCCTCGGGAATCAGATCAGAAATCCAGCTTTTTACCTGGGTATTAGAAGATGAGAGAGTTTCTCCAGGCTCTATTTGTTTTGTGGCCACCAAAATTGAAGTAAGTTCTCCGCCGTATTTTTGTATTGCCTCTGCTCGTGATTTCTCTGCATCTGCACGGACACTTTGTACATATGCAAAGAAACAAAAACTAGCGAGAAGTGCACTCAATACAGAAATCAAAATTCTTGTTTTCTTAGTCACTTTTTGTCCTCCCTCCATTTGCGATATACCGATTGTGCGCTCGGGTTGAGAGAAGGAGGACAAAAACAAAAGATTTACCTGCACAAATATGTCAGATAGCTGACGCAAATCTGACACAAAGTAATGTATCCACAGGCTGCAGCGACGCAATGAAAAATAGGTAATTTAAATTTTTATCTAATTTGAAATATAAAAATTTTTAGAACGTCATAACTGCTACATTTTTAGAAGGATTGTAATGAATGATTTTCTAAGTGATTTACCTTACTCATGAACGAGGGTTGACCCTCCCCATTACTGGGCAGGACCAACCCTCGTTAGTCTCAATATAGCATATTTCCTGCTGGTTCGACAAAAAAAGCACCCTAGTCAAGCCAGAGTACTTAGAGGATTTATGCTGTTAAAACTTAAAGCACAACATCAGGGTCAAGCAATTGCTGGCTTTCTCGCATTTCTTTTGCCAGAGATAAATAGGCCTTTAACTGGGGTTCTGTAATCTTGCCCTCATGCAGGGCGTCTTGAACGCTACATCTTGGCTCGTGAGTATGGGTGCAATCCCTAAATTTACACGTCTGAGCAGCTTCAGAGATGTGTGGGAATATCTTCTGTAATCCCCTCTCATGGCCCACAATAGGCAAGCTTCTAAGTCCAGGTTCGTCCACAATAACGCCAGCGTCAGGAAGCGCTACCATACGGCGAGCAACCGTTGTATGACGTCCTGCCTTATCGGACTCACGAACTTCTCCCGTTTCAAGTGCTTCATGTCCCAAAAGTGCGTTAAGAAGCGTAGATTTACCAGCACCTGATTCACCAAGCACGATGGCTATGGAACCGTAAGGAACAAGGCTACGAACAGCATCAATTCCCCACGCAGCTCCAAGATCTTGGGCGGTCCGCGCAAGATCTACAAGTGCATCGGTTTTCTCGCCCTCAAGCTTTGAGGCTGTTGCAACAATTTTTACTGTAGAGCCAAGAGCTGCGGTGATAGAAGAAATCTCTTGAGCCAAAAGCTCCGGACCTGCCACATCTGACTTAGTAAGCACCACAGCGCAAGCAGCGCCGCAGTCTTTAGAAATAACTGCTGAGCGCACAATACGATCTACCGAGACAACCTCGCCGTCCAAGGCCTGTACTACAAGCACCAGATCAACGTTTGCGGCCAAAGTCTGTTTTTGACCACGAGCGCCGCCCTTCCAGCGAGCAATATCGGTCTCTCGCGGCAGAATGGCCTCGATGATGCCCATATCGTGCGAGTCCGGAATGCGAGCACACACCCAGTCGCCAACGGCTACCGTGGAGTTCTGGCCCTTGGTCACGCGCGCAGCAAACTCGGCGCGAAACACTCCCTGCTCTGACACAACCGCAGGAAATCCCCTATCCAAGCGGACCACGCAGGCCACGGTCATCGTCTGGCGAGAAACCCCTTGAGCTTCAAGCTCAGATACGACGTCTGTATAAGCTTGCGTCTGATCCGACGATGGAGTCAGCTGCTCAAACGCCGGAACGTCCAGCAATGAAGAAAGGGCCGGCAGAGACCCTTGAGTCCTGCCGGCTCCTAGTTTTTTGGAACTTTTTGTACGCTTAGCGGACAAGAGTACTCCTCTACCTTATGCCTT
Organism: Atopobium sp. ICM42b; assembly: GCA_000564995.1. GTDB lineage: Bacteria > Actinomycetota > Coriobacteriia > Coriobacteriales > Atopobiaceae > Lancefieldella. The sequence continues at coordinate 77,342 of JDFH01000012.1, forward strand.
GTTCTTTTGAACAGAACGCATAACAGCCTTATAAAGCTCCATCAGAGGAATAATCGATGCAGCTAAAAGCATTGCCATGGCGTACTCTTCAAAACCAATCTCAGCAAAGCCAAATGCCTGAGAAAGTGGTGTCTCAATTACCACAAAGGTGAGAATCAAAGACATAACAAAAGAACCCCACAGCCAAATGTTTTGGCTGGTTAGCTTAAAGATAGAACCACGCAGAGAACGCATATTAAAGGAGTGGAACATCTCAACCATAGAAAGCGTCAAGAATGCCATGGTCATACCCTCAACGCCAGCCTCTGGGTTAGTAATAACCTGTGAGATATCAAAGGTTCCATACTCAAAGTAATGGCCAATAAAATAGCTGGCAAGGGTGAGAAGAGCAATGATAGAGCCCTGGACAAGGCAGTCAAAACCAACGCCACCTGCAAAGATGCCGTCCTTAGGGTTACGAGGCTTACGCTTCATGATGCCTGGCTCAGCCTTCTCGGTAGCCATAGCAAGAGCTGGCAGAGAGTCGGTGATTAGGTTAATCCACAGAAGGTGGGTAGGCTGAAGGATAGTAAAGCCAACCAGGGACGCAATAAAGACGGAAATGACCTCAGCTAGGTTGGAGCTCAAGAGGAACTGGATGCACTTACGAATGTTGTCGTAGATGCGTCTTCCCTCTTCGCAGGCGCTAATGATGGTGGCAAAGTTATCGTCAGCCAGAACCATATCTGCAACGCCCTTGGTAACGTCGGTACCAGTAATGCCCATACCAATACCAATATCAGCACGTTTGATGGAAGGAGCGTCGTTAACGCCGTCACCCGTCATGGCTGTGACCATGCCCTTCTTGCGCCAGGTATCAACAATGCGAACCTTGTGCTCAGGCTGAACGCGTGCATAAACGCCAAGAGTCTCAATACGCTGCTCAAACTCTTCGTCAGAAATCTTATCAAGCTGTGCGCCGGTGATTGCCTGAGAGCGATCAGTAATAATACCCAGCTCAATTGCAATAGCAACAGCTGTATCAATGTGGTCACCCGTAATCATAACGGTACGCATACCAGCGCTATGCGCCTCTGCAACAGCACCCTTAACCTCAGGACGAACTGGGTCAATCATGCCGGAAAGTCCAACAAAGACCATGTCGTGCTCAAGGTTGGCTGGGTCATAGCTCAAAGGAGCTTCTGTTCCCCAATCGCGACGAGCAGATGCCATAACACGAAGTGCCTGGTCAGCCATAGACTTGTTCTGAGCCAAAATCTCAGAGCGAGCCTCATCGGTGAAGTCAATAATGCCATCGCTTGTCATAATCTTGGTGCAGCGAGCAAGTACCTCATCAGGTGCGCCCTTGGTGTGCTGTACAACCTTGCCGGAGCGGGTACGTACCACAACAGACATCATCTTACGAGAAGAATCAAAGGGCGCCTCGCCAATACGAGGGCGAGAAGAAGCTAAATCACTTGTGGTATATCCAAGTTTTGCAGCGTCTGCAACAAGAGCAGCTTCGGTTGGCTCACCCTTTGCAACCTGCTCCGCATCGTCCCAGGTAGCGTCTGAGCACAGTGCCATGGTACGTACATGTGCATCAAGATTTTCTGTCTCATGACGAACAACAGTCATCTTGTTTTGGGTCAGAGTACCGGTCTTATCAGAGCAGATAACCTGAGTACAACCAAGGGTCTCAACTGCAGTAAGACGGCGGACAATAGCGTGGCGTTCGCTCATTCTAGTAACGCCCATAGAAAGAACGATGGTAACAACAGCAACAAGGCCCTCAGGAATTGCAGCTACTGCAAGAGATACTGCAACCATAAACGTGCTTAGGACAAGGTCAAAGTTACCAAGTATCTCGGCACCATGCTTGATAAAGCCTGTTGCAAAAACAAGCAGTGAGATGACAACAACAAGAATGGTAAGTGTGTGTGAAAGCTTATCAAGCGCAATCTGAAGTGGAGTCTGCCCCTCTTCTGCCTGAGAAATTGCATCTGCAATCTTGCCCATCTCGGTGTCCATGCCTGTTGCAACAACAACTGCACGACCGCGTCCATAGACCACAATAGATCCGGAGTAGCACATATTCTTTCGGTCACCCAAAGGAATATCATCGGTATCTTCAGCAAGACTGAGGGTCTCAGCGTGTTTCTCGACAGGAACTGATTCACCCGTGAGCGCAGACTCCTCTACCTTCATAGAAGCGCTCTCAAGAATGCGGCAATCAGCTGGGACAGAGTCACCCGCCTCAAGCAGAATAATATCGCCCACAACAAGCTCGGTTGAGGCAACCGTCTCAAGACGACCGTCTCTGATAACCTTGCTCTGAGCTGCGCTCATCTCTTGCAGAGCAGCAAGAGCCTCTTCAGCTTTGCCCTCCTGAACAACACCAAGAACGGAATTAATGACAACAACAAACAGAATAATGACAACGTCTGCAACTCCGCCTTCTCCGGTATAAATTCCTTCAGCAGCAGAAATAGCAGCAGCAACAAGAAGCATAATGACCATAGGGTCAGCCATCTGTGCAAAGAACCTTTTAATAATTGATTCTTTTGGCGCTTCTTTGAGCTTGTTGAGGCCATGAGCCTCAAGACGAGAAGCTGCTTCTACATCAGACAATCCAGCTTCAGCATCAGTTTTTTGCGCACTGATAACATCAGCCGCACTTGAAAGATACTCTTTCAAAGTTCCTCCTGGGTTTCTACCTGACAGATTGATGCCCGATCATAATTCCCCAGGAGAGGGGCAAGGGCTCACCAAAGTTGCCGTGTCAGGACCTTACAACGTCCTATCATAGGACCTTACAATGCCCTATCATTTTACCGTATTCTTTCTTTTTTCAAACCTCATAAATATTTCTTAAAACTCCTGTTATGTGGCAAATAATTGTTATCCAAGGGGTACAATAAGTGCAGAATATAACAACATAAGCCAAACGTTAGTTTTGGCAAGGAGGCAGTTATGAAAATCCTGTTTTATGGTGCTCAAAGTTATGACAAGGATTCTTTCAACCTTGAGCTTCCAAAGTATCCAGATGTTTCAATTGACTACATCGAGTCAAACCTTACGCCTATGACCGCAGGCTTTGCTAAGGGTTATGACGCTGTCTGCGCTTTTGTTAATGCAGATGCTTCAATCCTGACTCTTGAGATTCTTGCCGGCTTTGACGTTAAGCTTCTACTTATGCGCTGCGCTGGTTTTGATGCTGTTGATGTTAACGCTGCTAAAGACCTTGGTATTACGGTTACGCGCGTACCTGCTTACTCCCCTGAAGCAATCGCAGAGCACGCAATGGGTCTTGCGCTTGCTGCTAACCGTCGTATTCACCGTGGCTACATCAGAATTCGCGAGAATAACTTCTCACTTGTTGGTCTTGTTGGCGATACCCTTCACGGCAAAACTGCAGGTATTGTAGGCACTGGTCGCATTGGCGCTGCACTCTGCCGCATTTGTAAAGGCTTTGGTATGCATGTTCTTGGTGCAGACCTGTATCCAAACATGAGCCTTGTCAATGACGAGCATGTTGTTGATGAGTATGTCAGCTACGATGAGCTTTGGGAGCGTTCGGACTTTATTTCACTCCACGCTTTCTTGAATGACGAAAGCTACCACATGATTAACGATAAGACCATCGGAAAGATGAAAGATGGCGTTATCCTCGTTAATACTGGTCGCGGTGGACTTATTGATACCAATGCTCTTATTCGCGGCATTCTTTCTGGCAAAATTGGTGCTTGTGGTCTTGACGTTTATGAAGAAGAAAATCCAAACGTCTATAAGGACCGCGGCGCTGAGGTCTTTGATTCAGTTACCTCTACGCTTTGCTCTTTCCCTAACGTTGTCATGACAAGTCACCAGGCGTTCTTTACTCATGAGGCACTTTCTCAGATTGCTCAGGTTACGCTAGATAACGCAACTGCTTTTGCTGAGGGTACTGATTACATTGATAAAAGTGTGGTTTGCTAAGTACCAGAGAAACAAACACTCTGAAAACGGTTACTATTGATAACCGAATGTGATTTCAATTCCTATGAAAAGGAGAGATATGGCTCGCAAAAAGACCAAGATTGTTTGTACTATGGGTCCTGCTACAGAAAGTGATGAGGTCCTTCGTGAGCTCATTCTTGCTGGTATGAACGTCGCACGTTTTAACTTCTCGCACGGTAGCCATGAGTATCACCGCACTATGATTGGTCGCGTTCGTTCTATCTCTGATGAGCTTGGTATTCCTATTGCTATCATGCTTGATACAAAGGGTCCTGAGGTTCGCACCGGTCTTCTCGAGGATGGCAAGAAGGTCACCCTTACTACTGGTGATTCCGTTATTGTCACCACTGATGATGACGTCATCGGCAATGCTCAGCGCTTCTCACTTGACTACAAGAATCTTCCAAAAGAGGTCAAGAAGGGTTCTATCATCCTTATTGATGACGGTCTCATTGGCCTCGAGGTTGATCACGTTGAGGGCACTGACATGCACTGCAAGATTATCAACGGCGGTGAGCTTGGCGAGAAGAAGGGCGTAAACGTTCCTAACGTCAACATTGGCCTTCCTTCCGTCACTGAGCAGGACCGCGCAGACATCATGTTTGGTTGCGAGCTTGGTATTGACGCAATTGCTGCTTCCTTCATCCGTGATGGCGCTGCAGTTGAGGAGATTCGTAACATCTGCCGTGAGATGGGTACTCCTAACGTACAGATCTTCCCTAAGATTGAGTCTGCTCTTGGCGTCAAGAACTTTGACGAGATTCTTGCAGCTTCTAACGGCATCATGGTTGCCCGTGGTGACCTTGGCGTTGAGGTTCCTGCAGCTGAGGTTCCTCACATCCAGAAGACTGTTATCAAGAAGTGCAACGACGCTTACAAGCCTGTCATCACCGCAACTCAGATGCTTGACTCCATGATTCGCAACCCTCGCCCAACCCGTGCAGAGGTTACGGACGTTGCTAACGCAATCTACGACGGCACTGACTGCGTCATGCTTTCTGGTGAGTCCGCAGCTGGTAAGTACCCTGTTGAGGCAGTAAAGACTATGGCTTCCATCTGCAAGGAAACCGAGAAGTACCTGCCAGTCAAGGATGTCTATCACCAGCGTGAGGGTCTTAAGAACGTCAACGGCGCTACAGGCTTTGCTGCAGTTGATATGGCAATCCGTGTTGACGCTAAGTGCATCATCTGCCCAACACACTCTGGCCGCACTGCTCGCCTTGTTTCTAACTTCCGTCCAAAGCGTCCTCTGTATGCAATGTCTCCATCTGATGAGGCAGTTCGTCGTACCTGCTTCTATTGGGGTGTCTATGCATTCAAGACCTCTGAGCAGGGCACGCTTTCTAACACCATGTACAACGCACTGAACGTTGCTAAGGAAGTTGGCGTCGTTGAGACCGGCGACATTGTTGTTCTGACTGCTGGCGATCCTCATACCAGCCCACGTCTTGGTGACTACACCACTTCAACTAATGTTGCTATGATTTGCCAGGTTCAGTAAACCGCATTTCAGCTTTAACGTTATATGCACCCAAGCACAAGCTTGGGTGCATATTTTTACGTGGGATATTTTTAGCGTCTTACCAGCAGTTAGGCAATTTTCCAGCCGACGGTTTTCTCGCGCATGTTAACAAAATCAGCGTAGATGCCGCCTTCTGCCATCAGTGACTCGTGAGTGCCTCTTTGAACAATACGGCCCTTATCCAGGACAAGTATCTGATTTGCTTTACGCACCGTCTTTAGGCGATGGGCAATCATAATAACGGTCTTAGAGTTTGTGAGCTCTGCGATTGCACGCTGAAGTTCAAGCTCGTTTTCTGGATCAACATTAGCCGTTGCCTCATCAAGTACTACGATTGGCGCATCTTTTAAGATAGCGCGCGCAATAGAAAGACGCTGGCGCTCGCCGCCAGAAAGCATTGAGCCACCTTCTCCTAAGCGTGTTTCGTATCCGTCAGGTAGTGCCTGGATAAACTCTTCACAGCAAGCACGCTTAGCTGCGTCAACTACTTGCTCATGAGTTGCGTCTGGATTGCCAAACTTGATGTTGTTCTCAATGGTGTCATCAAACAGGAAAACTCCCTGGAAAACAGTAGAGAAGTTTTGGAGCAGAGCGTCAACCTTATAGTCACGTACATCGCGTCCACCAAGCGTAACCTGGCCTGTATTCACATCCCAGAAGCGTTCAATCAAACGGACAAGCGTTGTCTTGCCCGAACCACTTGGACCTACAATGGCACAAGAAGTACCTGCAGGAATCGAGAGACTCACATCGTCAAGAATTTGCCTGTCGTCGTAGCCAAACGAGACATGAGAAAGCTCTATGTCACAAGAATCCGCTTTCTCCAAACCTTCTCCCTCTTCCATTGCAGGAGTGGCGAGAATAGCGTTTGTTTGCTCCATTGCAATTTCAATGTTACGCAGAATAGTTGAGAAACGACCAGCGGATTCAAGACGGCTAAACAACATAAACGACATAACCACTACGGTTAAGCACGTAGCTGTATCAAGTGTTCCAGATAGCCATAGTCCAACTGATACCAGGCACATAATAATGCTTGTAGCCTTGGAGATAACCATCTGCAGAACAGAGAAACGAAGCGCCTTAAACTCAAGTTTGAGCGCTTGGACACGGCAATCATCAACTGCTTTGGCGTACTTTCCCTCAGCATCATCAATAAGGGAAAATGCCCTTACCACGCTAATGCCGCGAACATACTCAAGGACGGAGCTAATCAAAGTAGTATTTGCGGCCACATAATCATCTGATGTATTACGCACGTAGGCCTGCAAGACCTCCATTGTTATGCAGAAAAGTGCAAACGTAGCTGCAGTTATAAGGCCTAACTGCCAACAAAATACAAACAGGAATGCAACAATAATTGCTGTTAAGGCCAAACCACCAAAAACCATCATATAGAGCAAGCCACCAAGATTTTGCATTACATCTAGCTGGTTGGTCATAACAGCTGTTACTTCTCCAAGGCTATTCTCGTTAAAATAACCCATGGGCAAGCGGCGCAGTGTATCTCCAATTTCCGCACGCTTAGCGCCAGCCATACTGAAATTAGCGTCACAGAAATTCTCACTCTTAAAATGAGCGCAGACAAACGTTCCTATAATGCTCAGAAGCATAACTCCCAGTGCAGAAACTATCGTCTGAGTTGAAAGTGTATCCGTAGTAAGAGCAGTAAAAACTATCCAAAGCGCTGTTATTTGCACTCCTTCAAAGAGACAACCAAGAACGGTAAAGAAAAGGCCCTTGTGGAGTTTCTGGCGATAAGAACTTCCAAATTGAAAGTACATTTTTAGAACAGACAGCATTTTTACTCCCCCTTAAGCCTCGTCGAGTGCGCCAATGTGAGCACGGTACATGGTTGCATAGAGCGGGCATGTCTCCATAAGCTGATTATGCGTACCCTCAGCTTCAATAGAGCCATCGTTTACAACAACAATTTTGTCGGCATTTTGTACGGTAGAAAGACGGTGCGCGATAACCACTAGCGTTTTACCAGCTACCAGCTTTGCAACTGCAGATTCAACCTCTGCTTCAGATTCTGGATCCGCATAAGCTGTTGCCTCATCGAGCATGATAATAGGTGCATTTTTGAGCATAGCTCGAGCAATTGCTACGCGCTGACGCTCGCCACCAGAAAGGTGACCTCCCGAGCCTCCTACAACCGTTTGATAACCATGAGGAAGCGATTGAATAAAGTTGTGGCATCCAGAAGCTTTTGCACAAGCAATTACCTCTTCATCAGTAGCGTCTTTTTTGCCCATCCTGATGTTTTCCATAATGGTTTCATCAAAAAGGTAACTATCTTGATCAACGTAAGCTACAAGGTCTGCGAGTTGAGTTGGAGTGCAGGAACGAATATTTTGTCCTCCAATAGAAACAGACCCTTCATTTGGATCCCAGAAACCTGCGATAAGCCGCGCAACAGTAGACTTACCTGATCCACTTGGACCAACAAGTGCCGTAACTTGTCCTGGCTCAATATCTAAAGTAATCCCATGGATTACTTCATTACTTCCATACGAGAAACGAACATCGCTTAACTTAATTTCAGTCCCTTCAAGTGTGCAGGGAGCCGTGGCTCTCATCTGATCTGGGTAATTCAAAACCTCAGTAATTTCTTTGACAACAGAGCCTACCTGCGCAAGAGAATCCATAAAGCTCATTGCTTCAAAGAGCGGCTGAAAAATTCCTAAAGAAAGCACGGCACACATAACAAACGTAGAAGGAGAAAGAGTTCCCTGAAGCACAAACAAGCATCCCAGAGGCAATACCGTTACTAACGTTGCAGGAGCAATTGATAGCATGGCATCCTGCCAGATTTGGCAGTGGCTCATCCAATCAATAAAAGCATGGGCAGAGGCATAAACAGCTTTTGAGAACTTCTCGTAAGAGCTAGCGGACTGCCCAAAAGCCTTAATTACCTCAATTCCTGACACATACTCAACTGAAGCATTATTCATCTCTTTACCAGTTACGATAGTATTCTGATACCAATACTCGTAGTCTTTCATCATGCCTGATAAACAGGCAAGTCCCACAATAATAGTGAGCAAAGCAGCAAGAGCAAGTCGCCAGTCTAAAACAATGAGGTACACAAAAACCGCAAAAGCAGCCGTAAGGTTTGAAGTGAGCTCAGGAACTGCATGAGCAAGTGTGGTTTCAATACTATCGATCTTCTCGACTAACAAGCGTTTGAGAGAGCCGGAAGGCGTATCAAGCACATATCCCATGGGGATAGTTGTTAGCTTCTTTGCCACTCGGGTGCGCATGTTTGCAATTGTTGCAAACGTTGCCTTATGAGAAACGATAGTTGAAAGGTGGTGGAAGATAATCTTTATCAAGTAGCTGAAACCTGCTATAAGTCCCCAATGCAGGTAAAACGGCCATTCATGAATCCCATTAAAGATACCAACCACCATGTTACCCGCGGCAACATAGGGAACCATTCCTCCCAAAACACCAATAATGGCAAGGATGACAGAGAGCGCGTACATACTTTTTCTGTCTGACCACTCGAGCAATACTGCAACAGGATTTACTTCAGATTGCTGAGGATCCTGTTTTGTATTTTGGTTGCACTCAGTAGCTTGAACACTTTGGTTCTGACGATTTGCCATACCCACACCGCCTCCTGCCACAAACTCACAATGTAGTGTCTGTTATTCTGGCTGGCTTTGACAGAGAAAGCAAGACTTCAACTGCCATAAGTTAGCTATATATAACTATTTAATAGTTTCAAACTGCTGAATAGCTAAAACAAGCTAGTTTTATAAGTAATCGGTAAGTGGTAAGCGCGCTACCTGTAATTGAGACGTGTAAACAATCTCATTAAAATACTTATGAAAGCTTAATCTAACCTCAATAATTGGTTAATCTTTATAAGAGACCATGTATCACGAAGACGAGAGGCGTCTTTAACATCTCGAAAGGAAACTGATCATGGAAAAGCTAGATAAGGTTGAGGTAATTCGCGAGAAGTGCGGCGTAAGCTACGAGGACGCAAAGGCAGCACTTGACGCTTGTGATGATAATGTTCTTGATGCAATTATTTGGCTCGAGAAGCAGGGCAAGTCCACTAAGCAGACTGCAAACTATACTACTGAGTCAGCTGCACAGTCAGACGTTTCTCCAGAAATGGAAGCAGCTCAAATTGCCTACCAAGAATCAAGCAAGAAGTCAGATTTCTCAGAGAACATGTCTTCTCTCTGGGAGAAGTGCAAAGAGCTGTTCCATAAAAGCGTAGAGACAAAATTTATTGTTACTCGTCGCGGTGAGCAGTTCATGGCCATGCCAGTAATTATTCCAATTGTTGGACTATTCCTCTGGGGTGCTACATTCTGGCTACTTATCATTGGTCTGTTCTTTGAAATGCGTTATCACATCCAGGGAGCTTATCCTATTGTTGTTGATGTAAATGAGGCGATGGATAAGGCTGCAGATGCAGCGGGTTCCATCAAAAAAGATGTTATCGACAAAAAATAAAATGCAATTAGTTCCAAACCTAAAATAGAAAACTTCGATATTTAGGCGAGAAAATGATTAAGGTTCTTATCGTTGAAGATGAAGAAAAAATTGCACGCTTTATAGAACTCGAGCTTAAACATGAGGGCTATGAAGTAGACAAAGCTCTTGACGGAAGAACCGGAGCTGAAAAAGCACTATCAAATGACTACGACCTTATCTTGCTTGATGTACTTCTCCCCCAGCTGAACGGTCTAGAAGTTCTTAGAAGGATTCGTCGCGAGAAAAACACGCCTACCATCATGCTTACTGCTCGTGATTCGGTTATGGATAAAGTAGCTGGTCTCGATGCGGGTGCAGACGACTACCTCACCAAACCTTTTGCGATAGAGGAACTACTCGCCCGTATTCGCGTGGCACTCAAGCACCATGAGGCAGACAGTTTGAACTCCCCGACAATTCCTCAAACAGCTGCTACAAGCACCTTTACAATTAAAGATGTCTCGCTTGATGTTGATCGTAGAGAAGTCTGTGTCAAGAACGATTCAATCGAACTTACTACTAAGGAATTTGAAGTCCTCCGTACGCTCATGGAACACGCTGGTGTTGTTATGAGCCGTGAGCGTATTGCTTCTGAAGCCTTGGGTTATGAGTTTGCCGGAGAAACTAATAACGTGGATGTACATATTGCCCATCTACGTGCAAAAATTGACGACCGCTATAACATCAAGCTAATTACTACTGTTCGTGGAGTCGGATATGTCATCAGAGAAGCATAACCAGTCCACCATACAAGAGCATAAAAAGCCTTTCTTTACTCCCTCTGATTCGTCGACAGCTGGAGTAATTACCTGGGGATTTTGGTGGCGTAAGATGATGAATTACGTCGGCTTTAATCTCTTTTTACTGGTAAATATTGCTCTGATTTTTATTTATACGTATAACCAGCATGTTCCACAAGGTACTTTTTACCTAGGATTTTTCCCTACTGAGTCTCACTCTATTTCTCTTACTGGATTCACTTTCTTACACGGACTCTCAAGCCTAAAATACATTGTTCATGGCCCTACTTTTGGCGCCAAAATATTTGATTTAGGCGTAGACTTAGCTCGTTTCTGGCCCATGTATATTGCAATTCTTATCTGGGAAATCATTGATCTGTTGTCATTCTTCGGTGATATGCGCCGTGTCAGAAGAGCTCTTCAGCCCCTCAATACACTTGCACTTAAAGCAGATCAACTAGTAAATAGTGATGTTCTTTCTACCGAAGCTACAACAAATGACGTCCTGGTCAAAAGTGAGAAAATTAGGAGTCTTGAACAGGCAATTGAAGAAGCCAATATCAACGCTCCAAAGATTCAAACGGGTGACCAAGACCTGGCAAGTATTGAGATTGCCTTGAATAAACTGCTTCAACGTATGCAAGAAGCAAAATTGCAACAGATGCGCTTTGTTAATGATGCCAGCCACGAGCTTCGAACTCCTATAGCTGTTATCCGAGGTTATACTGACATGCTGGATCGCTGGGGTAAGACAGACGAGGCTGTACTAGATGAGTCTATCGCTGCACTCAAATCCGAGAGCGAACACATGCATGACCTTGTTGAGCAGCTTCTCTTCTTAGCACGCGGAGACGCAGGAAGAAATACCCTCACAAAGACTAAGCTCAATCTTGCACGGATAACTTCTGAGGTCTGTGAAGAGTCGGAAATGATTGATCCTACTCACCACTATGCGCTGAAATTTGATCAAAGTGTATTGAAGGATGACCGCTATCAGGTGCTTGCTGACACCGCAATGATTAAGCAGTCTATCCGTATCATCGTACAAAATGCCGCTCGATATTCTGCTGCTCAAACCACCATTTCCTTTAACGTCTCATATGACGAGAAAACCGTTCAAGTTTCAATCGAAGATGAAGGTATGGGCATGTCCGAGACAACAGCCGCTCATATTTTTGAGAGATTCTGGAGAGCTGATAACGCACGAATTGAAAGCAACGAAGGTTCTGGACTTGGACTATCCATCGCAAAATGGATTGTCGATAATCATGACGGCTCTATTGAGGTACTTTCACGCGAAGGTGTAGGCACACGTTTTACCATTGTTTTACCTCGAGAGATGTCATAGTGAACCCAAAGGCACATCCAAAAGTAAAAGGTCCTTCTCGCCAGTCGAGAAGGACCTTTTTGTTGTAACTGAAGTATGAAAGGGGCCTAACTTCTAAGCGTCGAGCTTGCTCTGATGCAGTTCAACAAACCTCTGCAGCTTTTGAATAGCCTGTGGTGTGAGCATGTCCTTTTTAACCTGCCAAGACCAATTGCCTTCAGCTTTACCAGGAATGTTCATACGAGCATCATCAGAAAGACCTAAGACGTCCTGTAGCGGCAAAATAACCACTGCATTAGAAGTGCTAACTACCTGCTCCATAAGGTGGTCAAAAATCTGCTGAGATTCATCAGTTGCCTGACCGCCTGTAAAGCGAGTTTCCACAAAACCCATAAGCGTTTGGGTGTCATGCGTGCCGCTGTACACAATAGACTCCTGAGCTGGCGCAAAAGAATATCTACAGTCTCCATCAGCAAACTGAATGACGCTCATGCCCGGAAATCCCGTCTGAGAAAGCAGCGCTCGGACCGCAGGAGTAACCGCTCCTAAATCCTCTGCAATAAAAGGAAGTGGGCCAAGCTGCTTATAAGCAACATCAAACAGCTCATTGCCAGGACCAAACTTGAATGAACCCTCAGCAGCAGTCTTTCCCTGCTCAATAGCATAGTAAGACGTAAAGCCAATAAAATGGTCTAGCCTTGTATAGTCATACAGATAGAAAGACCTGCGGAAACGTTCAATCCACCAACGATATCCTTCGTCTTTATGAGCCTGCCAGTTATACGTTGGATTACCCCACAGCTGACCATCTTGAGAAAACGCGTCGGCAGGAGCTCCAGCCTGAAGCTCTGTATGACCTGTATCATCTAAAGCAAAAAGTTCTGGATGTGCCCAAACATCAGCGGAATCCTCTGAAACAAACATAGGCATATCGCCAATAATCTGAATGCCTTTAACACGAGCCTCCGCTAATGTCTGACTCCAAATTACGTCAAAAGCAAATTGCTGCTTTCGGTGAAGTTCGATTGCCTGAGCAAGCTCAGGACGCTCAAGAAGCTCTTGCGACCAGCTGTGATACTGCTTAGGCCAATCCTGCCATACTTCCTCTCCCAGCAGGTCTTTAATAGCGCGGAATGCTGCATACGAATCAAGCCAATACGAGTTTCTCGCGCAGAATTCCTGGTATTCAGCGGCTCGCGTGCTCTGAGGATCATCGCACTCAGAAATGACTCTCTCCATTGCCGCTGGATCAAGCAGATTGATGTTTCCTGCAAAAGCGGAAATTCCCGCGTAAGGAGAACCGTATTCATCGGTTGGACTGACAGGCAAAATCTGCCAATACTTCTGGCCAGATTTGGCGAGAAAATCGATGAACTCGGAAGTCTCGCGACCAATGACACCAGGCTTCTGTCCTGGCGTAATTGCGGAGTCCTCATCGGCAGGTAGAGAAGTTATATGAGCAAGCACTCCCATGCCGGGCTCAAGGGGCTTTTGCAGCCTGTGAGCTGGCTGCACGTTTAGGACAGTGCATCCGAGCTGCCACAAAAAGACCTCTGCTTTGCCGTCCTTAACGGGGACTGCTTGGCCACTAATAACATCAATAACCTGCATGTTTTGAGGTACAGAAACATATACTGTTTTAGCATCTGAGCGACTCTTGTTTACTAGAACACAAATGCCAGAAGCGGCTTTGCCCTGCTGCTCTTGCTGCTTATCTTTTTGAAGAGGCTTACGCCAAAATGCCAGAACGTCATCAGATCCACATTCTGGGACAAATGGTTCAAACGAGCCATCTACCAGTAGTGGGAGGGTCTTTCTTAACGCAATAGCATTACGATATATGTGCAAGTAGTCCAAGTCAGCACGAGGACTGCTTCCTGGCCATGGCATAGTTGCGCGATTTGTTGGGTCAACAAATCCCTCAACGCCCATCTCATCGCCGTAGTAAATTGATGGAACGCCGGGAAGTGTCATCTGCAGCACAGCTGTCTGCCACATACGAGCCTTAGAAAGACCGCGCTGATCAGCAGAAAGTCTGTACGTTACCTGTTCATGAGCAGAAAGAGAATCTGGAGCAGGAGCTCCAGCAACTACGTTAATCAGTCGCTCTTTGTCATGTGTTCCAAACACATTCAGGCAAGAATAAAACGCCTCGTGAGGATAGTTTTCCCACAGCTCCTCAAGAGCTAAAGCAGTTGACTCAGCACCAGCCTCATTCATCAAAAATGAAAGAATGGACTTGCGTAGAGGATAATTCATAGGTCCGTCGAGCTCAGAGCCTTCCAGATAATGCCTGAGTTTTCCGTACGCACGCTTATTGCTTGCGTCCTCCCAGACCTCTCCAATAATGACTGCATCACTGCGTTCGGCAAGCGCTGCTGCACGAATCTTCTGAATGAACGAATCAGAAATCTCATCTGCAACGTCTAAGCGCCAACCACGGGCACCACGACGCAGCCACGTTCTAATAACGCCATCCTTGCCACAAATAAACTCCTGATAATCGGGGTTATCGGAGACAATAGTTGGAAGTGCGTCTACACCCCACCAGCTCTCATACGTTCCATCCTCACGGAACGTAAACCACTCATCATAGGGCGAGCCAGCCTGCTGAACTGCTCCTGGTTCAGAGTAGTTAGAGAATTTATTAAAGTATTTTGAATCAGCACCACAGTGATTAAAAACGCCATCCAAAATAATGGAAATACCGTGCTCAGCCGCTTTAACGCAGAGGTGTTCAAAATCCTCTACGGTGCCCAAAACGGGATCTACTTCCAAATAATCCGCAATATCGTAGCGATGATTACTAGAAGCAGCATAAATGGGATTCAAATAAAGCGCAGTTATTCCGAGGTTTTCCAAATACGGAAGCTTCTCTTCAATGCCAGCCAAAGAACCGCCGTAGAAATCCCACTCAGTTATGCGGCCGTTAGCATCTCGCCGATACTCAGGAGTCTTCTCCCAGTCTTCAACCAGCTGGCGAGAAACCCCATTTCTTGGAACAGCCAGCGCCTGCTTGGTGCGTTCTTGCCAGTTTGCATCTCGTGCAAACCTGTCAGGGAAAATCTGGTAGACAACTCCCACTTTGTACCAGCTAGGATCCTCTACACCTGCGAAGCTACCACGAGGCTCATAGCAAGTAATCTGAAATGAAGGAGGCTCGCCATAAGCAAAGCTACCAACACCGGTACACCTATTTTCTTGAGCACCATATGACCAAACTGCTCCGTCAGAAGCCTGAAGCTCAAAACGATACCAAATAAGGCCCGTAGCAGCTGGTTTAACAATTGCCTCAAAGCACTGCGCATAGTCAGGTACACCAGTCGGAAGCGCGCCAGCAAAATCACTCTTTTGCATCACCACGCGTTTCTCGCCAGACAGAACTTGGGCCTCTGAAGACGATTCAGGGCCATACTCTTGCCAGAGACGAAGTGTTACTGATTGAACATCATCGTCCCAAGCAAATATTCTGATTGTTGCTGAAGTACCTAGTTCTACCGCGCCTTTTGGATCTCTACAAACAATGTTTGAGGTGTTGTGAAAAGCCTGCATTCTTACCAATCTCGACGACGTACATACCTAATAATCTCAGGGTGTAGTAAATGATACACGTCAAGATATTCATTTGCAGCGTTATGCCAACTAAAGTCCTCTGCCATCGCCTGTTTTACAAGATTTGTCCACGCTTGTTTATCGTTTCTATAAACATCGGCGGCGTACAGAATAATATCTGCCATTTCATCTGCGTTTTGATTGGCAAAACTAAAGCCGGTTCCTTCTCCCGTAAACTGGTTGTACGGTTTGACAGAATCTGCCAGACCGCCCGTCTCGCGAACAACAGGAAGCGTGCCATAACGCATAGAAATCATCTGAGAAAGACCGCAAGGCTCAAA
Organism: Atopobium sp. ICM42b; assembly: GCA_000564995.1. Taxonomy (GTDB): domain Bacteria; phylum Actinomycetota; class Coriobacteriia; order Coriobacteriales; family Atopobiaceae; genus Lancefieldella. Next base: position 93,302 of record JDFH01000012.1, read on the forward strand.
CTCTGATGGCATCAAGAACATATCCGCACCTGCATACATGCGGTGAGAAAGCGCAATATCAAACTCAATACGTGCAGCCATACGGTTGCCATAGTGCTCATCAAAGAAGCGCATAGCATCTTCTTGTTCAGCGTCACCAGTTCCTAGAACAGCAACCTCAATACCTGCACAAATAAGACGGTCCATCGCATAGCGAATCAGGCCCAAGCCTTTCTGGTTAGTCAAGCGCGTAACCATTACCGCAAGTGGTGCGTCGGGATCTACCTCAAGACCCAGCTCTTCTTGCAATTGACGCTTACACTCAGCCTTGCCCTCCACATGACGTGCCGAGAAGTTCTGTGGAATATAAGGATCGCTTGCAGGTGACCACGCACCAATATCAATACCATTCAGGATGCCGCGCAGTACACTTTGACGGCGACGGAAGATATCATCCATTCCCTCTCCGAAGTGCTCTGTCTGCAGCTCACGGGCATACGTTGGGCTAACAGTGAGCAGATAATCGGAGTAGCAAAGTGCACCCTTCATAAAGTTGATAGAGCTTGCGTCACACCTCAGTTGATCAACTGCAGCAGGGATATCAGCAAGACCAAGTACGTCACTCAGCATCTTGTCAGTATACTGGCCCTGGAACTTAACGTTATGAATGGAGAAGACCGTCTTAACGTTGTGGACCTCAGGGACGCCCTGATACTGCTCACGCAAAAATACGGGTGCTGGTGCCGTTTGCCAGTCATTGCAGTGTAGAACGTCGCAGGAGAGCTCTGGGACGTGTGCAATCAGCTCACACAGAGCCTTGGAGAAGAACGCATAGCGCTCTCCATCATCGAAGTAGCCATAGAGGCCATCACGAGCAAAGTAAGACTCGTTATCTACAAAGTAAAAATCAACGCCTTCATGAACCAGATGCCAAAGCCCACAATACTCAAAGCGCCACGAAAGAGGCACCTGAAGCTCGTAGACCTTCTTCATCTTTTGTTTCCACTCGGGCTTAATGGAGCTGTAGAGTGGCGAGATAACCGCCACTCGAGCTCCTACTTTTTTAAGTGCTTGTGGCAATGAACCCGAGACATCTCCAAGACCGCCCGACTTGGAAAAAGGCGCCACCTCTGAACTTGCATAGACAACGCGAAGTTTGCGACGCTTGGAGACTTGGGACATTGTTACGCCACCCTCTTATTGTTTTTACGCTGAAGAAGAATTTCTTCGCTGGTACCACGAAGCTCAGTACCTGCAGGAATAATGTTAGAACGGTCTACAATAGCGTGCTCGACTACAGAACCTTCCTTAACAATGCAACCTTCCATCACAATAGAATCGCGTACTACTGCGCCACGCTCAATGATGACGTTACGACCAAGGATGGAACCGGTAACAGATCCACGGATACGGCAGCCTGCAGAAATAGTAGAGTTACTTACCTTTGAGCCAATCTCAAATTTTGCAGGAGCGGTATCGTGAGCCTTTGTCTTAATGGAACGCTCTGGGGTAAAGAGCTCATTTGCTGGCATGGGGTTCAAAAGCTCCATGTTAGCCTGATAATAAGAGTTCTTTGAGAAGATAGATGCTACATGGCCCTCAAAGTGGAAGGTACGGACCTTAACACGGTTGTAGTCAGCATGAAGCGCCTCAAAGAGGTCAAGATAATCAGTAGCTCTATACCAATCAAGCATATCAATAAGCAGGTCACGCTTGATAATAAAGCAGTCAAGGGAAGCTTCATCTCCGCGCTGGACACCATTATGTGTCTTGACTACGCGGTCACCTTCAAGCTCAACACCAACAACATCTCTATCGTTATAACGAGTGGTGTAGGTCATCATGGTAATGTCCGCGTCAGACTCTAGATGCTGATCAAGCAGCTCGGTAAGATCAGCGTTGTAAACAAAGTTTGAAGTGGACAACAGAACATACTCTGCGTCAGTTCTCTCAAGATAAGGTCTGTTGGAAATCAGATCTCTGAGCAGGAAACGAGCACCTGTGTGAGAGGTACCAAAAGCGGATCCTGGCAAGATAAACATGCCACCGCTCTTGCGGTCCAAGTTCCAGTCTTTACCAGAGCCAAGGTGATCAATGAGTGAGCGATAGTTAAATGGCATGATGACACCAACGGTACTAATGTCCGAATTAACCATATTTGAAAGAGGAAAATCCACCAGGCGATATCTTCCCAAGAAAGGCATGGATGCAATTGGGCGTACATCATTGGCGATTTCCATGTTAGTAGACGCATAATTGCAGGTAATAAGACCAATTACTCTATTCATTATTGCTCACCTCTTTCGACTACTACATCATTTCCAACAACAGCAATCTCCTTGTTCAAATCAGAGCTGCCAATATGGACGTTCTTCTCGACCACAGCGTTCTCGCCAAGAATTGCACGAATAACCACCGCACCAGGTTTAACTTCTGCGCCAGGAAGAAGTACGGAGTCAATAACGCGTGCTCCCTCACCAATAACGGCATCGGTAGACAAAATTGAATGGCGAGAATAACCAAAGATCTGGCATCCGTTGCTTACCAGACAGTCGTCTACCTCTCCAAAAGCGCCAATGTACGCTGGTGGACGGGTGGAAGCATTAGACAAGATAGGGAACTTGTCCGAGAAGATGTCAAACTTAGGCTCAGAGCCAAGCAGATCCATGCTGGTCTCATGATAGCTTGCAATAGTACCTACATCACGCCAGAAGCCCTCAAAGCGATAAGCAAAAAGACGTTTACCATCATCAAGCAACGTCGGAATAATATCGCCGCCAAAGTCATGAGAAGATTCAGGGTTCTTTGCGTCCTCACGCAAAGTCTCAAGAAGCAGGTCTGTGCTAAAGATATAGATTCCCATGGACGCCAGGTTGGACTCTGGCTCTTTGGGTTTCTCGGAAAACTTGGTGATCCTATCCTCATCATCAATGGACATGATGCCGAAGCGAGAGGTCTCTTCCCAAGGAACAGGCATGACGGCAATCGTAAGGTCTGCGTTGTTCTTCTTATGGCAGGCGAGCATCTCGCCGTAGTCCATACGGTAAAGCTGATCGCCAGAGAGAATTAGTACGTAATCAGGGTTATTCTGCTCAATGTAACCAATATTCTGGGTGACGGCATCTGCGGTTCCCGCATACCATGCACCACCAGACTGTGTTGCGAAGGGAGGCAGAATTGAAATTCCACCACCGCGCTCATCAAGGTCCCAAGCACTACCTGATCCCACGTAAGAGTGAAGCAAATACGGACGATACTGTGTCAAAACACCTACCGTAGAAATTCCTGAATTTGCGCAGTTGGATAATGCAAAGTCAATAATGCGGAACTTGCCACCAAACGAGACAGCAGGTTTAGCTACTTTTGAGGTCAGAGCACCTAAGCGGCTTCCCTGTCCTCCTGCAAGTAGCATTGCAAGACATTCCCTTTTGCTCATATCCAAATCTCCTCTCTCCCCAACAGAGGTCTTTATTCTCAACGTCTTACGACGATTGAACCTAAATGCAGATCCTTACACGTGCCAAATATCTTCCATGTACTCCCTGATAGTTCTATCAGCCGAGAAGAAACCAGAGTTTGCAGTATTGTGAAGTGCGCGAGCATTCCAGCTACGACGATCTGCATAGGACTGAGTAAGTTCTTCCCATGCCTTCACGTAGGCGTCAAAGTCAATAAGCACCAGGTCAGGATCATTGTTAATCAGCAGATAGTCACGAATTGACTCAAAGTTGCCAGAGAGTCGGCTCAACGAGCCATCGGTCAGCATATTTACAATGCGAGCCAGTGTTGGGTTCTGGTTAAGCAGGTTTTGTGCAAAGTAGGTGCCGGAAGCATATACCTCTTGGACCTCGTCTGCACGAAGACCAAAAATCTTGATGTTCTCTGGTCCTGCAAGCTCAGAGATCTCAATATTCGAACCGTCATATGTTCCAAGGGTCAGAGCCGCATTCATCATAAGCTTCATGTTTGAGGTACCAGAAGCCTCTGCACCAGCAACCGAAATCTGCTCTGAAATATCAGATGCAGCATAGATAAGCTGTGCATTTGAAACAGCAAAGTTTGGAATAAAGACAATCTTCAGACGACCCTCAATGCGCTCGTCGTTGTTAACCACGTCTGCAACGGAGTGAATAAGTCGAATGACTTCCTTTGCAAAGGTATAGCTCTGAGCAGCTTTGCCCGAGAAAATAAAGGTTGTTGGAGCTGGCTTATAGCTTGGATCATCAAGCATACGGTTGTAGAGATACAAAATCTTAAAGACATTAAGCAGCTGACGCTTATATGCATGGAAGCGTTTTACCTGCGTATCAAAGATGGTATTGGTATCCATCTCAACACCAGTTGTCTTCTTGACGTATGCAGCAAGACGCTCTTTTTCTTCTTTCTTTGCAGCGTCCATCTTGTCCAAGAACTCAGCATTGTTCTCAAAAGCAGAAAGCTTCTGAAGCTCATTGGCATCATCAAGCCAGCCGGTACCAATAGCCTCAGTAATAAGCTTTGCGTAAGCGGTATTTGCCTGTGCCAAGAAGCGACGGTGGCAGATGCCGTTAGTCTTGTTATTAAAGATTTCTGGACGAAGCTTGTAGAAGTCCTTCAAAACACTCTGCTTCAAAATGTTAGTGTGCAGATCAGATACACCGTTAACCGAGTGGCTAAACAAAATAGAGAGGTTAGCCATACGAACGGTGTTATCCCACAACACAGCTGTTGAGGCGAGAAGTTCGGTGTTGCCGTTAGAGTCAACAAGCAGCTGCTCCTTATAGCAACGATCAACCTCGTCGATAAACATATACAAGCGAGGAAGCAGCTCACGGAAGGTGTTAATAGGCCACTTCTCAAGAGCCTCAGGCATAACGGTGTGGTTGGTATAAGAAATTGCGTTTCTCGCGATATCAAATGCCTCGTTAAAGTCAACGCCGTGGTCATCAACAAGCAGACGCATAAGCTCTGGTCCACACATTGCTGGATGCGTATCGTTAGTGTGGATGCAGACGTGGTCAGCAAAGTGATCCCAATCCTCACCATACTTGTCTTTATACGCACGGAGGATGGACTGAAGACCAGCGGAGACAAACAGGTACTCCTGCTTTAAGCGAAGAATGCGTCCGTGCTCACCAGAGTCATTTGGATACAGAATGGTTGAAATTGCCTCAACGTCAGAGCGGAACTTATTAGCACGTGCATAATCGCCGGCGTTAAAAGCATCAAGATCAAAGTCTTCCTCTGCTGGTTCTGCAGACCAAAGACGCAGCTTATTTACGGTTTTTGCGCCATAACCAACAATAGGCACATCGTATGGAACAGCCCTTACTACCTGGCCACCCTCTTGCGAGAACCAGAAGTTGCCATTCTCGTCCTCATGCCTTACAACTGTGCCACCAAAGCGCACCAGTACGCTAGAATCGTCTTTTCTGACTTCCCAAGGATATCCATTTGCCAGCCAGTTATCGGTACGCTCTACCTGACGTCCATCCTTAATCTCCTGGCGGAAGAGGCCGTAGCGGTATCTCATACCATTACCAAAGCCAGCCATTCCCTCGTGTGCCATGGAGTCCAGGAAGCACGCGGCGAGCCTACCCAGACCACCATTGCCAAGGCCAGGGTCTACCTCTTGAGCGGCAAGCTCATGAAGAGAGGTGCCCATCTCTTTAAGGCCCTCTGCAACAACGTCGGTGATACCAAGATTGAGTAGATAATTCTCAAGTAGTGGTCCTAGAAGGAACTCAAGAGAGAAGTAATAGACCTGCTTGTCAGCATGAATATAGGAGGTTGACTGAATTTCTCGCGCCTTTTCTGCAATGAGGTGGGCAAGAACGTTATAGCGCTCCTGATCAGTGCATTCTCCATAGTATTTACCAAGAATCTTGATGAACTTATCGCGATACTGCTCTTCAAAGTCTTGTTTATCGGTAAAAATGTTTTGTCCGTTATTTACGGCCATGCTTCCCCCTCTTTGGAAGTTCTTTCTCAAACGCTAAAACAATGCCACCAAGCGGAGGAACAGACAGCTCTACCGAATAATCTCTTCCATTCCATGCCACTGGCTTGGTGGAAAGTTTCTTAGTATTCACAATACCCGAACCGCCAAATTCTTTTGCGTCGGAATTAAACACTTCTTTCCACACACCTGCAGAAGGCATGCCTAAACGGAAGTTCTGATGGGTTGCAACGTCAAAATTGATGAGAATAACCAGGTCCTCGGAAGGCTTTCTTCCGTGACGAACAAACGAGATGATTGATTGTTCATTATTGTCTGCGTCAATCCAATCAAATCCACGGTTGTCGTAGGCATACTGCCAAAGTCCTGGATGATTCTTATAGAAATGATTAAGAGCCTTAATAAATGCCTGCTGATGAGCGTGAGTTGGATACTCCTCAGTCAAGTAATACTCAATACCCTCGTAGTAGCGCCATTCAATAAACTGCGCAATCTCGTTGCCCATAAAGTTGAGCTTAGCGCCCGGATGAGTCATCTGATGAAGTGCCAAAGCCCTCATGCCAGCAAACTGTCTCCACCAATCCCCTGGCATACGCTGAATAAGGCTACACTTACCATGAACAACCTCATCATGGCTGAATGGCAGCACAAAGTTCTCGTTGAACTGGTACATGCTAGAGAAGGTCAGAAGACGGTGGTTGCCTGGTCTATAAGGGAAATCAGTCTGACAATAGTGCAGAGTATCATTCATCCAGCCCATATCCCATTTAAGGTTAAAGCCAAGTCCTCCAACCTCTGGAGGATAGGTAACCAGCGGCCATGCTGTGGACTCTTCTGCAATCATAAGAACGTCAGGATGCTCTTTCTGAGCAGTCTCATTACAAAGACGCAGAAAAGCACTTGCATCCAAATCTTCTTCAGTTCCCTTATGGTTAAAACGCTTCTGAGAAGGATCGTCGATACCAAAATTCATATACAACATGCTACTGACGCCATCGACACGAATGCCATCAGCGTGATACTCATTCAGCCACATGAGTAGGTTGGAAACAAGGAAGCTTCTAACCTCACCACGAGTAAGATTAAACTTAAGAGTTCCCCAGTTAGGATGCTCTTTTTCTTCAAAGAGCCTAGTGCCATCAAACTCTGCAAGACCATGAGCGTCTTTGCAGAAGCCTCCTGGGACCCAGTCTAAAATGACACCGATGCCAGCCTGATGGCAGCAATCAATAAAGTGTTTGAACTGGGCAGGATTGCCATACCTTGAGGTGGGAGCAAAATAACCCGTTACCTGATAACCCCAAGATCCATCAAAAGGGTGCTCCATAACGGGGAGAAGTTCGATGTGGGTGTAGCCCATCTCTTTAACGTAAGCTACCAGCTCTTCTGACAATTCATCATAGGTGTAGAAAGCATCTACGTTGGTATCAAAGTAATCTTTAGGTTCTTCAGCCTGCTCTGCAGCTTCTGCATCAGCAGAATCTTCCTCTTGGGCAGTCAGGTCAGTATGCTGCTTCCAGCTTCCAAGATGAACTTCAAAGATGTTAAGAGGACTATGCAGGAACTTAAGCGATGCACGCCTTTTCATCCATGCATCGTCTTCCCAAACATACACGTCTGGGTCAAACGTAATAGATGCCGTATGTGGCCTGACCTCTGCATATGTACCATAGGGGTCAGCCTTAAAAATCTTCTGTCCAGAAGCGGATACAATCAGGAATTTATACAATACTTCCGAGGTGATTCCTGGAATAAAGCCTTCCCAGATTCCGCCGTATTTTGAACGAGAAAGAACGTTGACGGTATCATCCCAATTATTAAAATCTCCAACAACAGAGACAGAGGCCGCATTGGGTGCCCAAACCGCAAAATGATAGCCTTCAACTCCATCTTCTTGAACCGCAGGGTGTGCACCTAATTTCTTGTGGCTCTGGAACCATTTTCCTTGTGCAAACAAGTATGCATCCTGGTCACTTACAGCTAACGATGCATTTAACTCTGCCATGCTCACCTCCGCGCTTACCAATGAAATCTACACATTTTATAGATTTGTTATCCATAAAGACTCGTAGTTGATAGTTACTAAGATAAACCATTGCAAGGTAAAACACGGTAACAAACACTCAATATGTCTTTCACCGATAAAAAACGACCGTACACGTTATTTTTTGTTTGTGCTAAATTTTGTTAATTATAGTGAATAAAAATTGCAACTAAAAGAAATGGCAGCTTATCCAAATAAACTGCCATTTGATACATAAACTTTTTATATAACCGTGAAGCGACTTAAGAAAGCTGGCTCCTACAAGTCCTCTTCCTACAGTGATTCTTCAGGTTACTTGCAACTACATCTTGCGTGGTACAGCCGTCTCAGCTGAAGGAGCATGTGCAGCAATTACATCAAGAGCTGCTGTCTCTTGGTCCTTCTCGCCAGAAGCAACTACCCTACCGTATGCATCGGTATCAAGAATTGCCTGGCGGAAACGATCAGTTGTAAAGCCATAAGGAGCGCGACCCCACTCGTTGGTCTTCTGAGCTCGCTCAACAATGATGTCCAGATCAGCGTCAACTGATTCTGGAGTAATGTCCAGATTGGCCAAGGTGGTTGGGAGACCAAGCTTTCTATTAAGCGCCACCTGCTCCTCAAGTGCTTTAAGGTTGCCGTCAAAGGCATAAAGGACGCAGGTACCAAAGGAAACAACCTCACCATGAAGGTGTTTCTCGCCACGCTCGCCCAGAGCAGTAAAGGCATTGTAGAAGGCGTGAGCGGTTGAGGAATTAAAGTAATACGCGCCGCGCTCTGCGCAAAGATTGGTGGTCATATTAGAAACAATACCAGCAGTCACAATGATGTTCAGAACAACGTTTTCAAATGCTTCAGAAACAATACCAGCGCGCTTATCTGCCAGTGCCTGCTCTGCATTATCAAACAGAGGCTCAATGCAGGCACCTGCGGCAAGAGCTCGTCCCATAAGAGGGCTGTGGAGCAGCTCAACTTCTCTGGAAGAAAGTTCAACCTCAGGACCCTTAGAGAAGGCATCGCCAATTCCTGCCCAGAAGTACTCATCCGGGCTCTCTGCAATAATCTGCGTATCAATAAAGGTATGAACGGGCAGCTCAGCAGGAATGAAGTACGTATCTGCAGAACCGTCTTCTTTATAGAAAACAGCAATTCTTGTTACAGGAGCGCAGTTAGAAGCAAGTGTTGGGAAGGTAAAGTATGGCTTGTCCAGGATAGTTGCAATCTCTTTACCCTCATCAATTGCGCGACCGCCGCCAACAAGGAAGAGCATATCAGCAGCAATAACCTCAGGCATTGCTGCAATTCTCTTGGCATTTGCGTGCGTAGAGTTAGTGCCGTAAGAAATCCAAGAAGAGATAGAAACCTCAGAACCCGCAAGTGCGGCCTCAAGCTTTGGACGTGCCTTCTCCATTGCAGTTGGTCCACCAATGACTACGGCATTTTTACCAAATCGCTTAACAATGTGCAGTACCGACTTATAAGCATCAACACCAATGGTGTATGAAGGCAGATACTCCGTAAATGTTCCGCGAGATTCCATCTTTTCCATAGCGTCCTCCAAAACCTATCTCAGAAAAGCGAGAATATAACTTTAACTGAATTAGTTATGTTTTTGCAGCATAAATCCTTGAACTATCGTTTCCTCTGCCTCTTTATAGGCTGACGAGAAAAACTCTGTATTAAGCATTTGATACTGCGGGGAGCTCACACTATTCTGGCGATTCTCCTCTGCAATGCGCTGTATAACCTGAAGTGTTTGCTCAACATCTGAATGTGTAAACCCATACTGTGGATGAGCCGCGGCAACTGCAAAGAGCTCATCAGATGCTTCTGGCAGACAATTCATATCAAGCGAGCGCCCGTAAATATCAAAATCTGCTTGCTTACGAATACGTGCATCTTCTCCTGTCGGAATATGATGAGCACGCAAAAATGCCCGTGTATGAGCGTTATACACGTGGTCGCAAACAAGGTGGCACCAAATGCCCACGATAAGCTCTCTGAGCTGGCGCTGATCTACTAAGCTGCGCTGCTCATCTGAGCAATAACTCACATTTGGCTGGATAAAGTCAGTCTGTAGCAGATACTTGGCTGGGTTAAGACCACCCATAAAATTTCGCTGATACCGCTTATAACTTGGAATAGGCAAGCTACCTGGATACGATTGATGGCTTCGGCCATATCTCACCTTGTGAGAATAGTCTGGAACCATAAAGCCAACGTGCACATCAGGAGCAACATTTCCAAGCAGAAATGCATCAGGGTAGTGAATATCTACACCCAAGCAACCGGCTCCTTTCTCAAGGAGCCGGTCAGCATGAGCAATATGTACGTTCCAACTTGGCACTACAATTACCTGCTTATCCGCGAATTTCTCCGCCGGTAGAACGAAGAACCTTCTCCACAAGCTTTGTGTGGGTCTTCTCGACCTCTTCTGAAGTAAGCGTTCTGTCGTCTGCGCGATACGTAAGCGAGAAGGCCATGGACTTCTTGCCCTCACCAACACGCAGCGAATCGCGGTACACGTCAAAGAGTCTGATGTCGCATAGGAGCTTGCCACCAGCAGACTTCAAACGCTGAACTAGCTGCTCTGCAGTGACGCTCTCGTCAACAACAATTGCCAGGTCAATGGAGATACCTGGGTAGGTTGGAGGCTCCACAATAGGAAGGTCTTTCTGAGAAAGACGCAAAAGCGACGCAACAGAAATCTCAAAGGCGATGACGGGAACCTCAATGTCAAAGTTCTGGAGCGACAAAGGATGAATGTTTCCAACCCAACCGATTGTCTCGCTACCTGCAAGAATCTCAGCAGCGCGACCAGGCTGCAGCCAACCGTATTGCTCTGGCTCAGCTACACGGAAACGAACCTTAGGGATGCGAAGTGCCTCAAGCAGGCCCTCAACAATACCCTTGGCGTCAAAGAAATCGTAGGCTGGATACTTAGCATTCCAAGCGTCATCTGCTGGACGACCAACCAATACGCCACAGACATAGCTTGGCTCATCTGGCTGGCTCTTATCCTTATGTCCAAAGAGCACACGACCCAGCTCATACATGGCAATATTAGAGACACCATGAGCAAGGTTGTATGCAATAGAGCGCAGAAGACCTGGAACAATGGAGCGACGCATCTCAGACTGGTCAGCAACAAGTGGGCTCATAACCTTTACAGGGACGCCTCTTCCCTCTTCGCTCATACCAAGCTTAGAGAGGTCATCTGGACTTGCAAACAAATATGACTTTGTCTCGTTGAGGCCAAGGGAGCGCAGCGTACGGCCAATCTTTCTAATCTGACGCTGATCTGAAGTCAAACCGCCTGCATGGTTTCGAGCAGCAGGAAGCGTAGCCTCAATATCACCTTCACCCCACAGGCGAACAATCTCCTCAATAAGGTCAACCTCGCGCGTAAGATCTGGGCGGTTTGTAGGAGCAATAACGCTCAGCTCTCCGTTGTCTGCTGGAGCAACCTTGCAGCCAAGGCGCGTAAGGCGAGAAACCATAAACTCTTCTGGAATTTGAGCACCTGCAAGAGAGCAAACGCGCTCTGGGCGAAGCGTAATAGTTACTGCCTCTTTTACCTTTGGATATACATCAACAATACCAGGGCAAACCTCAGCACCACAGCACTCCTCAAAGAGTGCTGCTGCAATATCTGCAACAGATGCGCAACCGTTTGGATCCACAAGACGCTCGTAGCGAATAGAAGCCTCGCTCATCAGATCAAGGTTTCTGCTGGTACGGCTAATGTGGCCGTTATCAAAGACAGCGGATTCCAAAAGGACATCAACGGTATTCTCGGTAATTTCAGAATCCAGGCCACCCATAACACCTGCAAGTGCAATAGGAGTTTTACCGTTATCTGTGATGACCGTCATATCGGACGTGAGCTCGCGGTCTTCTCCGTCAAGCGTCACAATGTGCTCACCGTCTTCTGCAGCACGAACCACAATGTGGTACTTGCCATCTTCCTTGGTAAGTTTTCCGAGGTCAAAAGCATGCAGAGGCTGGCCGGTCAGGTACATCACGTAGTTAGTAACATCAACAACGTTGTTGATTGAGCGGCCACCACAAGCCGTAACGCGACGAGCAAGCCACTCAGGGCTTGGGCCAATCTTGACGTTTCGAACCACGCGAGCAGTGTACCTTGAGCAGAGCTCAGGATCAGCAATGGTAACATCAACCTGCTCAGATGCATCTGCGCCAGACTCAGACGTAACACGTGGAAGCTCAATATGGGCGTCAGTGTCATACATTGCAGAAACCTCAACAGCCATACCAGTCATAGAAAGGCAGTCGGGGCGGTTAGGGGTAATCTCGCAATCAAGAACTACATCAGACATGCCCAGGTAATCCGTAAGAGGTACACCAATTGGAGCATCCTCGGGAAGAATCATAATGCCGCTCTGGTCATCGCCAAGACCAAGCTCGCGAGAAGAGCAGTTCATGCCGCAAGACTCAACACCACGCAGCTTGGACTTTTTAATCTTAAAGTCTCCAGGAAGTACCGCACCGATCATTGCGGTAACAATGTGGTCTCCCTGATTAAAGTTCTGAGCACCGCAAACAATCTGTAGAGGAACAGGATTTCCGTCCTTATCTACATTGTTATTGCCCACGTCAACCAGGGTAACGTACATGTGATCAGAATCAGGATGAGGCTCTTTGCTTACAACCTGAGCAGTAACAACATGGTCAAGATTTGCGCCAACACGCTCTGCCGCTTCAACCTCAGTACCGGTGCGCACAAACTCACGCTCAAGGTCTTTTGGGTCCTGAGGAAGATCAACGAGCGTCTTCAGCCATTCATAAGATACACGCATGTGATTGCCTTTCTAATAAGACGCCGATGATTAGAACTGACGCAGGACTCTCTGGTCACCAGAGATGAGCATGCGCAGGTCAGGAAGGTCATAACGGAGCGCTGCAACACGCTCAACACCAATGCCAAAGGCAAAGCCTGTGTACTTCTCGGAATCAATACCGCAGTACTTGAAGACATTAGGATCAACCATGCCGCAACCAAGAATCTCAAGCCAGCCCGTGTTCTTGCAGAAACGGCAGCCCTCACCGTGGCAAACACCACAAGAAACGTCTACCTCGCAGCTTGGCTCGGTGAATGGGAAGAAGTGAGGACGATAGCGGGTAGCGCGGTCCTTACCAAAAATCTCACGAGTAAAGTGATCAAGGGTACCTTTGAGATCACCAAAGGTAATTCCCTCATCAACAACAAGGCCTTCCATCTGCGTAAATTGAGGCAGGTGGTTGGCATCTGCGGTGTCAGGACGGAATACCGTGCCAGGACAAATCATGTAAATAGGAGGCTCTTTTGTCTCCATGGTGTGTACCTGAACGCCAGAAGTCTGTGTACGAAGAAGCACGTCAGACTCGCCCAGTACGTGCGACTCTTTTCCTTCTGGTGCATTATCCACCACGTAGAACGTATCCTTACCAGAACGGCTTGGATGGTCCTCTGGAGCATTCAGAGCTGTGAAGTTGTAGTAGGTAGTCTCAACATAAGGGCCTGTCTCAATGGTGTAGCCCATGCTGACAAAGATGTCTTCCATCTCCTCACGTACCTGCTCAATGAGGTGCTGAGTACCAGGACTCAGACGACGACCTGGAAGGGTAATATCAGTTGCCTCAGCATTAAGCTGGGCTTCAAGGGCTTCTCGCTTTAAGGCAAGCTGACGCTCGCGAATAGCGGTCTCAACGTTAGCACGAACGGTATTTGCAAGCTGACCCATTTGAGGGCGCTGATCTGCGGGAACCTGACCCATCATACGCATAATTGCCGTAAGAGAGCCCTTCTTTCCCATTGATGCAACGCGCACCTTCTCAAGTGCTTCAAGGTTTGTTGCCTTAGCAATTCCTTGAAGTACTTGCTCGCGAATTGCCGAGAGTTCCTCAGACATTCCCATGTAATTACCCTTTCAATAGAAAACCGTCCCTGAGCATATGCCCAAGGACGGAAAATTTCCGCGGTACCACCTCGGTTGATTGCGCAGTTTTCTCTCTGTGCAATCCACTTGAAAGCCTAGTCTCGTTAGGCGGACGACTTCCCTACTAAGCAATGACGCCGTTCAAGTTGTAGCTCGGGAGTGAACTCTACCAGCGCTGTGCAGGTGTTTCTCAACCACGAACACCCTCTCTGTTCACAACGTGCTCCGGCAGACCTCTCCGTCAACGCACTTTGTTCAGAGTATCACACTGTGCGAGTTTTGAGCAGCAGCACAACCCTTTTTACCAGAAAGATAAACAAAAGCGTAACAACCGCGAGAAGAACGATGGTTCCTCCAGGTTTAAGGCCAAGCTCATAGGAGACAACAAGTCCACCAAGTGAGGTCAGCATACCCACCGTGCTTGCATACAGACAACATTGCTTCCAACTGCGGGAAATCTGCAGAGCGCAGGCAACAGGAACTACCATCATAGATGAAACAATAAGTGAGCCAACCGTTCTTGCTGCTACGGCAACCACCAAAGCTACTGCAATAACAAAACCAAAGTTAATAAGACTTACGGGTACACCAACACAACGGGCATGACGCTCATCAAAAGACATCAAGAAAAGTTCTTTTCTAAGGAAGAAGCAGAATGCGACTGCAAGTACGCTAATGACCACAATCATCTGAACTTCTTGCTCGCTTACCGTCAGGATAGAGCCAAACATAAAGCTGTTGAAGCTTGATGAGTTAGGAACAAAACCTGACAAAACACCTGCTAGACCAATACCAGCTGCCATCACAATGGCAACGGCAAGCTCTGACTGGTCTTTGAAGTGACGACGTACTCCCTCAACACAAAGAGCACCACCCAAACAAGCGGCAATTGCTCCGGCAACAGGATTAATGCCCGCAATCATGCCTCCTGCAACACCTGCAAGAGAGGTATGTGAGAGAGCGTCGCCAATCATAGAAAGGCGCTTCAATACAACCGTAACGCCTACCAGCGGAATAATTGCTCCCAGAAGAATTCCCACAAGAATTCCTCGCTGCATAAATACGTATTCAAACATTTATGCCCTCCTCTCGTACGAGTCTTGGGCATCTTGAACAACGTCGGACGCAGGACCAAGGGACTCCGTTAAAGCAAAATCATCTAATTTTCCGCGATTGTGGTCGTGGACATGATGAGAGTCAAGGTCACAGTGAGCTCCATGAACTGCACAGTGATCATGACCGTGACCCCTACCTGCAATTTCTGTAGCTTTGTGGTCAGCAACTTCAACAACTCGACAAGCCAGCGCATCAAGAGCTGCAAGATCATGCGTAACAATAAGTACCGCAAGATCTCTAGCTGCATGGGCTTCTCGCACTAGGCTATAGAAATGATTGCGACTCTCTTTATCAAGACCAGTTGTAGGCTCGTCCAGGATAAGTAGTGATGGGTTTCCTACCAGCGCGCAGGCAAGGCGAACTCTCTGGAGCTGTCCTCCAGAGAGTTCCCTAATAATACGCGTGGAAAAGTCAGTCATACCTACAAGGTCAAGTGCCTCAAGCGTGCGCTCGCGACGCTCTTTTGCGCTCATCTTTACCTTTTTGGCACGAGCATACTGACTTGCATCTACTAGCTCGACGACGCTTGCAGGAAAGCGATTAACCGATTCTGAAGGCAGCTGTGGGACATAGCCTACACGCTCCCAGTCTTTAAACCGAGTCGAGGACGTTCCAAAAAGAAGTGACTTACCGCTAGTTGGCTCAAGCTCACCCACCACAATACGAGAGAGCGTAGATTTACCAGCTCCGTTATCACCAATAAGCGCACAAATCTCACCTTGATGAACGTCTAAATTTACATCGCTTAAGACACGCGTCTTCTTGTAAGAAAAACTCACGTCTTGAAGCGAAACGGCTATCTGACTTTCCTGCAACACGTCCTCCAAACATCCAGCCTAAGCTGGCAACACACTATGCGAGAGCGCCCTCAAGAGCCTTGAGGTTCTCGCGCATAACAGAGAGGTAATCCTCGCCCGCCTTGAGCTCGTCATCAGTAAGTCCCTCAAGTGGGTTAAGCTCTTCAACACGAGCGCCTGTTGCCTCAGCAATTGCTTGAGCAACCTTAGGACTTACCAGTTCCTCCGTAAAAATAACCTTTACATTATGCTCTTTTACGAACTCAGTAATCTCTTTCATTTCTTGAGCATTTGGCTCTGCATCTGCCTCAACACCCTCGATTGGCATCTGTGTAAGACCATATGCCTCACATAGATAACCAAATGCCTGGTGAGAAACAACAATGGTCTTGTTAGGTAGTGAATCCAGACCCTTGTGGAACTCACTATCAAGCGTATCAAAGTCTGCATTTGCTTTATCAAGATTGGCAGCATACTCTGACTTGTGCTCAGAGTCCTTCTCGGAAAGCGCATCACAAATATTCTTCATCTGAATCTTTGCATTCAGAGGGCTCAGCCAAACGTGAGGGTCAGTTCCGCCATGATCGTGATCGTGATCATGGTCGTCTTTCTTCTCCTCATGATCGTGATCATCGTCCTCTTCAAGCTCAAGAAGTTTAACGTCTTTGCTGGTCTCAACTGCTGTAAGTTTTGTGCCAGAACCAAGTCCATCAAGTACGTCCTTGACCCAGTGCTCCATACCAGCACCGTTGTAAATCAAGAAGTCTGCTTCCTGGATAGTCTTCATATCCTTGCTGGATGGCTCCCAATCATGTGGCTCAGTACCTGCTGGAACGAGGCATGTTACCTCAGCATGATCGCCAGCAATGCGCTTTGCAAAATCATACATAGGATAAAAACTTGCAACAATGCTGAGCTTCTTCTGGTCTTTGTTATCAGAAGCTCCTTCTTGCTTTTGAGCCTCAGGCTTGCAGCCAGCAAGAATAGCACTCACGCCAAAAGCGGAAGCTACAAGTGCGCTACGACGAGAAACGGTTGGATTCAAATTCATGTTACATCTCCCAAAACTATAAAAACCAATACGGTGTAGTGCCAAATTCTTCAAACAAAATCGTGCGATTGTCCTCGCTACCAAGCATAAAAACATGGCGAGAAACCCATGTTTCTCCTCACTTCTTTGCCTTTCTACTCACTTCTCATCATCTGAACATGCATTCATGCTTCCCCTTTAGCACGAAAGCGGGCTGTCATCCGACAGTCCGCTTTCTAAAAGTTAGCCTTAGTATACATATTCCAATTCAAGTCAACGATAAATTTCTTATCTTTTCCGCAAACGGAATTGGAATAAACAGGTTAACTGTTTTATCTCTTGCTAAGCTACTGATCTTTCTCCGCATACGGAGTAATAATCAAAGCTCCACTATTATACTCACCCAAATAAACCTCTGAAGCAGACTTATAACCTTGATGCTCAAGTTCTCTTTCAAGCCAATTCTCTTCCAGGTCCAGCGTCTCAAGAATGTTCGTCTGAACTTGTCCGTCAGTAATAAGCGGGAATCTAACGTTCTCTTCTCCTTTTTTAACAATAATCAACTGTCCATTTTGCTCAAGAATGGCACGCTTAACGTCTGAGATATAATTCACTCCTGCCTGGCGAAGCTTCAGCGACACATCGTAGGCAGTGAGACCCATAGACCTACAGTTGTCTACAAGCAGCTTGCCCTTATCAATAACAATAACAGGACGTCCATCAATCAACTGCTTGACCAGCATATTGTTTGTTCTCAACCATTTGAGAACCATGACAATAATGAGCCAAATAAGCAGGACAAGGGTGAACTGCAAAATGGTAATTGAACTGTTGTAGATCATGCCGCCAACAATGCCGCCAAGTACAAAGTTTTGAACCTGGTCAATTGCTGCAGTTGGTGCTAGGTTTCCTTTTCCGCTGACGTTAATTGCCAGAACAAGCGAGAAAAGACCGATGCACAATTTAATGGCAACTTCTAAATAAAAGTTCATCGATCTACTCCTCTACATGCTTAATGTCATTACCAATGAGATTGATCTGTTCAATGACATAGTCATTCTCGGTATTTTTCAAAACGTGATAATACTTACCGTCAACCTCAAGATACGAGGGATTTCCCTGGCTATCAAAGGCAACGTACACGTGGTCAAAATCAACCTCAAGACGTCGAGCGAAGCTTTCTTGTGAGGAAACAATTGACTCATAGTGCTTACTTGTCTGATTGACCTCTAGCACACGATCAAGCTGTAGAAGTCCAAGAAAGATTAATGAGAACAGCGCAATAAGCGCCAGCTCACGATACTTAGAATTCTTTCTATCACGCATGTAATGCACAAGCGAGAAGATCATTAGAAGTGCAACAAGGCCAAATAGAACAAGCTGAGTCCAGTCAAATACTGTCGCATGGTGAATTAAATAATTATGGGAATAGAACTCCATAGGCTTCCTTTAGTTTGCATTACTCAAGATCTGCTGCTTAAGCCTTGTAAACGCTCTTTCCTCCAAGGAACGTCTCTTCAAGCTGAAGATCTTTTGTAACAACAATAAAGTCAGCATCATATCCAGGACGAATGAAGCCACAAACATCATCAATACCACAGGAACGAGCTGGGTTTTCTGAAGCCATACGAACTGCTTCTTCAGCAGATACAATACCCCAGTCAAAGACGTTCTTCACGCCTTCAAACAGACGAAGGATTGAACCTGCAAGGCTGTGAGACTCATCCATCAGACGAGCAGTTCCACCTTCAACAACAACAGGGAAATCGCCTAGTTTGTACTGTCCATTAGGCATACCACCTGCACGCATGCAGTCTGTAATAAGAACGGTATGGTCATATCCCTTTGCATTTACCAGAGCACGGACTGCAATAGGATTAAGGTGATGGCCGTCGCAAATAGCCTCTGCATAAGTACCGTGGGTGGTCATTGCAGCACCAACCATACCTGGCTCACGGTGGTGAAGACCGCTCATGCCGTTATAGGTGTGAACAAAGATATCTGCGCCAGCGTTTACGCAGGCAAGAGCTTCCTCATACGTTGCATCGGAGTGACCAAGTGCCACATGAACACCGCGGTCTGCCATCTCTGCACAGAACTCTGGAGCGCCATCGCGCTCTGGAGCAATAGCAATCTTGGCAATCCAGCCGTCAGCGCGCTCCTGCCACTCATCAAAGACCTCTACATCTGGATCAAGGAAGTACGCAGGATTCTGGGCACCCTTGTGTTTCTCGGTAAAGAAAGGTCCCTCTAGGAAGATGCCCTGGATGCGAGCAGCGTCAATACCGTTTGCCGCAATTCCCTCTGCTGCATCAGCAACGGACTCACAAGCATCGCCAGTTTGCTCAACACTTGCGGTTAGTGTTGTTGGAAGCCAAGAAGTTACACCGTTAGAGAGCAAACCCTGGGCAATCTCAATGACGCCATCAGGATCGCAGTCCATAATATCGTGGTCCAGAAAGCCATGGATATGTGTATCAACAAGGCCAGGTGCCACCCAAGAACCAGTGCGGTCAATAATCTCGCAGTCTGGCTTCTCTTTAGTGAAATGACCAAATACACCGTCTTCTACGAGCAAATATCCTGGACCAGAAGTTGCTCCTGGCAAAAAGAACTTATCTGCTTTAACTGCAAATGTACTCATACGTACCTCAATCATTCTCAAAAGGACGCGCCATAGGCACGTCCTTCTTAGTAATTCCTATAGTGAGTGAATTGTAACACCCTTAACCACTCGATTAACCTGACCAGTTGGAGAAGGTGTGTCTGGTTTGTTATTGACACGAACTGAGTTCAAGAGTGCCACGACTTGAGCAACCATTACAAAAGGCAGAGCCAAATAAGGTGCTGGTAGAGGCTCTGTAAATACTGGTAGACTAAATGTTCTTCCCGTAAAGTTTGTTGCCCCCTCTTGCTCAATACCAATGGTCAGAGCAGCAATCTGGTCTCCCTTAATCTCGTCAAGAATATCCAGATCATATTGACGCGTATAAGGGTTATTGGAAACAAAATCAAACACTAGGGTGTGTTCGTCGACAAACGACTTTGGTCCGTGACGATATCCCATCGAGGAATCCCACGACGTTGCATTAATACCAGCTGCAAGCTCCAAAATCTTAAGCTGAGCCTCATGAGCAAGACCCACAAAAGGACCAGAGCCCAGATAGGTAATGCGGTTGAAATCGCTCTTGAGCCACTCAGCAATCTCTTCCTCGCGCTCAATTACCTGCCTACCCAGCTCAGCAGCATCAGAAATCCAAGCCTTCTTCTGTGAGTCATCAGCACTATCAAATACAAGAGTTGCAAGAAGTGTCATACAGCTATAAGAACCGGTCATAGCAAAGCCCTGGTCATTTGCACCAGGAATCAGAAGAAGCAATGTATCGTCTTTACCTGCGGATTCAACAGCAAGTTTTCCTTCAGGAGCGCAGGTAATATTGATAAGCAAAAGATTTTTAACAATCTTGCGAGCAATATTTACTGCAGCAAGACTCTCTGGACTATTACCAGAGCGCGCAAAAGAAACCAAGACCGTTGGATCATCTGGATCAAGACTGCCATAAGGATCAGAAACAATATCAGTAGTTGCAGCAGACGCAAACTCAAAAGAGCTCTTCTCGCCATGAGAACGAAGATACGGAGTAATGGTATCGCCTACATATGCCGAGGTACCTGCACCCGTAAAGACCACGCGGGTACGACGACCCTCGCCAAGATTGAGAGCACGCTCGACAAACTCTTTAATTGCAGAAAGGTTCTCCTGATAAATGCCAAAGGTAGATTCCCAAAGCTCAGGCTGCTGCTTAATTTCGGCAGTTGTAATATGAGCGCCTAATGCCTTTAGCTCTTCTTGGCTCTTCTTAAACATTGATATCCCTTCTCACAGTTATTTAACTGCGTGTATGTACAATTTTGTATCTAAACTGATCCGCACGAGCCACGCTTAGTGTGAACTCAACAATGATATTTCTGTCATTGTACGTGGTGCGTGTGAGACTCAAAACAGGCGAACCTTCAGAAATTTGCAATAAAGTGGCGTCATCTGAGCGAGCAATTGAAGCCTTGAACTCCTCTTCTGCTACGCCAATCTTTATGTTGTAGTCTTCTTCAAAAATTTGGTAGAGAGATTTTTGCTCAACATCATGAGCAGTGAGCGAGAAAAACTGTGAAACTGGAAGATACGTTACTTCCAGCATCATAGGTACGTCATCGGCACTTCTTAAACGCTTGATGCGGAAGAGTTTCTCGCCAAGAATAACGTGCATATGCTGGGCTAAGAACTTATTAGCCTCAATAGTGTCAAACTCCAGAATAGTTGTCTTAGGAACGCGACCTAACTGACGCTGCTGGTCAGTAAAGCTATAGCCTCCCATAAGGTCTGTTGCACGTTCAGAGACGTCTGCAACAAAGGTACCGCGGCCACGCTGACGATAAATGAGCCCCATGTGTTCAAGCTCTTGCAGGGCAAGTCTTACCGTGGTGCGAGAAAGTCCGTAGGAATCAGAGAGTTCACGCTCAGAAGGAAGTGGATCGTCTGGATCCATCTCGTTCTCAATACGATAGCGCAGCATATTTGCTAGCTGCTCGTAGAGTGGCTGTCTTCCCATAAACGTTGTCATCAAAACTCTCCTATAAAAGACGGGTGCCCACTAAGTGGACACCCGTCACACTTACTTAACCCCAAATATATGGGAGAACGCCAAAGCCAGAACCAAGAAGTGCAATTACCAGAAGCAGGCAGATGCACATGATTGGAGTCCAGTTACGCTTTGCCATGAGGTAATACAGGCAAAGGGTAAGAGCCAGTGGGATAAGCTTTGGACAAACGCCGTCGAGGATCTTCTGGATGTCAATAGAGACAGGAGAAGTAACTTCCTCGCCAACAGTTACCAGGTTAACACCATTGCCGACTGGAGCAATAGCAGTGGTGCCGTCCTTGCCGTCAGCAGTCTTGCCGCCGATGAACATAACGGACTTAGGATCCTTCTTGTAGTCAGCATAGGAACCCTTAGCAAAGAGAGCCTTGTCATACTGACCAGAAGCAAGCTGCTCGTCAGAAAGAGTTACCTGAGAAAGAACAACGCTGTGTGTCTCACCGTTAGGGATATTTGCGCCAGCGCCAAGCTTGGTTCCACCGTAGCAGACAACCAGGCAGCCAACAACAAAGACGCCCAGGATAGAAGCAGCACGAGTGAACTCTTTTGCGTTCTCGGTGAGCAGGGTAATTGCGTCAGTACCCATCTTGTAAGAAAGATTCATCAGCCAATAACGTACAGCAAACTGTGCGATGTTGAAGATGATAAGGAACAAGAATGGTGCAAAGACATTGCCGGAAATTGCCATGTTAGAGGTAATACCAGCAGTAATTGGAACAAGGGTGAACCAAAACAGTGCGTCACCAATGCCGCCCAGAGGACCCATTGCAGAAACGCGGACTGCACGAATGGTTGGGATATCCAGCTTGTTCTGCTCAAGGGAGAGAACAATACCCATAACAAAAGTAACCAAGAATGGGTGGGTATTGTAGAACTCAAGGTTGTGACTCATGGAAGCAGCAAGGTCATCCTTGTTGTCGCCGTGAATCTTCTCAAGACCAGGGAGGATACCGTAGAGCCAACCAGCTGCCTGCATTCTCTCGTAGTTGAAGGAAGCCTGCAGGAACAGGGAGCGCCATACCATCTTGTTGAGCGTCTTCTGATCAAGTGGCTCAGCAGGAGTGGTGTTCTGATAGGTATCAGGAATATTAAATGCCATCTTCGAAGTCACCTCCAGCAACAACAGCAGGAGCAGCATTCTTCATCTTGGTCTGGAGCTGGTAATCCCAGAATGCGATACCAAAGCCGATAAGAGCAAGAAGCAGAAGTGCTGGACCAGAGAGCTCAGGAATGCTGATAAATACGATTGCAGCTGCAAAGCCCATGAGGAAGAAGCCCCAAAGCTCGCGAGAAACCATAACCTTCAGCAGGATTGCAAAGCCGACGAAGCGCATCATGCCACCAGCGACGGACAGTGCATTCATGAGCCACTTTGGAATTGCAGTGGTGATCTGAGTGCCAAATGCAGCACCACCCAGGAAGAACAGGGTAACAATGACACCAAAGAAGAGACCAAGAGCAGCCATTGCACCATAGTTGATACGAGCAATTCCCTTAGGATCGGCCTTCTCGGCGTATGCATCAGCAGTTGCCATTACAGGGGACATAATGGTAAAGATGATGGTTACTGCATACTGACCAAGCAGAGAGAATGGAATTGCTGCAGCTACAGCGGCCATTGGCTCAAGCTTAGTAGTGATTGCAAAGACTGCAGACATAATGCCGCCGATAACAGCGTTAGGTGGCTGAGCACCACCAACAGGCATGTTGCCGATGGTCATAAGCTGATAAGTACCACCAACAATGAGACCAGTCTGAACGTCACCAAGAATCAAACCAACCAAAAAACCAGTTACGATTGGCTGGTAAAGAGACTCGAGGAAACTAAACTGATCGATGCCAGCGATAAACGCAACGATGAAAATTAATAACACCTGAATAGGGCTAACATCCATCTTAACTCCTCCTTTCAAACACACCATAACTACCGATGACGATGATCGGCAGACTATCCGAATACCTTTGCCAACCTGCTAGAAACGTTGCACCATTGCAACTTTTTGTAATCTCTACCAGGAAGTTGCGCGCAAAACTTACTCGAATAGCTTTGAGATATCCTCGACCGGGGTCGTAGGAACACGCCTAATCTCTAGAGTCACCCCCAATTCCTGAAGCTCACGAAAGGCAGCGACGTCCTTATCGTCTACCGCCACACTTGTGGCGACCTGTCGCTTTCCCTCAGCCATGTGCATATTGCCGATGTTCACTTTTTTGATTGGAACACCGCCCTTAACCAGAGTGAGGACATCCTCTGGATTCTCGGCAACAAGGAAAATGTGCTGGCTTGCTGAAGCCTTGTGGATAACATCGATAGTTTTCTGGAGCGTAAAGTACCTGGTTGCAACACCGTTTGGTGCAGCCATATCCATGAGGCCCTGACGCATCTTATTGCCTGCGACCTCGTCATTAGCAACAAGGATGAGATTTGTTCCAAGGGTACCGTTCCACTGAGTAGCAACCTGACCATGAATCAAACGATTATCGATTCGAGCAAGCTTGATATCTGGTTCTCCCATAACAAGTTCTCCTCTCTTTGCGCGCACACTTGTGCGTGCTATCTGCGATTTTCATCGCACTACTCGCAACTTGCGCTGCGTGTTTTACTGCAAATTTATTTATTGTTGGAAACGCTGATTAACGCCCAACGATCCAACGTGATGACCACATTTGGAGCAAATTCAACATCTACTGTTTCTTTTTTGACGTTTTTAACTACGCCATACATTCCGCTATTAGTCTTAACTTTCTGACCTGCATGAAGATTCTTCAGAAACTCTGAAGTTGTTCCCGCCTTTTTAGAAGAGGCTCTCCAAACAAAGAAGGAATAAATAAGGCCCAAAATTACTAAGAACGCGAGAAGAACAATGGATGAAGCAAGAATGTTCTCTGCTAGATTTGCCATGTGCATCTCCTTAACTCAACAACAAAACGCTACTTAAATACCATCGTCTCCGAAGATGTCATCTTCTGACTCAACCTCAAGCTCAAGACGCTTATGAACAACTCCCTGGCTACCAGCTAAAACGGCAGTCTCAACCAGCTCTTCAAGAGAGGTATCTGCCATGCGACTACCAAGTGTTTCAAGAAGCATAGGAAGGTTTGTACCGGTAACAACTTCTACATTTGAGTAATTCTGAGCAATAATCATTGCCTGATTAAAAGGTGTTCCGCCAAGCAGATCGCAGAAAACCAGCACACCGTCAGTAGTGTCAAGAAGATCGGAAATTGTTGCAGAAAGAGTTTCTGGGTATGTTGCAGCGCCGGCTTCAATAAAAGGAACGGGAACAAAAGCTTCTTGCTCACCAGCAATCATCTTTAAAGCATCAGCAAGTCCGTTTGCAAAAGTTCCATGACCAGTTAAAACGCAACCTACCATGTCAAACTCCTTTCAAAGAGTTGGAAACTATCTGGAGAGCTACACGGAAAACTAGGGGTGTTGAAGCTTCCCTCTAAGTGGTAGATACCAGATAACAACCTGATATAAGTATAGTCTAGTGAGCATCTTGTGATGTGTACGTTAACAATCGGCGGCTTAACGGTACTATTTTTACCGTAAACGGTACACACGTTGTTATTTTCGCAGGTAGATATATGGATAAATTGTGATGATGCACTAAAAATTTAGAGCTATCCTTGAAAAATGAGAAGTTCTTATAACGTGCCTTTATACGTAATAAATGTAGTAAACAACCCTAAAATCCTGCTCAAATACGGCGAGAAAATAAAATTGGTATTAAGAAATTATGTACTGGTATCTTTTTTTATAACATCTAAAGAAAAGTTTCTTGATGGCGCTTTGGTTAAATAGATTTAATCCAATTTCATTTGCAGTGGCGCTGTTCCATAGTGTTTCTCGCTCCTGCTTTCCTCTGAGCACTTTGTGTGCACTGTCTTTTAGACGAGGTGATATGCGTGATTGTTACCGTAACACTCAATGCATCCATTGATAAAGCGTACTACCTGGACTCTCCTGTTGTAGATGGAACGGTACACAGAGTCTCGGTAGTAGATAACAGTGCGGGCGGCAAGGGTCTTAACGCCTCACGAGCCATTACCACTCTTAACTACCCCGTTTGTGCCACAGGATTTGTAGGCGGTAATAACGGAAGATACCTTGTTGAGCTGGCTCATAAAGATGGTATTACCAGCGATTTTATTTATACTGAGCAAGAAACCCGCTCATGCATTAATATTCTGGAGCCAAGCGGGCAATCAACTGAATTCTTAGAGCCTGGACAGCCTGTACTTCCTGAAGAATTCCTTGCTTTCAAGGCAAAACTTGTACAGCTTACCAAAGAAGCCGAAGTTGTTACCTTTAATGGCAGTATTCCCAAGGGCATTTCTGCCGAAAATTACAAAGAACTTATTGAAGAGACCATGGCTGCGGGCGTGCCTTGCATTGTAGATGCATCCGGTGTACTGCTCACCTCCTGTATTGATGCTCTTCCTACCATGATCAAACCAAATACCGATGAAATCGGTCAACTTTTAGGAAGAGAAGTAACTACAGAAGACGAGGCCATAAAGGCAGCTCAGGAGCTGCACAAACGCGGCATTAAAATTGTAGTTGTCTCGCTTGGTGCAAAAGGTGCGCTCATGGTTTCTGATGAAGGAACCTTTAGAGCAAATCCTCCAAAAATTGAAGCTATAAATCCTGTTGGTGCAGGAGATACCCTTGTTGGCTCATTTGCTGTTGCACTTGCTCAGCAAAAACCAACTTCAGAGTGTCTTACCTTTGCGCTTTCATGTGCTACCGCAAGTTGCCTATCTGCAGGTACCGGTCGCTTTGATCAAGATGTTGCAACTAAGATTCAGAAGCAGGTCACAATCAAAAAGATTGCTGAATAATATGCAGCAAGACGGGTTTCTCGCCAAAGGTTACAAAGACAAAACTATTTCTAGAAAACTTACGTAACAGAGTAAGAGAAACGTTACAATTTTTTCAGTCAATCAAAGAGCCCTTTGGGGCGAAAGGAGCAATAGATGTTCGTTACTACTAAGCAGATGCTTCTTGACGCACAGGCTGGCCATTATGCTGTTGGCGCCTTTAACGTTGAGAACCTTGAGTTTGTAATGGCTGTTGTTAAGGCAGCCGAAGAGCGCCGCTCCCCTGTTATTCTTCAGACCACTCCTGGCACCATCAAGTACGCAAGCCTTGATTACTTTGCTGCCATGGTTCGTTGTGCTGCTGAAGAGGCAACTGTTCCTGTTGCTCTTCACCTAGATCACGGTGATGGCTTTGACCGCTGCATCCAGGCAGCTCGTGCCGGTTACACTTCCGTCATGATTGACGGCTCTCACGTTCCATTTGAGGACAATATTGCACTTACCGCATCCGTAACCAAGTTTGCTGGCCCTATCAACCTTCCTGTTGAGGCTGAGCTTGGCAAAGTTGGCGGCAAAGAGGACGACGGCCCAGCTGTTGAGGGCGAGAACCCCTACACTGATCCAGACCAGGCTGAGGAGTTTGTCGCTCGCACTAACTGCACTTCTCTTGCAGTTGGCGTTGGTACCGCTCACGGCGTCTACCATGGCACACCTCACATTGAGCAGGGCGTCCTCAAGGCAATCCGTCAGCGCCTTGATATTCCTCTGGTTCTTCACGGTACTTCTGGTGTTCCAGATGACCAGGTAGCAGAGGCAATCCAGAACGGTATTTGCAAGGTTAACTACGCAACTGAGCTGCGCCAAGTCTTCACTGCAGCCTTTATGAAGTACATGTCAGAAAACCCTGGCAACTTTGATCCAAAGAAGCCTTCTGTTCCTGGTATGGAAGCAATCACTCAGATTGTCGCAAGCCACATGGATAACCTGGGCTCCTCCCACAAGGCATAAACGTCAAGGCATAGCCGTCACACGTATCCTGCTTTTGCAGATAAAAACAAGGCGAGAAGATCGATTGGTCTTCTCGCCTTTGTGTTAAAAGCAAAGCGTTATTGAAAACGCAGGTCTTAGCAAATCTTGCAAATCCAATCTGCTTCTGGAGCCTCAATCTCGCCAGACTGAATGCTGGTCAGCGTGTTGCGGAGCTTAGACATAACTGGTCCAACAGCCTCCATACCAGCGCCAAAGACAATCTCTTTCTGGCCGTCAACAACTTTGCCAACAGGAGAAATAACAGCAGCGGTACCGCACATGCCGCACTCAACAAACTGGTCAAGCTCGTCAAAGCGAACAGGACGCTCAACAACCTTCATACCAAGCAGGTCTTTAGCAACCGTTGCCAAAGAGCGGCGGGTAATAGAAGGCAAAATGGAATCTGTGTAAGACTGTGGAATAACCAGGGTTCCCTCTTTATCAACAAAGAGGAAGTTTGCGCCACTGGACTCCTCAACATAGGTACGAGAGCCAGAGTCAAGATACATACTGTCTGCAAAGCCCTGCTCATGTGCCCAGGTAGTTGGATACAGAGACATGGCGTAGTTGAGGCCAGCCTTGATGTTACCGGTTCCGTGAGGAGCAGCACGGTCATAAGGAGAAACGGTCAGTGCAACAGGAGCAACGCCGTTAGAGTAATAAGCTCCAACTGGAGTGACCATAATGCGGAACTCATAGGTAGGAGATGGCTTAACACCAACAGTATTTCCGGTACCAATCATAAAAGGACGAACATACAGCGTAGCGCCTGTACCAAATGGTGGAACCCATGCTGCGTTTGCAGAAACAACCTCTTTAACAGCAGCAACAAATCTATCCTCAGGAAATGGTGGCATAACAAGGCGAGATGCAGAGTCAACCATACGCTGAGCATTAAGATTAGGACGGAAGCACACAATATCGCCAGAAACTGTGGTGTAAGCTTTTAAGCCCTCAAAAACTTCCTGGCAGTAATGGAAGATGTTTGCGCACTCAGACAGTGTAATGCTGTGATTGGTAGTAAGTCCACCTTCATCCCAAGCACCATCTTTGTAGTGGGCAACGTAGCTGTAGTCACACTGCGTATATGCAAAGCCAATCGCTGTCCAATCGATGTCTTTCTTCTCCACTGAGTTTGCCATGGCTTTCCTTTCTCCGTGGGTTTTAAAGAACGAACTCCATCATAAACGTGCGGATATGAATACCTAGTCGTATCAAATAGTTTGTAACCGAATAGATATTTTGCGGTATAACGTACATGAGCTGAAGGGAGCAACAATGAATATCAAACTTAAGAGGACTTACGAAGTGCCAGAAGCTAACGATGGGTATCGCGTGCTGGTAGATAGACTGTGGCCTCGTGGTATCAAAAAAGAGAACCTACACGCTGATGAATGGGCTAAAACCATTGCTCCTACTACTGAGTGCAGAAAAGCATTCAACCACGATCCAGAGCTCTTTGACAGCTTTATGTCTGCATATACAGCTGAGCTTGAGAGCAATCCTGACGCAGAAACCTTTGTTGAACAGCTTAAAAAGCTTGATCAATCTACCGTGACACTGCTTTTCTCGGACAAAGACACTCAGTACAACAACGCTGTAGTGCTCAAGAAGTGGCTTGAGTCTAAGTTAAAATAACGGGCTTACCTGGATATACTTACATCTCTTGCGAGAAGAACTCCTGATAGAATGACAATTCCTCGGGAGTATCAATACTTGATGAAAATAAAATATCAGGCTCTACGACGCTAGTGTTCTTGTCTGCAGT
The DNA here is from genome assembly GCA_000564995.1 of Atopobium sp. ICM42b. Taxonomy (GTDB): domain Bacteria; phylum Actinomycetota; class Coriobacteriia; order Coriobacteriales; family Atopobiaceae; genus Lancefieldella. Next base: position 122,403 of record JDFH01000012.1, read on the forward strand.
GACATCTGCAGAAGCAAGTAAGTTTGCCTGTCCAAGCAAACGCTTAAGCTGATGAGCGGCGCCTGCCCCACCGTCAAAAAATTCTACGTCTCCTAAAACAGAGCTAATTTGTTTCTTGATAAAGGGATAATGGGTACACCCAAGAACCACGGCATCTACCTGGCCAGCATAATTTCCCAAAAGCTCGGTCAGGCGGTTATGCATCTGTTCGGAATCAGCCTGACCAGATTCGATAAGCTCCACCAAGCCTTCTCCTGGAATAGAGATAACCTTTGCAGAAGGATGCAGGCGCGACTCAAGATTGTGATACTTCTGCAAAGAGAGTGTTGCCTTTGTAGCCAGAACAATCACTGTTCCATGAGGATATGCAGTTACTGCAGGCTTAAGAGCTGGCTCAACACCCACAATAGGTACATGAGGATAGGTTGCCCTCAGCTCGTCTGCAGCAGCAGCTGTAGCAGTATTGCAAGCTATAACCAGCGCTTTAGCACCCTCATCAATAAACTTCTTAGCAATAGCACAAGAGCGCTGGGCAATCTGTGCTTTTGGTTTAGTGCCATAAGGAGCAAATGCAGAATCACCAAAATAATGAAATTCCTCGTGAGGCATTTGAGCAACAAGGTGTTTAAGCACACTCATGCCACCAACGCCCGAGTCAAATACACCAATAAAATTATGAGGAGCTAAGCGAGCTTCCATTACAAACCTTTCAAACTGAATGTAAAGTATTTTATACCTTTATCATTCAAAGGTTGATTTGCGTCACTCTTGGGTAGAATGCCAAAGATATGTTTTTAACGATTGGAGTTTCATGAGCAACGAAGGTAAAAAGGTAAAGGTCCACTACGTAGGCACGCTTGATGACGGAACTAAGTTTGACTCCTCCCGCGATCGCAACGAGCCACTGGCATTCACCTGCATGGCTGGTCAGATGATCCCAGGCTTTGATGAGGCTGTAAAAGATATGACCGTTGGTCAGATTGTTGACGTCCACATTCCAGCAGCTGAGGCTTATGGTGAGCGCCATGAGGAGGCAGTACAGCCTGTTCCTGTAGCTCAGCTACCTGGCTCTGAGAATCTTGTTGCAGGTCAGCAGGTTACTCTGGGCACTCCTGAGGGATACCCTGTTATGGCAACCGTAGTCTCAAATGACGGTACCACTATTGTCTTTGATACCAACCACCCAATGGCTGGTAAAGACCTTAACTTCAACATTGAGCTTCTTGAGGTTGAAGAGTAATCCACTCCCCCTTTATAGGGCGAGAAGGGCGTAGATGCTTCTGGCATCTGCGTCCTTCTTTTTTCCGGCTTGAATTCTCATTGCTAGTGCAACAACAAAAGACAAGGTAGTGACCCATGGGTCTACAATGGCGCTTACGACAACGTTCATTGAAAGGATTTCCATGGGTCACTATAGCCATCTTAGCATTGAAGAGCGCGAAGACATTATGGTCTGGTGGAAAAATCATGAAAGTATC
>JDFH01000013.1 GCA_000564995.1 Atopobium sp. ICM42b
GCCACGTAGTCTATCTTTTACGCGCCTGATTTCTGCAAAGAATCTGTAAATTCTGCCTGAAAACGTTAAAGAAACTGTGGATTTGCCTGATTTCTGCAAAGAATCGGTGCTGCAAATACAGATTCTTTGCACTTTTCAGGCGCGCGATGGCGAGAAGAGCGCCTGACGAGAAACCCGTGCGCTCGGGTGTTGGGCCGCGGAGTTTTTGGCCATGAAAAAAGACCTGGCACCGTGTGGTACCAGGTCTTTTGTGATTGCATGTTAGCTTGCTGTGTCAGCTGTAACTGAACTGCAAGCCAAAGCTACGTCAGCCAGAACCGGCGGACTAGCCGAGGTGCTTGGTGATGGAAGCAGCTGCTACCTTACCAGCGCCCATTGCCAGAATGACGGTTGCAGCACCAGTTACGATGTCGCCGCCAGCCCAGATGCGAGGATCAGAAGTGCGGCCCTCTTCGTCGGCCTCAATGTAGCCCCACTTGTTGAGCTTGATATCGCCGATCATCTTTGCGAATGGGTTAGCGTTAGTGCCGATTGCAGAAATTGCAACGTCGCAAGGAATGTCCTCGATAGCACCCTCGATAGCAACTGGACGACGACGTCCGTCAGCGTCAGGCTCGCCGAGCTCCATCTTCTGGACGCGAACTGCGCAAACTGCGCCGTCCTCGCCAGCGACAAACTCGAGAGGGGAGACGAGAGGAAGAACCTCAACGCCCTCAGCCTTTGCGTGGTGCAGCTCTGCACGACGAGCAGGCATCTCGTCCTCGGTACGACGGTAAGCAATGATTGCACGCTCAGCACCAAGACGCTTAGCAGTACGAACAGCGTCCATAGCAACGTTGCCGCCACCAAAGACAACGACGTTCTTGCCGTGCTTGGTTGGAGTGTCATACTCAGGGAAGTTGTTAGCCTTCATGAGGTTAACGCGGGTGAGGTACTCGTTTGCAAAGAAGACGTTTGGCAGGTTCTCACCAGGGATGTTGAGAAGCTTTGGAAGGCCAGCGCCAGTTGCAATATAGATTGCGTCAAAGCCCTGCTCAAAGAGCTCTTCTGCATCGGTGATACGACCGACAACAGAGTTGAACTCAAACTTAACGCCCAGCTCCTGAAGGCCGTCAATCTCGCGCTTAACAACAGCCTTTGGAAGACGGAACTCAGGAATACCGTAGACCAGAACGCCGCCGCCAGTGAAGAATGCCTCAAAGACGGTAACGTCAAAGCCGTTACGAGCAAGCTCGCCAGCGCAAGCAATACCGGAAGGACCGGAGCCTACAACTGCAACCTTCTTGCCGTTCTTTGGAGCGATAGCTGGCTTGGAAGCAAGCTCAGGCTGGTCGCCAAGGAAGCGCTCAAGCTGACCAATAGCAACTGGTTCGCTGCGCTTACCCATGATGCAGACGCCCTCGCACTGGTTCTCCTGTGGGCAAACACGACCACAAACTGCAGGAAGCATGGAGGACTCGCGGATGATGTCAAGACCGCGACCAAACTCCTCTGCACGGATAGCCTCGATGAAGCGAGGAATGTTGATGTTTACAGGGCAGCCCTGAACGCACAGTGGATTCTTACAATCCAGGCAGCGGTTTGCCTCTGCAATTGCCATCTCTTTAGTGAAACCCTTGTCGACAGGGCGGAAGTCTTGTGCGCGCTCTGTAGCTGGCTCTTCGTTGTCAGCTGTACGAGGTGCCTTGACGTTTGGAATATAGCGACCGTTTACTTGTGGCATGCGCACCTCGTCTCCTCGTAAGCCTTGATGGACTGGCCTTCCTCGGTGAGGTAGGCTGCCTGACGTGCGCGAAGGTCGTTCCAGTCAACCTTGGTTGCGTCAAAGTCAGGACCGTCAACACAAGCAAACTTGGTCTCGCCGCCAACCTCAACACGGCAGCAACCGCACATACCAGTGCCGTCAACCATGATTGGGTTCAGAGAAGCGATGATAGGTGTGTCATACTTCTCGGCAGTGAGAGTGGAGAACTTCATCATTGGAACTGGGCCAACGCAGAATACGCGGTCGACCTGCTTGTCCTGCAGAAGACGCTCGAGAGGTGCGGTTACAACGCCCTTCTCGCCAAGAGAACCGTCGTCTGTGGTGATGTGGATGTGATCGTCGTCCAGAATGGAACGGAACTGATCCTCAAGCAGCAGCAGCTCTTTGGTACGAGCGCCCATGATTGCGTGGACCTCGCGGCCAGCAGCTACGAGCTGACGAGCAACAGGGAAGGCGATAGCCAGGCCAACGCCGCCGCCGATAACTGCCCATTTGCCCTCGCCCATCTCGGTAGGCTCACCCAGAGGACCAGTGACGTCCTGCAGGAAATCACCAACCTCGTAGGTAGAAAGCATCCTGGTGGTCTTGCCGATTACCATGAAGATAAACTCGACCCAACCCTCCTCAGGATTCCAATCCGCAAAGGTAAATGGAACGCGCTCGCCACACTCATTTGCGCGGACCATAAGGAACTGACCAGCATGTGCATGCTTGGCCATCTGTGGTGCCTCGATGCGGAACTTGAAGACCTTCTCGGAGAACTGAGTCTTTTCGAGGATCTTATACATTCAGCGGTACTCCTCTCCTAACACAACAAAACTGCGAGTGAGTTGACGCGCCGCACTACAGTGTGCCTTCTGGCGAGAAGACAGTAGTAGGTGACGCATGTATCTCACGCATACGAGGTCTGGGTAACCCCGTATTCGCAAACAACATATCTATTGTACTATTTGCGCATGATTCAAGACATGAGTAATTCATGAATGAGCATAAATATTTCGTAGAATGTTTTGCCTGCTAGCTGCAGAGGGCGAGAAGTTCGGTGGGCTCGTGACGTGACGGCATGCGGAGGAGCGCGGTGACTGCTAGCTGCGGAGGAGCTGCTCCACCTGATCGGCGGCCGCCTGAGCGGTGACCAGGAAGTCTTCCAGGTTGTTTCCCTTGAGCTCGCGCAGAACAAAGTCTGCCACCGGCATCTTTCCAGGAGGGCGACCGATGCCAAACTGCAGGCGCATAAAATCCCTGTTCTGGAGCTTGTCGGCGATGGAGCGCAGGCCGTTATGCGAGTTGAGTCCGCCGCCTTCTTTGAAGTTGAGCTGGCCCTCTGCGAGGTCAACTTCGTCGTGAATGACCAGGATTTGCGCAGGTTGAAGGTGGTGTGCACGAGCAAGTTTAGAGAGGGGACCACCGCTGGTGTTCATGAAGTCCTGGGGTTTGGCCAGGAGTACACGGCGTTTCTCGCCAGATGCGGCGCCGGGAGCTGAGGCTTGAGCTGCGGGAAGGGTGATCTCCGCGACCTGGCAGCCCGCCTCGCTTTTCCAATACGAAACGCCGTGGCGCTCGGCAAGGGCATCGACGACGGCAAAACCAGCATTGTGCCTGGTGCGCGCGTATTTTTCGCCAGGATTTCCCAGGCCCGCTACAAGCACAATTTTGTTACCGTGCATCGAATTTCCTTCCGTTTGAGATGTGTACGTTTATGATGGTAAGGGAAAACGACAGGTTCGACCAGCGTGAACTGAGCTCGCGGTTGGCAGTCTAGCGGCGGCGCGCGTGACGTGCAGCGATCGGCGCGCGGTGAGCAGCGTGCGGTGAGCAGCGTGCGGGGCATGCGGCGTTCAACTGAGGTGCGGAGGCAAAATGAAGAAGATTCTGGTTACCGGATTTGAGCCTTTTGGTGGCGCGAAAATCAATCCAGCTTGGGAGGCCGTGAAGGCGTTGCCCGAGACTATTGTCGGTGCCCAAGTGATAAAACTGCACGTACCTGTTGAGTTTGGCGCTGGCGCTCAGAAGGTTATCGACGCGCTTGAAGCGGAGCGTCCCGAGATTGTGCTTTGCGTGGGCCAAGCGGGTGGAAGAAGCAAGATTACGCCCGAGTTTGTGGGCATCAACTGGGCTCACGCGCGAATCCCCGACAACGCGGGCAAGCAGCCGCTCTCGCAGCGCATCATCGACGGCGCTCCCGACGCGTATTTTGCGTCACTGCCGGTAAACGCCATGGTTGCCGCCATGAACCAGGCGGAGATCCCCGCGGCGGTCTCGTACACTGCGGGAACGTACGTCTGCAACGACGTCATGTATCAGGTCCTTCACGCGCTGGCCACGAGATTCCCGGAGACTCGCGGTACGTTTCTGCACGTACCGTTCGCAACAGAGCAGGTTGTCGAGAAAAACGCTGCAGCTGCCGAGAAGGCTGCTGCCGCCGAGAAGACCCGCCAGGTTCCAAGCATGTCGCTGGAGATGATGACTCGCGGACTGCAGATTGCACTGGAAGCGGCGCTTGCGAACGATGTTGACCTTGCGGATTCCGAAAGCGGAACGACCTGCTAGAACACGTGCTGCTGAGGGCGGTTTGCGAGCGCACGGGTTTCTCGCCAGGCGCGCTTCTCGCCATCGCGCGCCTGAAAAGTGCAAAGAATCTGTATTTGCAGCACCGATTCTTTGCAGAAATCAGGCAAATCCACCGATTCTTTTATGCTTTTAGGCAAAATTTACAGATTCTTTGATGAAATCAGGCGCGTGAAAGATAGACTGTCTGGCCCTGAATTTTTGAGCCTGAAAACCTCGCCATGTCTGAGTAAAACAGCTCAGACATGGCGAGAAAAACCGGCAAAACCACTCAGACTTGGCGTGTTTTCCGGCAAATCGTTCAGACATGGCGAGAAAATCAGGCGCGCAGCAGGCGTGCACTGATCGCGCGCCAGCTCACACCGCTACCTGGCGAGAAACCCGGTCCACTCTCAGCGTTTCCGCACAAGAAACCCGGTATCCACACGAAATGGATACCGGGTAGAAATCACTCGCAACCTGTGAGCCACGCGCAACTGACTTGCAATCTTACAGGTTGAAGTCGCCGCCGAAAATGTCGGAGACAGGGCGATCGGTGTAGACAGCGTAAATTGCCTCGGCAAGCTCGTTTGCAATGGTAATCGTCTTAATCTTGGAACCTTCCTGGTTTGCTGCAGCGCAAGGAATTGCATCAGTAACCACACATTCCTCGATAGGAGCACTATTGAGGCGCTCAATTGCAGGACCAGAGAAGACGCCGTGGGTAGCGCAGACGTAGATGTCGCCCGCGCCCATTTCCTTCAGCTTGACAACAGAAGCGCAGAGGGTACCTGCGGTATCAATCATGTCGTCGTTAACAATGCAGGTCTTGCCCTTGATATCGCCGATGATACCCATAACAGCACTCTCGTTGTGACGAGGACGGCTCTTATGTGCAATAGCAAGGCCGCAGTCAAGGTAGTCGGAAAGCTTCTTAGCTGCCTTTGCTCGACCCATATCAGGGGAGACAACAACGGTATTCTCCCAGTCAAATGGCTTGTTCTTAAAGTAATCGCCCAGAAGGTAGAGAGCAGTCAGGTGAGAAACAGGAATGTCAAAGAAGCCCTGGATCTGGCCCTGGTGCAGGTCAAGGGTGATGACGCGGTCAACGCCAGCGTTCTCAAGCAGGTTTGCCATCAGACGAGCGGTAATAGGCTCGCGAGCAGCGGCTTTGCGGTCCTGACGAGCATATGCGTAGTGAGGGATAACCACAGTAAAGCTGTTAGCAGATGCGCGCTTTGCGGCGTCAGCAACAATCAGCGTTTCCATAACCAGGTCGTTGACGTTGACACCAGCCAAAGATTGAATGAAGAAGACCTCGTCGCCGCGGACAGACTCGTCAAAGCGAGCATAGATTTCTCCGTTAGCAAACTTCTCAAGGAGAAGACCTTGTAGCTCTAGGTGAAGAATGTCTGCAACTTTACGAGCCAGTTCAGGGTTGCCTGTACCGGTGTAGAGCTTGATGTTTCTAGCAACTAATAGCGGATCACTCAGGTTCTCGAACATCTAGTCCTCTTTCTCAAGCTTGTGACGCCTCTGGGCGGCGTATCCCTCAACAATTTTCTGCTCAGAGCGCTCGAGTGCAAGCGCGTCTGCTGGTACATCCTTTGTGATGCACGAACTTGCCCCCACAAGTGCGCCATCACCAATTGAGACAGGTGCCACCATCATGGTATCGGATCCAACAAAGACGTTGTTGCCAATATGTGTCTTGAACTTGTGGTAACCATCGTAATTGCACGTAATTGAACCTGCGCCAATGTTGACGCCGGAGCCCATGGTAGTGTCACCAATGTAGGAGAGGTGAGGTACCTTAGAGCCTTCACCGATAGTTGAATTTTTGATTTCAACGTGGGTGCCTGCTTTGGCATGAGGCATAAGGTGAGTGCCTGGGCGCAGGTAAGCGCGAGGACCGCAGGTAGCAAAGTCGTCTACCTGTGCGTTGATAGCAACAGTCTCATCGACAACAGCGTCGTTGCCAACAAGCGTGTCGGTCAGACGAGTATTAGGGCCTACCACGCAATTCTCGCCAATTGAGGTCTTGCCGTAGAGCATAGTCTGCGGGAGAACCTCGGTGTCCATACCAAGCGTGACCTCGGGGCCAATCCAGACGGAGGTTGGGTCCAGCATGGTAACGCCCTGGCTCATCCAGTGCTCGTTGATGCGCTCCTGCATGATGCGGGTGGCAACGGCAAGCTCGGAGCGGGAATTAACGCCCAGCGCCTCTTTGTAGTCGTCAACGTGGACGGCAGCAACAGGCTCGCCCTGGCTTACATAGAGACCTACCATGTCGGTGATGTAATACTCACCTTGCACGTTGTCATTGCCGAGAAGATCGATGTTTGCGGTCAGTCTTCCGCCACAGAAGCAGTACACGCCAACGTTGCATTCACGCTCTTGCTCGCGCTGCTCAGGTGTAGCGTCTTTGTGCTCAACAATGGCAGTTACCTGGCCGTTAGAAGAAATGACGCGACCATATCCGGTTGGATCTGGTGGCGTCATTGTGAGTACCGTACATGCGTTGTGGTGAGCTTTAGTTTCTGCAACAAGGTCCAGAATAGACTGTGCGCGCAACAGAGATGCGTCACCGTTGATAACAACAACGGGTCCCTTGAAGCCACCAAGAGCATCCTTTACAACCTTGACGGCGTGGCCGGTGCCAAGACGCTCAGTCTGGGCAACATACTCAAGGTTAGGGAAGCAAGAAAGTGCAGATTTAACCTCGTCAGCGTGGTTACCAACAACCACAATGACGCGGTCAGCGCCAGCAGTAATTGCGGCGTTGACACTCCACCAAACAAGGGGTTTATCTAGTAATTTGTGCACAATCTTAGGGTGGTGGGACTTCATGCGCGTTCCCTCGCCTGCAGCGAGGACAATCGCAGTAAGTGGCATACGTAAGCCTCCAAAGTACTTCGTATTACTCGATACGAGTGCGTCCCTACACAAAAGTTGCGTAAAAAATGGCTGGGGTAGTAGGATTCGAACCCACATTCCAGGCACCAAAAACCCGTGTCCTAACCGTTGGACGATACCCCAATGTAATCACTACGTTGGTTTTGTCCGCAACCCTATTAAGTGTATCAGCTTAGCGAGGCAAATGCTCCACAAATTGCATCAAGAACAAGAACTGCCAAAGTCTGTGCGTCTGCGGTAGTAAACGAGCCGTCTACGTTTGTTCCTTCTGGCAGCACAATCTTGATAGGGGAGCCCGTTGCATCAGCAGACTCAATAGCGGTGCGCAGTCTTGCTGGCAGCGTCTCGTTTTCTTCCATAGAAACAGAGCCAATACCAACCTGTCCGCGGGCGGGCATGCTTGGGGCATAGGCTGTGGTTAGAACCAAAATAGTGGCTGCATCGGTAGGGGAATCGGCGCGATCAATCATGGTCATGCCGCTTGCCTCAGTAGTTGCCTTAGAAAGGTTATAGACGCGAGCAGCTACGTTTCTAGAGATAGGATCTTCTCCCGTTATAGCAATGCAGGTGGTCTCAAGAACGTTTGCTGCACGAGCAAAGCCCATAGGACCCTGTGGGTGAGGGCCTTTTGCCTGCTTACCAGACCAAACGTGGCGCAGACGCTCAATAGCGTCGAGGGTATCCTGGAATGCCATACCGTCAGCAAGTTCGCCGACGCTTTCCTGGAAGAGCTTAACGGCAGCCTCGGTGTGAACACCGTAATGGCCATCAACTTTTCCGCACGAGAAACCCAAGATGTTGAGACGCTCTTGCAGCTGACGCACGTCATTGCCGTGGAAGTTAGGAAGACGAAGGTAGAGAGTTCTGTCTCCTAGCTCATAGCCCTCATCGACCATGATTGCCCAGGTAGAGGCATCTACTTCTTCTCCAAGAGAAAGGTCATGGTCAAGCCTAAAGCGCGCAACGGCGCGAGCAGTTGACTTGCCAAAGGTGTGGCTCTGGCGCTCATCGTCTTCGATGGTGTAGCCAAGCTTTACGAGGCGTTCCTGAATGTCTTCAACGGCAGCACCAGTGCTACCAGGAGTAATAGGATCCATAATTACCTTTCTCGGTTCACAAAGAAGTCTGCCATAGACAAAAGTGTGTCGCGAGCGTCTTCAGTAAGTATCACGTTTTCAAGCACGTGTTTTGCCTCATCAACTAAGGCAAGAGCGTGCGTGCGGACAAATTTTATCGCATTAGCGCTTTCCATAAGCTCCACAGCGCGCTGAAGCTTCATAGTATCGCCTGTATGCGCAGAAAGTATGGAGACAAGCTCTGTCTTTTCTGCTGGGCCAAGATGCTCAAGTGCGTAGACCACGGCGAGCGTGCGCTTGCCTTCAGTGATGTCTGACCTAAAATCTTTGCCCTGTACCTGGGCGTTTCCAACCAGGTTAAGAAGGTCGTCTTGCAGCTGGAAGGCAAGACCTACCTTGAGGCCAAACTCTTTGAGTGCGTCAAGCGTTTTCTGGTCAGCACCACCGATGAGCGCACCCAGTACCAGGGGATATGCAGCAGAGTAATAGGCGGTTTTGGAGAGCGCCATAAAAAGGTATTGGTCAGAAGTAACATCCCAGCGCTCGTGCTGTGCCCAGCCAAGGTCGAGCGCCTGACCCTCAAGGGTGTGCTCCTGCATGGCGAGAAGGGCGTCGATCACGCGAACTTTAAGCTGGTCAGAGAGGTGGTCGGCCACGGTAACGCGTCTGACAACATTGACCAGGGCAGAATCACCAACGTTGATAGCAAGTCCGGTACCGAGTGTCTTGTAGAGGCACTTCTCGCCACGGCGCAGCTCTGATTTGTCAGCAATGTCGTCGTGGATAAGGGCTGCCGACTGGAAGTCCTCGATGGCGCAGGCTACGGGCAGAGCGGCTTCTGCTGAGCCTCCAACAGCCTCGGCGCCCAGGCAGCAGAGGACCGGGCGCACGCGCTTGCCGCCGCCCGCGCTGAAGTGAGCGAGTGGCTGGTAGAGGTAGGTGTTCAGGTCTCCGCGGGTGCGCTCCGAGGGCGTGGATGTTGCTGCCGCGGGCGCTGCAGATGCCGTGGGGAGTCCGCGCATGATCTCTGCCTCGACGGCAGGGAGCTTTTGTGTGAGGTAGTCGGCGAAGTTCACGGAAGTCCTAGCCGCGATAGCCGTCTGGGTTCATCGACTGCCACTTCCAGGAGTCGCGGCACATGTCGGCGAGGTCGTACTGAGCCTTCCAGCCAAGCAAGTCAGCAGCTTTCTGGCAGTCTGCGTAGTTAGTTGCAACGTCACCTGCGCGGCGAGGCTCAATAACGTAAGGAATCTCTTTGCCGCAAGCCTTTGAGAACGCCTTGATAACGTCAAGTACCGAGCTACCAGTGCCAGTGCCCAGGTTGAAGATTTCAACTCCCGTGCGGCCAGCCATCCATTTAAGTGCAGCTACGTGGCCGGAGCCAAGGTCGCAAACGTGGATGTAGTCGCGAACACCCGTGCCATCTGGGGTGTTGTAGTCGTCGCCAAAGACGTGAACAGCTTCGCGCTTACCCACAGCAACTTGAGCCACATAAGGTACCAGGTTGTTTGGAATACCTGCAGGATCTTCTCCGATGAGGCCCGACTGGTGAGCGCCAATAGGATTGAAGTATCTAAGCAGGACAACGTTCCACTCTGGATCCGCGGTGTGAACATCGGTGAGGATCTGCTCAATCATCCATTTAGTCCAGCCATAAGGGTTGGTTGCGTTCTTCTTGGGGCTTTGCTCGGTCAGAGGAAGGTTATCTGGGTCTCCATAAACCGTTGCTGAGCTCGAGAAAATAATTGACTTGCAATCGTGGTTTCTCATGACATCAAGAAGGGTGAGGGTATTGCCCAGGTTGTTTGTGTAGTACTCAATAGGCTTGGTGACGGACTCGCCAACAGCCTTGAAGCCTGCGAAGTGAATGACAAAGTTAATGGCGTGCTCATCAAAGATGTGGTTGAGAGCATCTGCATCGTTGACGTCTGCCTCGTAGAACGAAAGGCGCTTAGCGTTTTCTTCTCCCACTATGGTTTTGATGCGATCGATAACCTCTGCCGAAGCATTGGAAAGGTCATCAACAATTACGGCCTCGTAGCCGGAATTGAGCAGTTCAACAACGGTGTGGCTGCCAATAAAGCCCGCGCCACCGGTGACAAGTACGCAGGAATTTTGTGGAATCAGAGTGTCAGACATATCAATCCTTTCGTGGACTTATATCGTCATAAGTATACGGCTTTTCTGCGAAACGTTGGGCGTTGCGAGCACACGGGTTTCTCGTCAGGTGCGCGTGCGGGCGCACGGGTTTCTCGGCAAGTACTCCTTTCTGGCATCGCGCGCCTGACGTTCACTATGCGAACCTAACGTTCACTATGCGCGCCTAAAAAGTGCAAAGAATCTGTATTTGAGGTACCGATTCTTTGACAAAATCAGGCAAATCCACCGATTCTTTTACTTATTTAGGCAGAAGTTACAGATTCTTTGAAGAAATCAGG
>JDFH01000014.1 GCA_000564995.1 Atopobium sp. ICM42b
CCCGCAATTGAGCAGAATATCTGACTTAGGTGTGTTCCGTAGATACTAAATTTATCGATAGTTAAATTCCTTATATAAGTCTATTCATGTATAAGCATATTAGATGCAGTTTATGCATAGATATGCATATCAGGTAGTGTGACCGCCTAGCTGCCTGGCTATCTTGATTAAGAACATGTCGATTCTTCAGCAGAACACAAGAAAGCTGTGCTATTTTGTGCGCCAGACCTAAAGCCGGCGCTAACACGCTGCAGAATCATAATCACCCGCATATGAACTGCGTCCCAAAACTTGGACATAAGAAATGGGGGGGCAGTTCACTTTGAATTAGAGCGCAGTTCTCAATTGTTTTGGTAAGAATTTAGATTCTGCAAATAATTTATGATTCAGCGTATGTAAGCATGCAATGAGGGTATAGTATGCCGTAGTTAACAAATTGAGGAGTATCTGTATGAGTCCTATTGATATTTTGATTGTCCTTATTGTCATTGCTCTTGTTGCTCTTTGTGTCCGCTCTCAACTTAAGAGCGCAAAAGAGGGTTCTTGTTCTGGATGCTCTTCTTCCAGTAGCTGCGGCACTCATCATGGTGGAGATGGTCATTGCGGTGTTGCTCAGAAAATGATTTCTGACGTCGATAAGGCTTTTGACGCTCAATAGCATAATTGTCACAATTTCATTAACAATTTTTACCATTCACCCGGTTTCAGGGAAGTGGAAACATAGCCGTAACAAGAATGTGTCATGGTAGTTACGATTCCAGTTTTCTGACCCGGGAGGACCGTATGAGTACGGATAAGAAAATTGACTATATTCTTCGCACGGTAGAGGAACGAGACGTTCGCTACTTGCGTCTTTGTTTTACCGATGTACTCGGCGGATTAAAGGCTCTCTCCATTTCCCCCGAGGAGCTAGAAGAGGCTTTTGTTGAGGGCATTGGTTTTGATGGCTCTAACGTTGACGGCTTTGCTTCCCAGGAGCAGTCCGATCTTCTCGCATTCCCTGACGCAGATACGTTCCAGATTCTTCCATGGAAGACAGATGACGGTGTAGTTGCAAACGTATTCTGCGATATTCAGACTCCTCGACGTGAGGCTTTTACAGGCGATCCACGCCTTGTACTGAGAAATGCTTTTATTAAGGCAGAAGACCTTGGCTATGTTGCAAACGTTGGCCCTAAGCTTGAGTATTTTTATTTTGTGAGCGGGACTGAGCCAAAGCCTATTGATCAGGCTGGATACCTTGATTTGAATTCTGCTGATCTCAGCCATAGTCTTCGATACTCCACGTCTCGTGCACTTGAGAATCTTTCTATTCCTGTTCAGTATTCTTTCCATGCAGCTGGCCCTGCTCAAAACGGCGTTGAGCTCCGTTATGCAGAAGCACTAACTTGCGCGGATAACATTGTTACTGCTCGTCTGGTTATCAGACATATTGCAACACTTCACGGTGTGTTTGCTTCGTTTATGCCAAAGCCTCTTCAGGGTGTCCCTGGCTCAGCCATGCTTTTGAATCAGTCGCTTCTTGACCACGATGGCGAGTCTCTGTTCTGGGCTCCAAAGACTGAGAGCGAGGCCCACCTTTCTGAGCTTGCTCAACACTACATTGCAGGTCTTATTAAGTACGCTCCCGAGTACATGCTTATTACTAACCCAACGGTTAATTCCTATAAGCGTTTTGATCGTGATGCTATTCCTGCCTATGCAACCTGGGGTCGTAAAAACCGTTCTGCTATGGTTCGCATTCCTACGCACAAGCCAGGCAAGCACGTTGCTACCCGTGCCGAGCTGCGTATTCCTGATCCAACTGCAAATCCTTATTTGGCTAATGCTGTCACGCTTATGGCTGGACTTAAGGGTATTGAAGAAGGCCTCTTGCTTCCTGAAGAGTTTGTAGGCGGAAATCCTGCTGATTATGGCGAGAAACTCCCCACAAATCTTGGAGAGGCACTTGAGCGCTTCAAGCAGTCAGAGCTTCTTAAAGATGTTCTTGGTGAGCATATCTTCTCGTATCTGTGTGAGCGCAAAGCAGAGGAGTGGCGTGAGTTCTGCCTTACCGTCACTGACTGGGATACCCAGAAATACTACGCTGGTTGCTAAGCAACTATTCTGCTTGCGTTTATATGTACCTTTGAACCCTGCTCTGATTTATTCAGAGCAGGGTTATTTGACGAGAAACCCGTGTTTCACGCAAAGAATGTAGCCTTCTTATTCGAATTGTTACCGTTTTATGAACTGAAAAAATTACTTTTACCTGGTCTTTATTGGATAGAATGACTAAATAGTAGTCATTTATGCAAAGAAGTTGTTCTTCTCGTCATTTTTATGCAATAAAAACGAGAAATATGATGAAAATTATAAGTAGATTTTTCATATTTGCTTCCTATAATTCATTCCAATGAATTTCAGCTCAGATTTATTCAGGAAGAGGCAAATATGAAATCGTCACTGGTTACTACCGTTAAAAAGAATGCCCTAAAGGGCGTAGCTGCTGTTTTTATGGCATGTGCACTTGTTGGTCTTATGGCTTGCTCGTCATCTAAGCAAGAAAATGCGCAACAGGGTACTACTTCATCCTCTGATTCAAGCTATACGCTGGTAACTAAGGGCCATCTGACTGTTGTTGCAGAGCTTGGTTTCCAGCCTTTTGAGTACTTTGAAGGTAACTCAACCACTCCTGTTGGTTTTGACGTTGATCTTATTACCGAGATTGCAAAAAGACTCAATCTTGAGGTTACGTACCTGCCAAATCAGAAGTTTGACACTCTTGTTCCAACTATTAAGCAGGGTGGCAAAGCAGACGTTGCTATCGCAGGCATTACCATTACTGACGAGCGCTCTCAGGAGGTAGACTTCACTACTTCTTACCTCGACTCCAATCAGTCCTTGGTTGTTAAGTCAGGCAGCACCGAGACCGAGCAGACGCTCAACGACGCCTCTAAGAAGGTTGTTGTTCAGACAGGTACTTCCGGCGAGGATTGGGCAAAGGAGAATCTTCCAAAGGCAACTATCGTTTCTGTCGACGATGTTGCTGCAGCAATGGCAGGAGTCCAGACTGGTTTGTACGATGCTATGGTCATTGACTTGCCTGTTGCTTCCAATCTGATTAGCACTTCATATTCTGATCTGACTATTGCAAAAGAAATTCCAACAGGTGAGCAGTACGGCATTGTAGTTTCCAAGGACAATCCTGCGCTGACCGAGGCAATCAACAAGGTTCTTGCAGACATGGAGAAGGACGGCACTATGACTGCTCTCAAGACCAAATGGTTTGGCTCTAACATCTAGTTTTACCAGCTCAGCAAAAGTGCTTGAAGTCAGATTTGGCTTCAAGCACTCACTGTTTTCATCAGGATTTATCGCAACTAAGCTCTAAAGGAGTATCACGTGATTGCACTTTTGCACAAAACTATGTCAGGACAGCAACTGTCCTTGTGCATGTCATCTGCGAGTTTCAAAGCTGAATCTGCACCTCAGAGTACGGCTTATAATTCAGCTAAGTCAAAGCTCTCGCATAATCGTGCGTACTCCTCACTGCTTGTAGTTCTTCTCGCTACGCTTCTTTTGAGTGGGCTGTTCTTTATGTCTCTGAGCGTGTTTTCTGTTCAGGGTGCGTTTGCTCTCACCACAAATAAGGCAACAACTAAGTCAAATCAGACAGAAGGCAATGGCGTTATCGGTGGCAAAGAGACTCGTTTAACCTGGGAGGGAACAGTTGAGGACGAGCAGGTCTTTCAGCTGACTTTGCAGCTTCCTGAGGGCTCCGATCTGCAGAGCGCAACTACTAAGGTGACCGTTCTCTCAGGTCTTACGCGCGAGAAGATCGAGGCAACTGCAAGCGTCCAGGGAACGCAGGTTGTGATCTCTTTTGCAACACCCGTGGACGCTCAAAAGCTGATTCGTGTAGAGATTTCCGGCATGAAGTTTCCTGCTGACGGCGGTTCGTACACTGTTGAGGGAACATATACCACTGAGCAGGGAACTCAAAAGCTTGCTTCTTCTCCTGAAATCACCATTATTCCTAACACACCTGTTCAGGCTCTGGTGAATTGGCTTGATGCTCAGCCTTGGGTTGAAGCGTGGAATTCCAACCACTTTTTGGGCATGTTCTTAAAGCCACAACTGATTGTCTCTTCAGTGGTGATGCTTTTTCCTGGATGGCTGGTTTGTCTTGCAATTGTAATTTGCGCTTATCCTGTAGCTATTGTGCTGGGAATGGGCTTTGCGCTGCTGAAGATTTCCAAGAATCCGCTCCTGCGTGCACTTGCGGTGGTATATATCAATTTGTTGCGTGGAACCCCATTCTTCCTGCAGATTTATATTCTGTTCTTTGGTCTTCCTATGTTAAATATTAATCTGGACACCAATTTGCTTGGCTTTATTGTGGTTGCTATCAATTCTTCTGCGTATCTTTCAGAGATTTTCCGCGCGGGCATTCAATCAATTCCGCAGGGTCAGTATGAGGCAGCAAGCTCTCTTGGTATGAATCGTTTACAGACCATGACGTTTATTATCATTCCTCAAACTATTCGCCGGGTTATTCCGCCTCTTACCAGCGACTTTATTACTTCCTACAAAGATACCTCGCTGCTTTCTTCTGTAGGTGTTATGGAGCTGATGATGTTTGCTAAAAACCTCACCACCTCAACGGGAAACATGACGCCATATATGACGGCCGCTCTGTTCTATTTGGCAATTACCTTGCCACTTATTAAGGTAGTTGGCACTATCGAGAAACGCATGGAGCAGTCAGAAACTGGTAAAACAGCAATCGTCGCAGCTAGTAAGACCCAAGCTCTTTCTAAGGAGGGAAACTAATGTCTTTCTTTTCTTTCAAAAAGAAGTCGAACACAGAACAACCTGCCTTGGATGCTGAAGTTGCTGCACAAGAGGCATTTGAGCGCGATAAGCCGCTTACTAACCATGCTTTCGAGTCAGGTGAACATCCTATTGTTCGTATTGAGCACCTCAATAAGTCGTTTGGATCAACGCATGTCTTAATTGACGTTAATCTGACTGTCTGGCCAGGTGAAGTTGTGGTTGTGCTTGGTCCTTCGGGCTCTGGTAAGTCCACCATGCTTCGTTGTATCAATCTACTGGAGACTCCTTCTGCAGGTCATATTCTTATTGAAGATCAAGAGATTACGGGCACAAACGAGGCAGAGGTCAACGCCCTTCGTAGAGATGTCGGAATGGTCTTTCAGCAATTCAATCTGTTTGGTCATTTAACGGTCAAAGAGAACGTAATGATTGGTCAGAGTAAGGTTCTAGGAAAGTCAAAAGAGGAGGCAGAGGCAGAGGCGCTAAAGCAGCTGGAGGCTGTTGGTCTTGCCGATAGAGCAGACTTCAAGCCTGGTGCGCTTTCCGGTGGACAGCAGCAGCGTGTTGCAATCGCTCGCGCCGTTGCTATGCATCCAAATGTACTTCTGTTTGATGAGCCTACTTCCGCGCTTGACCCCGAGCTTGTTCGTGGTGTTTTGGATGTTATGCGTGATCTGGCAAAGAACTCTGGTATGACCATGATTGTGGTAACGCACGAGATGAGTTTTGCAAAAGACGTGGCAGATCGCGTGGTCTTTATGGAAGGAGGAGTGGTAGTTGAGCAAGGTACTCCTGATGTCATTTTCAACAATCCACAAAACCCTCGAACAGCTGAGTTCATTGGCGCTCTTGCGTAAAACCCATACTTTTTAGAATTAATACGCAAACGTAAAAAAATATTTTAGGGCGAGAAAATCTTCTCGCCCTAATTGCAGATAATGAGGTATATCTGCTCTTTATTCGCAGCTTGTGGTATGCTTTATAAGATTAAGCTTATCCTAGGGGGAATCGATGCATCACAAGAATATTCTTCTTGTATCTGCAACGACACGCTTACATGAACGTATGCGTGAACTTTCGCATGTCATTGATGTGTCTATTGCTCTTGCAAATGCAGCCTCATTTTCTCAGGCTGCGGCTTCTGGTCACACGTTTGACCTTATCATTCTTGATCAAAAAGAACTTTCCCAGGATGTTATCAGCACGGTTGAGAATTATTCTGCGCAAAATGGAGGAATTGCTCGTCTGTTTGTTGCTGACCTTGATAATCTTTCTAAGTTTGTTCTGCCTGTTCAGGGCAAGAGCGATTTTATTTTGTCTACTGCAACTATCCAGGAGTTTAGCCTTAGGTGCTCGCTGCTTTTGTGGCCAGGTACCGAGAGCACTTCTAGAGATTTGGTTATTGTTGACAACATAAAGATTAACCTGGCAACGTATCAGGTTTATATTGATGAATCTCCTGTTGATCTTACGTATATGGAGTATCTGCTGCTGTCATTCTTGGCAACCCATCCGTCTCGTGCATACTCACGTGAGGCTCTTTTGCAGCGCGTTTGGGGCTTTGAATACTGCGGCGGTACCAGAACAGTTGACGTTCACGTAAGGCGTGTTCGCTCAAAGATTGGTCCTCAAGCAGCCGCTCATCTTGAGACGGTTCGTGGTGTAGGCTATCTGTTTAGAGCATAATCGCAGGTACAGACTGTATTTAATGGGATCTGCAAACTTCTTACTTACGAGCAGGACTCCCGTGCGTCTTTCTCATAATGAGAAACGAATTTTTGTCCGGT
This sequence comes from Atopobium sp. ICM42b, assembly GCA_000564995.1. Taxonomy (GTDB): domain Bacteria; phylum Actinomycetota; class Coriobacteriia; order Coriobacteriales; family Atopobiaceae; genus Lancefieldella. The sequence continues at coordinate 6,606 of JDFH01000014.1, forward strand.
ATAACGGGTAGAATACACATATTGAAAAATTGATGTTTAGCGCAGAATTATTTGCGTTAGTTGTTTGCATCAAAGTGATGTTAAGGAGGATGTCTATGGAGAACCAAGCGCATGGTTTAACCACAGATTCCACTGTAAATAAGCGTTTCTCGCCAGTTGAGCAGGCTGGATTTATGTCTATGTTCAAAAGTTCAAGTGTAAAAAGAACGGCCTGTGCAATTGCTTTTGCCGTTGCTTGTGTTCCTACCATTGCTTTGGGAGAGGGAATCTCTAAGCTTCCTGCAGTATCTGGTCAGGCAACTATTTCTCAAGCAGCGACGTCTCGTCCTGCTGCAGAACCAACTGATACTAAGACGGCAGAAACGGTAGCTTCTAAGGTTTTGCCTTCGGTTGTGTCGGTTAAGGCTACCAGTGATTCATCAGGCTCAACCGGTTCTGGCGTTGTATTGAACACAAATGGAGACATTCTTACTAATTACCACGTCATTGAGGGTATGGATACGTTCTCTATCTCCGTTAACGATAAAGAGTATGAGTGTACTGTTGTAGGAACAGATCCAACCTCTGACCTTGCTGTTCTTCATGCTGACCTTAAGGGAGATAGCCTAACTCCAATTGAGATTGGTAATTCCGATAACTTAGCTCCTGGTAGTTGGGTTATGAGTGTTGGTAGTCCATTTGGTCTTGATCACTCTGTTTCTGCAGGTATCGTGTCTGCTCTTTCTCGTGGAGATATGCTTGAGACCGAGGGTGGAGAAACCACTATTTATGCAAACCTCATCCAGGTTGATGCAGCTATTAACCCAGGTAATTCTGGCGGTGCTCTGGTTGACTCTAATGGTCAGCTTGTGGGTATTTGTACGTTGTTCTCGTCAGATACCAAGTCATTTGCGGGTATTGGTTTTGCAATTCCTTCTAACTATGCCATTGATATTGCAAATCAGATTCTTTCTGGCCAGCAAGTTAAGCATGCCTATATTGGTCTTTCTATGCAGACCGTTACTCCTCGAGTTGCAAAGCGCAATGATCTCTCGGTAGATTACGGTGCGTATGTAGCAGGCCTTCTTGATGATAGTCCTGCAGAGGGTGCTGGTATTAAAAAGGGTGATGTTATTGTCTCTATTGGTGGAGAGCGCGTAGTTTCTGCTGATGCAGCTATTATTGCCGTTCGCTCTCACAAGATTGGAGAGACCGTTCCTGTAGAAATCATGCGTGGAGAAGACCGCCTTACTATCAACGTCACGCTTGGTTCTGATGAGACGCTTTCTTCTATGAAAGAGAAAGAAAAGAACAGCAAGAACGAAACAAACAACGATACTGATGATAAGCAGGATCGTACTGAAGATGATGGTGATTCCTATAGGTATTATCGTCAGCAAAACTATTGGGAAGAGTTCTGGGATTACTTCACTAATCCTTATGGAGATAAAGACGTTGATTCCGATAATCCATTTGTGAATTTCGTAGAGAGCATTACCAATAGCATTGCAGAAGTAATCTACGGAATTTTTGGTTAACACTCAGATTGCGTTTGCTGTGTTTGCGTTTGTTTGTTCTGCTATGAGTTAGGGGAGTCTTGTGGATTTGCTTGTGCTGTTAGTTTTGGCTGTAGTTGTCATTGTGCTTATCGTGAGCCTTGTCACACTTTCCTCTAAGCTTTCGCAAGTAAAGACGCTGCAAGAGCAAAGTCAAACATCATCTGCAGAGCTTATAAGAAGCTCCCAAGAGTTGGATCGTCGTGTTACGGATAACATGGCAAAAATGCAAGAGCTTATGGATACAAAGCTTGAGAAGGTAAGAGAGGTAGTTGATCAAAAGCTCACCTCAACACTGCAAAATCAGACGAAGCAGACTGATCAGCGTATTGCTCAGCTTGATGCTCGCTTTGATGCTTTTCAGCGTCGTGTGGATGACAACATGAAAGCAACTTTCCAGGCTTCAACTGAGCAGCTTGGTAAGGTTAGAGAGACTGTTGACAAACAGCTCAGCGACATGCGTAAAGAGAATGAAGCAAAGCTTGAGCTTATGCGTCAGACCGTTGACGAGAAACTCCAGAAGACGCTTGATGAGCGTATGACTCAATCGTTTCAGCGCGTGTCTACTCAGCTTGAGCAAGTTCATCAAGGCTTGGGAGAAATGCGCGGCCTTGCAGAGGGTGTTGGAGACTTAAAGAAAGTTCTTTCCGGCGTTAAGACTCGCGGAATTGTTGGAGAAATTCAGCTTGGCGCAATTCTAAGAGACATTCTTTCTCCAGAGCAATATGAAGAGAATGTTGCTACTGTTTCCGGTTCTTCTGAGCGCGTCGAGTTTGCTGTTAAGTTGCCTGGAGAGTCAGGGGAGACCGTTTGGCTTCCTATTGATTCTAAGTTCCCAGGAGATACATACGAGCATTTAGTGGATGCAATCAATGCAGGTAATGAGGAGGCGATTGCTGCTGCTAAAAAGAGTCTAGAGACTCGAATTAAGGCAGAGGCAAAAGATATCTCTACAAAGTATATTGCTCCACCAGAGACAACTAACTTTGCTATTTTGTTCCTTCCTTTTGAGGGACTTTATGCAGAGGTAGTCAGTCAGACGGGTTTGCTTGAGCAGCTACAGAGAGAGTATCGCGTTAATGTGTGTGGACCTTCCACTATGGCAGCACTTCTTAACAGTCTTCAAATGGGATTCCAATCTGTTGCTATTCAGAAGCATGCCGACGAAATTCAAAAGGTACTCTCTGCGGTTAAGACAGAGTTTGAGACGTATCAAGCTCAGCTCGAGAAAGCTCAAAAACAGATTAGAACTGCAGAAACCACCATTGATAAGATTCTTACTACTAGAACAAAAGCTATGAACCGCAAGCTCAGAGGTGTTACTGCCTTAGAGAGCCTTGAAGATGCACAGAGTACTTTAGGTCTTGCTGAGGGAAGTGTAGAAGATCAAGAGGACGATGAGTAGCACGTATTTTGAGTGCTGACATTCTCTTTTATGGGCAGATAAAAACAGCGGCTTCGATCGCTGTTTTTTGTTGCATAAAAATACCGTATGGGGGTATACTGTTTATAGTACTTAATACCCCCTATGGGTATGTAAAGGAGGAGAGATGGCTCAGAAAAACGGCCAATCACAAAAGACATGCTGTCATTGTGATCACAAGGCTACTCCTCGCTCAAGCGAGCTTAAAAGTGGAGTTTCTCGCCGTATTAACCGTGCAATCGGCCAGCTCAATGGCATTAAAACAATGATCGATGAGGATCGTTATTGCGGAGACGTCCTTATTCAGCTTGCAGCAGTTGAGTCTGCGGTTAAGGCCATCTCAAGAGAAGTAATGCAGGATCACCTGGAGTCTTGCGTGGTTGACCGCATCCAGTCGGGTGATACAGAAGTTATTGATGAGGTCATGGACCTCTTTAAGCGTTTTATGTAAGGTGGCGTTATGGATCAGAAAGTTTTTGATGTACAAGGAATGACATGTGCAAGTTGTTCTGCGCACGTAGAGAAGGCGGCAAACTCTGTTTCTGGTGTCTCTGAGGCTCGCGTTAATCTGCTTAAGAATTCTATGGAAGTTGATTACGACGGTAATCCAGATACCCTCAAGCAGATTTCTGACGCAGTAAGCAAAGCAGGCTATGAGGCAACACCTCGTAGCGATAAAAAAGATTCTGCTGCAGCTACTAAGGCAGATGCTACCGATGCTTCAGAAAAGGCGGTAAAGCAAAAGAGGATTGAACTTATCTCCTCAATGGCGTTTGCCATTCCACTGTTCTATCTTGCCATGGGTGAGATGATGGGAGCACCTGTTCCGCCTGCTGTTTCTGGTATGAATGGCATGATGAACTTGGCTCTTACCGAGCTCTTGCTTTGCATTCCTATTCTGTTTATTTGTCGTCACTATTTTGTTGGTGGATTCCGCTCATTGCTGCATGGCGCTCCTAATATGGACTCGCTCATTGCGCTGGGCTCAGCAGCGTCGTTTGCCTACAGTGTTGTCAGTTTGTACCAGATGGCAAACGCTTTTGTTGCAGGAGACATTACTGCAGCTCACCAGGCAATGCACGGCATGTACTTTGAGTCCGCAGGTTTGATTCTTGCTCTGATTACCTTGGGTAAGTTCTTTGAGGCTCGCGCAAAAGGTCATACCACAGGTGCAATTAACGCACTTATGAACCTTGCCCCAAAGACTGCTATTCTCGTCAAAGACGGTGTTGAACAAGAAGTTCCTGCAGATACCGTTGTGGTTGGAGACGTGCTTGTGGTAAGGGCTGGTCAGTCAATTCCTGTTGATGGCCAGCTCATCGAGGGAGAAGGATCTGTCGATGAGTCCGCGATTACCGGAGAGCCTGTACCTGTAAGTAAGACCGTTGGCGATTCCGTGACAGGCGCAACGGTATCTACCGGCGGCTGGTTTAAGATGCGTGCCACCGCTGTTGGCGATGACACTACCCTTGCAGGCATTATCCGCCTGGTTGACGAGGCAACAAGCTCCAAAGCACCTATCGAGCGTCTTGCTGACAGCATTGCTGGCATCTTTGTACCTGTTGTCATTGGAATTGCGCTGGTAACCTTTGCAGCATGGTTTGTCTTTGTGGCACCTGGTGACTTTGCGGTTGCTCTCTCGCACGCTGTTGCTGTTCTGGTTATTTCGTGCCCTTGTGCACTTGGTCTGGCAACACCTACTGCCATCATGGTAGGCACTGGTTTGGGCGCTTCAAATGGCATTTTGGTCAAGTCTGCCGAGGCGCTTGAGGGCGCAGTCCGAGCAACCGTGGTTGTTCTTGATAAGACCGGAACGCTCACTGAGGGCAAGCCGAGCGTAACTGACGTACTTTGTGCAGGTGGAACTTCCGAGCAGCAGCTGCTTGAGTACGCATATGCGCTTGAGCAAAAGAGCGAACATCCACTTGCGCAGGCAATTGTTACGTACGCTCAAGAGAAGCTTGGAGAGTCTGCAGGCAGCTTTGTTGACATACAGGAGTTCTCACAGGTTGCTGGTGGTGGCCTTACGGCAAAGGTTGGCGAGAAACGCCTTGTAGCAGGAAACGCTCGTCTTATGGAGCAGGAGGGCATCAGCACACAAGAGCTGACTTCTCAGGCTCAGCAGCTAGCTGAACAGGCAAAAACACCGCTGTACTTTGCGCTTGAGGGTAAGCTTCTTGGTGTCATTGCTGTGGCCGATAAGGTTAAGCAGACCAGCGCATCCACTATTGCTCGCCTTCGTGCTATGGGCGTTAAGTCCGTCATGCTTACTGGCGATCAGGCAACAACAGCAAACGTCATAGGTAAGGAGCTTGGTGTTGACCAGGTTATCTCTGATGTCTTGCCAAGCCAAAAAGAGTCCTACATTAGGCAGTTCCAAGACGCTGGAGAAAATGTTGTTATGGTTGGCGATGGCATCAACGATGCTCCAGCACTCGCGCGAGCAAACGTGGGAATTGCAATTGGTGCAGGTACCGATGTTGCTATTGAGTCCGCTGACATTGTCTTGATGAAGTCTGATCCAGCTGATGTTGCAACTTCAATTGAGCTTTCTCGTGCCACTATGACCAACATCAAAGAAAACCTGTTCTGGGCTCTGTTCTATAACACCATTTGTATCCCTGTAGCTATGGGCCTGTTGTATCCATTTGGCATTTCGCTGAACCCTATGATTGGTGCAGCCGCCATGGGCTTCTCGTCAGTCTTTGTTGTATGCAATGCACTGCGCCTGCGTACCTGGAAGCCAAAGAATACCAGCTCAGCAACTCGCCAAGACGCTCATGACACAAAACCAGTCATTGACGTTCAACCTAAGTCCATAAACGACGCATCCGCGTCACAGAAGGAGGAATCTTATATGGAGAAGAAACTAAACGTAGAGGGCATGACTTGCCAGCACTGTGTTGCACACGTCACACAGGCTCTTGAGGCTGTCGAGGGTGTCTCTAAGGCAACCGTTTCACTTGACGAGAAGAGCGCTGTTGTTGAGCTGTCTTCTGATGTCGCTGATAGCGTATTGGTTGATGCTGTTGTTCAGGCAGGATATGAGGCTACTATTGCCTAAGGTGGGCAAGTAGACGGTCTTTCTCGCTAGAATCACTAAATACCGCACGTGCAGCATTTTCAGCAAGCTCACGTGCGGTATTTTTGTCTAGACCGCAGTGCTGTTGTAAAAGCTCAAACTCGCGTGAGAGGGTAGTGTTGGAGACAGTCATGTTGTCCGTGTTGATAGTGACCGTCAGACCAGCATCAAGCAGTTGCTCAAGAGGGAAGCGCTCTATTGACTCAAAGATGCGCGTTTGAAGGTTGCTGGTAGGGCAAATCTCAAGCGCAACATTTGCAGCTTTAAGGTCCTGGATAACGCCTGTGTCTTCCAAAGAACGAACACCGTGACCAATACGTTGTGCGCCAAGTCGAAGCGCAGCCTTGATGCTTTCTGGACCAGCAGCTTCTCCCGCGTGAATAGTAAAAGGAACATCTTTTCTTTGTGCTTCAGCAAAAAGTGACGAGAAATTCTCTGTGGCAAAAAGCGCTTCTGCTCCTGCTAAGTCTGCAGCTACGACGCCATTTCCAAGGTACGCTGCAGCCAGATCAATTGACTCTTCATTTTTGTGCTTAAGCGCTTCACCTGTGCCACGCATAGCGCAAATAATGTATGCCGTGTGGAGCGCTGACTGTGGATGCTCTGCATAGAAGTCAGCTCTACCAGCAAGAGCAGCCTCAAGAATTTCTTGCTGAGAAAGACCTCCTGCAGTAAGACTTCCTGGTGCAAAGCGAGGTTCAGCATAGAGAATGCCCTCTGCGTCAAGTTGCTCGTGAAATGCCTTTGCAACCGTACGAATGCCCTGTGCTGACTGCATAAGCTTGAGCGGCAGCTCAAATGTAGCAAGATACTGGTTAAGATCCTGGCAATGAGCTGGGACTTGCATCTTTTCTTTGAGTTCAGCCAAAGAGAAATCAAGTCCTGCTTCTGCTGCAAGTTGGGCCGCGGCAGGAAGTGGGATTGATCCATCAAGATGAACATGCAAATCGATAAGAGCACAGAAGCTCATGGCGCCTCCTACAAGAAACGTATGCTATGGCGCAAAGAGCGCAAACTAGATAGCTACATCATACGGTAGGGAAGTGGCGTTTTCCAAATCGTTCGCAAGTTTTTCAAACTGGTATCCATTGACGCGCTCAAGCAGATGTACTTCATCAGGCAAAACGTCATAGTGAATCTGAGAGCAAATAGCGCAGGCAATAGATCCAATGGTGTCTGTATCTCCACCCATCTCTGCAGCTATTCTCGCTGCTCTAGAGACCTTTCCTTGAGAGAGCTTAACTACCGCAAGAACTGCAGGGATGGTCTCTATAGTTTCATAACCACAGCCGCAGTAGTCGTAGATGTCTCTTGATGCTGCTAGGGGAGTCTCTAGGTTTTTGGCACCCTCGCAAAACTCCAGCGCCATGATGCACTTTTGATACATACTGGGCATAGGCATTTGTGTACCAATTTTTGTGTAGAGAGCTCGGTGTCCGTAACTTAAAGCAGTTTCAAGAGCGTCCTCTACCGTAAACGAGTTTTCAGAAAGACCTCTGCTTATGGCGGCAACAATCATTGATGCGCCCATGATAGCTACGTTGGTTCCATGAGTGGGAAGCGCAAGTTCAGTAACGCTGTTAATGAGCGCATGTTTGTCTTTCCAGCTCACAATTGAAGCCATCGGCGCACATTTCATGGCACATCCGTTAGTGGTTCCAAGGCGACCACACGTTTTAAGCGAGTGGCCAGAAAGTCGATTGGCTAACGCAGCTCTTGTGGAAGGGCCAACTACCTGTGCAGCGTTTGGCTCTGTTGCCACATAATTTTCTAGTGCATCAAAGTAGCGGGATTGGTTAAAAACCCCCTGGTTATCAATGATGTTTTTAGTCAAAATGATTGCATTTGCTGTGTCATCTGTAGTCTGACCTGCGGTAAAAGGTCTTCCAAAAAAGTCATTTTTAGGTGGATTTGAAAGACTTTGAACTCCATCAGGAAATGCAAAATCGATTTGGTGTGGTGACATCATCTCTGTTGGCATGCCATAGGCGTCGCCATAAGCAAGGGCCGTAAGCATCCTGTAGAGTTTAATTTTTCTTGCCGTGTTCATGTTACTCACGCTTCTCTATGTCAGAAGAACGTGATGTTTTGGCTCTGCAGAGACTCTTGTTACCTGCAGAGATAAGCTTCTCATAGCAGCTTGCCATGATTGCTCCCCTCAATTAGATATTCTCTGTCTTTACAGATTTTTCTTTACTGTGCCGTAAGGAATGCCTCACTCCTTAGATCCTTACTTTCCTAGCTTGTAGTCGCAATACAAGCTAGATGGCTCAGACAGAAAATATCTCCCCCAAGTATGTTTAAAGATATCAAATATTTAAGTATTACTACAGGGGGTAAGGCTTATTAATCGGCGGGCGGTAGCTGAAGAGAGCTTAGAGGTAACTTGCTCACAATAGTGACTACATGCTGTTTTATATTCTCTCTAACGTACTGAGCCATTGCTGGGTAAAATGGATGGTAGCAATCTGAAAGGAATGGACATGCCCGCAATTTTGACTCATGACTTCTTTGGTAAGGATGCCTTTGATATAGCTGCAGGCAAACTTGGTTTTTCTACGATGGAAGAGCGAGAAGCTTTTCTGTTGGGTAACCAAGGTCCAGATCCGCTGTTTTATTTAGCAGCAGATCCGCTGCTGCATCGCTACGCTAAATATGCGTCGATCATGCATAAAGAAAAAACGCCTGAACTTCTTCTTTCTATGCGAGACGCAATTGCGCCTCTGCCACTTAAAGACGTTGCGGTTGCTCGCGCCTATATTGCGGGATTTCTCTGCCACTATATGCTTGATTCCACTGCTCATCCCTTTGTCTATTACTGGCAAAACATGCTTATCTCTCAAGGCGTAGAGGGCTTGGATGAATCTGCTAAAAATCAAGTACATGCAGAGATTGAGAAGGACCTTGATGAGGCAATTCTTTACGCTCATCTTGGTAAAACGGTAGCTACCTATAGGCCTTATAGCGAGGTTTTGAAGGCATCGCTGCATACGCTTTACGTTTTGGATAGGGTGTTTTTCTTTGCGTTGCTATGGACGTATGAAAAACCTACCGATACCAGGATTTTCTCGTCAGCTGCTGTTGATTTTAGGATTATCCAACATCTAGCATATTCGCCAACAGGTAAGAAGAGAAAGCTACTTGGTCATCTTGAACGCACCTTTGGTACAAATAGGTTCTCTTTGATTGAGGCGCTCTCTCACGGGGCAAGGGAATCCTCCGATTCTGACTTTGATAACAGAGCGGGAAATGAGTGGACTGATCCTTTTACGGGAGAGATTCGCAAAGAGAGCTTCTGGGATTTGTATGACCATGCGCTGGCAAATGTGCCGTATGCACTTGACGTTTTCTTCTCGCCAGACTTTAATCTTGATACTGCAAAAGAGCTTACGCAAAATCTGAACTTTGATGGTCAGACGCTTGCAGATGAAGGTTCGACAGAATAGGTTTTTGTGGCAACGTACGTTTTTTCTGATATTCACGGTCATGTGGAGCCGCTTAGGCGTGCTCTAGAGCGTATTAATCCAACTGAGTCAGACGTGTTCTATTGTCTTGGCGACATGATTGACCGTGGTCCTAGCTCGCTTGCCACTATAAAGACAATTCGTGAGCTTCCTAACTGTACCGTTTTAATGGGCAATCATGAGCAACTTGCGCTGCAAGCATTGGCCCCAGAGGCGGATATTGAAGCTCAGTTTATGTGGCAGATTAACGGGGGAGACGCAACACTTGCTGAGCTCAAGACGCTTTCTGAAGAAGAATATGGTGAGCTGATTGACTGGTTGCAGGCGCTTCCTTTGTACGCCACCGTTGAGGTCCAAGGCAGAGATTTTGTTCTGGTGCATGCGGGTGTAAAGTCCAATGGCGTTCCCTTGCCAACCGCCTGGGATAAGACTTCTTTGGAGCAGTATTTAAGCAAGCAGTCTGAAAACGATCTTTTGTGGATTCGTGAAGAGTTTTGGCAATATCCAACGGATTTCCGCACGTCAGAAGCAGCATATCCCGTTGTAATTTGCGGTCATACACCCACACCTTTGTTAGCAAGCTTTGGTGCAAAAAACTTGAACCGCAGTGCCACCACTCCTGATGGCCTTGCGCAATGGGTACAGTCAGATGGCGACAAGTGGGGAATTGACACAGGCACTACAGGTGGAGCCGGCTATGGCCAAGTAACTGTACTGCGCCTTGATGATTTGCAGGAGTTTGTTGAGCCGCTGCAAGAAGGTGAGTAGCTGTGGCTGTAAAGACGCCACAGCCTGCCAGCGATGCTGCCAAAACTGCGCTTACGCATGTAGAGAACACGCTTGATCCCATTATTTTCCCGGACTCTCGCGTGTTGCTCTTGGGATCAATGCCTAGTCCTAAGTCTCGAGAAATTGGCTTTTACTTTGGCAATCCTCAGAATAGATTCTGGCGCGTAGTTGCCACGTTATATGGCGAGAAACCCCTCAAGTCCATACCTGAAAAGATTGACTTCTGCAAAAGACATCATCTTGCTCTTTGTGATGTGCTTAAGGCTTGTGACATTAAGGGTGCAAGTGACGCTTCTATTGCAAATCCGATTCCACACAACATTGGCGCTCTAATTCAAGATTCATCAATCTGCGCCATTTTTACACTTGGTGGGACGGCAACAAAATTTTATAAGCGCTACACCGAGCAACAAACTGGTATTTCCGCACGTCAACTACCCTCTACAAGTCCTGCTAATGCCCGTATGTCAGTTGATGATTTAGTGGAAGAATTTTCCATTATCAAAAAATTTAGCAATTGTGAGTTGACAATATCCTAGTTGCGGCTAGGATTATACGCATGCGAATTATGGCTACGACATACACTGTACTTTGTGCATGCACCGCGATGTGTCTGGTGCCCGGGTCACATACGACCAGGGTGTAATTGTCGCTGAGCAAAATTTTCCTGGTACAGACTCGGGCGTAAAGCTATTTTGTAACTCTTGTGTGAGTATTCGCACATCCCGAGAGGATTTATTCGCATGGACTGGAGCTTCATAGGGGAACACCTCCCACTGTATGCAGAAGCTGCAAAAATAACGCTTACTATCTCTTTCTTTGGAGTTCTCTTCTCGCTTATCGTTGGTTTGATAAGTGCTCAGATTTCGCTGACAAAAATTCCTGTTTTAAGTCAGCTTAATGCTGTTTACGTTGAGCTTTCCAGAGGAACACCCCTGCTTATTCAGCTGTTTCTTATCTACTTTGGGCTGACTAAAGTTGGTCTCAAAATGGATGCAGAGGTAGCTGCTGTCGTGGGATTAACGTTTCTTGGTGGCTCCTATATGGCAGAGGTGTTTCGCGCAGGCTTTGAATCAGTTGCAGCTATTCAGTTTGAATCTGCACAGGTTTTGGGCCTCTCAAAGATTCAAGCTCTCCAGCACGTTATTCTTCCACAGGCACTTTCTGTAGCAATTCCAGGCCTTGTTGCTAACATCATTTTCTTAATCAAGGAATCTTCCGTTGTTTCCGGCATTGCTCTTGCAGATTTGATGTACGTAACCAAGGACATTATTGGCATGCAATACGACACTACAGAAGCCCTCTTTATGCTGGTAATTGCCTATGTGATTATCCTTGTTCCTATTTCTTTGCTTGGCAGCTGGCTGGAGAGGAGGTTTGACTATGCCCGTCGATAACATTTTGCTGCAGGAAGGAGTGATAACGCGCCTTCTTGGAGGTCTTGCAACAACGGTGCACATTGGCCTTATCTCTGTGGCACTTTCCATTCCTCTTGGTATTCTCGTTGGACTTTTTATGACATCCAACAACAAGGTGGTTCGTGCAATTCTTCGCGTTTACCTTGAGGTTGTTCGTGTTATGCCTCAGCTGGTGCTGCTCTTTGTGGTGTTCTTTGGTACTTCTGAATGGTTTGATGTTAATTTTGATGGCGTTGAAGCTTCAATTGTAGTTTTTACCTTCTGGGGAGCAGCCGAGCTTGGAGACCTGGTACGAGGAGCGTTGGAGTCAATTCCAGCATCTCAGTATGACGGTGCATTTGTGCTTGGCCTTTCTCGCCAGCAGACGTTTTTTAAGGTCATCCTTCCTCAGGCTTTCAAGCGTCTTTTGCCTCCAGCTATCAACCTGATTACACGCATGATTAAGACAACGTCACTTTGTAATTTGATTGGCGTGGTTGAGCTGCTCAGAGTTGGTAGTCAGATCACCGATTTTTATCGCTTCAAGTTCCCAACCGACGGAGCACTTTGGATTTACGGAGCTATTTTCTTCCTGTATTTTGCTGCCTGCTTCCCACTTTCGTATCTTTCACGCAGGCTTGAGAGGAGCGCCTCACATGAGTAACACCGTTTTAGCAGTTAAGGACCTCACTAAGGTATATCCCTCAAGCCAGAAACCCGTGCTTGATAAGATTTCGCTCTCCATCAATAAAGGCGAGGTAGTCGTGGTGTTGGGACCTTCCGGTTGCGGTAAGTCTACGCTGCTTCGCGCCATTGTTGGCTTGGAAGATATCCAAGGGGGAGAAGTGCTTCTCCACGATCAGGTTATTTCTGGTCAGAAGAGGGAAAGCGCCGCAGCAGGCATTGGTATGGTTTTTCAGAGCTATGACTTATTCCCAAACATGACGGTTTTGAAAAACGTAACCCTGGCTCCTCTGGTAGTGCAGAAGCGCTCAGAGGATGAGGTTTTGGCACAGGCAGAAGAACTGTTGCGTCGTGTGGGACTGTGGGAGAAGAAAGACTCCTATCCATCAGCACTTTCTGGCGGCCAAAAGCAGCGCGTGGCAATTGTTCGTGCTCTTATGACTAACCCTGAAGTTCTTTTGCTGGACGAGATTACTGCAGCTCTTGACCCCGAGATGGTTCACGAGGTTTTGCAGGTAGTTATGGAGCTAGCAGAGCAAGGAATGACCATGCTGGTGGTAACTCACGAGATGCGCTTTGCTCAAGCAGTTGCTGATCGAGTCATTTTGATTGATCAGGGACACATCGTAGAAGAGTCGTCCGATGCACAAGAGTTTTTCTCGGCACCTAAAACAGAAAGGGCACAAGAGTTTTTGCGCACCTTTGAGTTTGAACGTGTGCATAAGTAAACAACGTGTTTTTGCACGTAGATGATGTAGTAATTGATACAACTTGTTAGGATTTGAAATGAACTTCTTTGAAAATACTTCCGCTTCTCTTTCTCGCCGTGCTTTCCTTGGTGCAAGCGCACTTTCTGCTGCAGCTCTTCTGGCAGCTTGCAAGAAAAAGGATTCTGACGGAGCTCAGGGTGGATCTTCTGATACAGACTCAAAGTTTAGAACCCTCGACGATATCAAGAAGGCCGGTACGGTAAATATTGGCGTCTTCAGCGATAAGGCTCCTTTTGGCTACGTTGATGGAAGCGGTAATTACGCTGGTTACGACATTGTTTTTGCTGAGCGTCTTGCAAAGGATATGGGCGTCAAAATCAACTACATTGCTACTGACGGACAAAATCGCGTGCCTTTCTTGCAGTCCAATAAGGCAGATATCATGCTGGCAAACTTTACAGTAACTGACGACCGTAAAGAAAAAGTTGATTTCTCTCTGCCATACATGAAGATCAAGCTGGGTGTTGTTTCTCCCGCTTCTGCGCCAATTACTGATGTTTCCCAGCTTGATGGCAAGAAGCTTATTGTTTCTAAGGGAACCACGGCTGAGGTTTGGTTTGCTAAGAACGCGCCTAAGGTTGAGCTGGTCAAATTTGATAGCTATGCTGATGCGTATAACGCACTGCTCGACGGCCGCGGCGATGCTTTCTCAACCGATAATACCGAGGTACTTGCATGGATTAAGTCTAACCCTGGCTTTGTTGTTGGCATTGATGACCTGGGCGACTCCGATACTATTGCCGCTGCAGTTCACAAGGGTAACTCCTCGGTGTTGGAGTTTATCAACAACGAGATTACCGGCCCTCTTGCAGAGGAGAACTTCTTCCACAAGGCTTATGAAGAGACACTCGCTCCAATTTACGGCGACGAAGTAGATCCAAATACTATGGTCGTCGAGGGCGGCAAAATCTAAGTTCTGGGCCTAGTCCGTCTTTACAGCTCAATTACACCCATTTCGCGAGAAGACCTTGCAGTTTGTAAGGTCTTCTCGCATTTGTAGCCAAATTGTTAATTTGTACAGTACTTTTTAAAAATGTTTCTTTGTGCTGATAAAGTAGGTCAACTATTTTTTGACCACCAGGGCAAAGGAGCTGATAATGGCAGCTGAACAGCAAAAAGCAACTCGTAAAATTGGTGTCCCCAGGTTTCCTGGCGATATTATGCTGTATCCGCTTTCTGTAGGTCTACTTCTTCACTCATTTGTTCCTCAGGTTCTAGAAATTGGTAGTTTCACCACTGCTGTTGCTAAGGGAGCTCCTGCAATTGTTGGCATTGTTTTGCTGTTTGTGGGTGCTTCTATTGATCTTAAGACGGTTCCCAAGGTTTTGAAGACTGGCCTGACCATTCTTATTCCTAAGCTTGCCATTGCTATTGCCTTTGGTTTGTTTGTTGCTAAGTTCATGAACGATAATTTCTTTGGTCTTAATGCACTTTCTATCATTGGTGGCATTACCTTCTGTAACGTTGCTTTGTACATTGGTATTACTGCTGAGTACGGGACTCCTGATGAGCAAGGCGCGGCTGCAGTTTTGTCCCTTGTTGCTGGTCCTGCAGTTACTATGATTGCCCTAGGTGCAGCAGGTGTTGCGGCAATTTCTCCTACCGCACTTGCGGGTACCCTTCTTCCTCTGGTCCTTGGTGTTGTTCTTGGTAACCTTAGTCCTTTTATCAGGGGGCTTTTGGTTCCTGGTATTAACCCCTGTATTGCTGTTGTTGGCTTTGCTCTTGGTTGTGGCATGAGTGTTGAGAACCTTATTACGGGCGGTCCATCAGGTATTCTCTTAGCAGTACTTTGCATCATCACGGGTATCCTTACCATGTTTGTTGAGCGTCTACTGGGCGGTTCTGGTAAGGCAAGTCTTGCGAGCGCAACTATTGCAGGTACCGCAACAACCACTCCTGCTGCAGTTGCTTCTGTTGATCCAACGTATACGGCTCAGGTTGTTGCAAACGCAAACGCTCAGCTTGCTGCCGCGGTAGTTATTACTGCACTGGTAGCTCCAGCATTTACTGGTTGGCTTGATAAGAAACTGACTAAGAAAAATGATGCCGGTGAGGTACAGACTTCAGAAGAAGTATCTGCTGCTGAGTAATTACGTAAGCTTTATATAATGCATATGAAAAACCCTCTTCTACGTTGGTGGAAGAGGGTTTTATTCACCGGTTAAAGAAAATAAATGATGTGGCTTATCTCAAATATAAGCGCAAGTATGAGGAAAACTAAGAACAAAATTCTTACCCTTTTTTTGATACCGCTTTTAAAAAAGACATAAAAATCGATAACCTCAGTCAGAATTAATACTAGAAAAAATAGTAATGGTGGAATAAGTCCCTGTTTCCACAGTAGTCGCATTCCCTGATAAGCCAGAAAACTGACCAATATTACAATACGAACTGTTTTTCTAGAAATCGGTTCTGAAAAATTAAATATCTTCTCGCCAAACATATCTGTTGCCTCCCTATGGACAACAAGAGCAGTTTATTTGTTACTAAAGATTGTAATACTGTCTATTAACCTCGTAGTATATAACTATAGTAATTTAACTTGTGATTGGAGGTGCGTATGGAAGTTGGGGAGTGGAGCATTAGTTCTCCAGCATCCAAGTTTTTACTTGGTGCACCATGGACAGAAAAGCTTGCTCACGGATGGGTCCATCCGCTGCGTATTTCTCCCAATCAGCTTAGAGTCATTGGCTCTTGCTCTTCCTGGCACCCCGGTCTTTTTAAACAGATGGTAGCGTGTACTTCAGATATTCAAGTTGCCTTTACCACGGACAGCTCAGAACTGACGCTTGATCTAAAAATTGACAAAGTTCCTAAGGGAGCCTCTTCTGTCTTACAGTTACTTAAAGCTACGTATCTTAAAAAGCTTAGTTCTGTCTTTGTGACAGTTGATGGCAAACCTTACAAGAACTTCTCGCTGGATGATGCGGGTGAACATACACTTTCTATTCATCTAGAAACAGAAACCTCTGAAGATAATCTTGCTAGACTTCCAGGTTTTAACGACACGCATTACGTAAATGTTTACTTGCCCTGTTTGCAGAGCGCTTCCGTTAAAAATCTCCGTGGCAACGGCACGTTTTTCTCGCCCGATGAGCCTAAGAAAAAGTTGGTGGTGTTTGGCGATTCTATTGCGCAGGGTTTTGTTGTGGAGCGCCCAGACAAAACTTGGCCACGCTGTCTTGCTAAACGAATGAAGCTTGAGGTGGTTAACCAGGGAATTGGTGGACAAGTTTATCAGTCTGGCTCGTATACGTTTATTGAGGATGCTTCTTTAGTTATTGTTGCACTTGGAGCAAATTATCGATACGAAAAATGCTCAAAGTCGCAGGTAACGTACGATATTCAAAATTCGCTCTGGCAGATTTCTCAGATGTATGCAGATACACGCGTGGTGGTTCTGACACCTACGCCTTATTTTGAGGATGCGTATCCCACACACCCTTATTCTTGTTTCGCCGAGATTCCTCAAATTATTGAAGAGGTTGCCGATAAGTTTGGTTTGCAGTGTATTTCTGGAGAAAAACTATTGCCGCAGGAGAAGAAATATTTTGCTGACGATGTGCATCCAAATTCTAAGGGTGCGGCACTTTTGGCAAAGAATCTATTTGAAGCCTTAAAACAACCAGTTCAAGATAGTCTTTTTTAGACGTCAAGCCTCCCTAGAAGCTCTCTAAAAATTCAACACGAGTTTTTGTCCGGTGAAACTTCTACACTAGAGGTGAAAAACATCTAGAGAGGATACACATGAACATCACTAATCCTTTTGCACCTCATTTGACCGGGCAACTTACAGAAGAAACTCAAGCCCTTGTAGCTGAGCAAATTGCTAAGGGCACCTTAAGCCCTTACGCGTGCAAAAATGAAGACATCATTCGCCGAGATTCCACTCATGATCAGGCATCACTTTTGCGTCCCGCTTTCATGCGAGATGTCGAGAAGATCATGCATATTCCTGCATATAACAGACTAAATGGCAAGACACAGGTCTTCTCGTTTCGTTCGCATGATGACATTACGCGCCGCGGCCTTCATGAGCAGCTTGTTTGTAGGGTTGCTAAAGATATTGGACGTGCCCTTGGCCTCAACCTTGATTTGATCGAGGCAATTGCTCTTGGTCATGACGTAGGACATACTCCTTTTGGTCATGCAGGGGAGTATTTCCTTAATGATATTTATCACGAGCAAACGGGACGTTGGTTTTTCCACAACGTACAGAGCGTGCGCGTGCTTGACGGCCTCTATGCAAGAAACCTTTCTTTGCAGACACTTGATGGAGTAATTTGCCACAACGGCGAGTTTGAACAGCAGATACTTCAAATGAGTGATCTTTCAACTTTTGATGAGTTTGATAAGGTGGTAGAAGATTGCTGGGAGAGAGGTCCTCAGGCTATTGCACACCTGCGTCCTATGACGCTTGAAGGTTGCGTCATGCGCATCTCCGACATCATTGCGTATGTTGGAAAAGACAGACAGGATGCGCTTCGTGCTGGCGCTGCAACAGAAGAAACGTTTGATGATGGCCTTGGTGGCGCCTATAACGCATGGGCTACCTCTGCTTTTGTTGCAGACATTGTTCAGAATAGCTTTGGTAAGCCTCAGATTTCTCTCTCAGAAGAGGCATTTAAAGAGATGAAACGAGCAAAGCGCGAGAATTACCAGAAGATTTATGGGGCATCAGAAGCCAATGGTGATTTCTCTGAGGACATTAAGCATCTGTTTGAGAAGTTGTACGAATACGAGTTGTCCTCGCTTAAATCTGGTGATCAGAGCCTTGCAATCTTTAAGCATCATATTGAGCCAGTAAGCAGGCACCTTTCTAGGTACGGCCATACCTATGACTGGAAGAGTGACGTGCATCGTACTGTTGTTGATTTTATTTCCGCAATGACCGATGACTACTTTGTGGCTACCTGTGAAGCACTTTTCCCAGAAGCTCAGGAGCTCTTTCCAAAGAGGAGCTACTTTGCAGAAGGGGTACGCGCGTAAGGTTTACCACTCAGTCACTGTGCGGCAAACGGGCATGTAAAGAGCATTTGTGTTGAGCGGGCTTCTCGCCAAGCTTTTATGTTTGAGACGGGGTAAAATAGCTGCATGGATACTTTATTTTCTGGCATGGAACGTGCCGCTAAAAAAGCTAATGCACCACTTGCTGCCCGCATGCGTCCTACCACGCTTGATGGATACGTGGGTCAGGAAGATGCGGTTGGTCAGGGCTCCTGGCTGCGTAAAGCTATTGAGCACGATACGCTTTCGTCCGTTTTGCTGTACGGTCCAGCAGGCACCGGAAAGACCACGCTTGCGCGCATTATTGCTCATACAACGCACGCAGAATTTGTAGAAGTATCGGCAATTACAGGCACCGTTAAAGATCTTCGTAGAGAGATTGAGGCCGCAGAATCAAGGCTTTTAACAGCAGGTAGAAGAACTATTTTGTTCATTGATGAGATTCATCGTTTTACGCGCTCTCAGCAAGATGCCTTGCTTCACGCAGTAGAAGACAGAATAGTTGTACTTATTGGGGCTACTACAGAAAACCCTTACTTTGAGGTTAACAGCGCTCTGATTTCTCGCTCTCGTGTAGTGGAGCTACATGCATTGTCAGATGAGGCAATCGATGAGCTCATTCAGCGAGCACTTAAGTCGGAAGATGGTCTAGCGGGCGCATTTGTCCTGGATGAAGATGCTCGTAAAGAGATTGTGACGCTTGCAGGCGGAGATGGTCGCGCAGCCCTAACTTCTCTTGAGCTCGCTTCTCAGATGGTTGACGTTCCAGAATCTGCTGACAACAAAGCATCTGAGCCGCTTGTTATTACCAAGCAAAACGTTCTTGAGGCAAATCCTCGCCGCGGACTTCCCTACGATAAAGCAGGAGATATGCACTATGACATTATCTCCGCGTTTATTAAGTCTATGCGAGGCTCAGACCCAGATGCCGCACTCTATTGGCTTGCGCGCATGATCGATGCAGGTGAAGATCCTAAATTTATTGCTCGACGCATTATGATTTTGGCCTCAGAAGATATTGGCAATGCCGATCCTCAGGCGCTGCTCATTGCACATGCAGCATTCAGGTCAGCTGAGGTCATTGGATATCCCGAGTGCAGGATTAACCTTGCGCAAGCAGTAATTTATATGGCGCTTGCTCCAAAATCTAATGCTGCAGAAGCAGGTATTGATGCCGCTCTCCATGAGGTTAGAACAGGTCCAAGGCGAGAAGTTCCAAGTTACTTAAGGGATCGTACGCGCCCTGGTTCTGAGGAGTACGGCAACTACCTCTACCCGCATAACTATCCTGGCGGGTGGATTGAACAGCGCTATCTTCCAGAAGGACTTGAACGTGGTGCGTTCTTCTCGCCATCTCCAAGAGGTTGGGAAGCGTGGAGAATTGCAGCTACAGAGCGTGATCGTCACGAGGAAGCTTAGGATTTTGAATTAGTTAACTGGGAGCATTAAGAAGGCGCTCCTCGGGTAAAATAAAAAGAACTGTAACCGTTAGCTTTGAGGGATGGCATAGATGGATTACTTACAGATTGCCCTTGTAGTCTTAGCCGTAGCTGGTGTTTGGGCTATTGTCGAAGTTGCTCTGACCCTAAGAACAACAAGAAAGTCAATTACTGAGATTACGCTCTCAGCTAACAACACCATTGAGCAGATTCAGCCTGTTATTTCAAAGATTGATGGCATGGTTGATGAGCTTGATCCAACTGTTAAGCAGCTGCCTGCACTTATGCAGAAGGTTGATGAGGCCGCAGAGAATGCTAACACTTCTCTTGAGAGCCTAAACGTAGTTCTTGGTGATGTAGCAACTGTTTCAGGTGCTGCATCTGCAGTAACTGCAACAGTCAGTAAGGCTGCAAGCGATGCGGTAACAGGCGTTGTTGAGTCTGTTTCAAAGCTAGGAACTGGTCTTGGCGGATCTTTGAATCCTTCCAAGCTTGCTGAGGTAGCTCAGGCTCGCCTGAGCGGTGCGACTGCTTCCGCACAGCAGAGTGCGCAGCGCGCTCAAGAGTATCTTGAGGAGCTTCCTTTGCTTTCTCAGGATAAGACCAAGCATTCCAGACCAGCTCGTTCTGAGCAGTTCTATATTGAGTACGGTTCTGAGTCTTCTCAGAAGTCTGAGGAGTAGATTGTAATGGCACAAAAAATTGTTGAGCTTTCCGCTCCAGCAGATCCAACATTTGCTCGTTCAGTCAGAATGATGGCTGCTAATCTTGCCGTTTTGTGCAAGATGAATGTTGATGAGCTTGAAGATGTCAAAATGGCCGCTGAAGAGGGCTTTGTCTTTGCATGTGGCACTCAAAATGAATCCGTAGATATTACGTTTACCCTCGAAGACAATGCTATGGCTATTGACTTTGATTTGGGTGATGAAGATCCAGTTGAGTCTGAGGAAGATAATTCTCAGCCGCTCGAGCTTGTAGAGCTACTGCTCTCTGCTATTTGTGACCAGTTTGAGCTCAGTGACGACGGTTACACACTTCATCTTGTGAAGATTTCTGGCGGTGCACATGCCTAAACCTGAAGCAAACGAGGCAGTACAGGCTTCTGCAGAAGAGCAGAAAGCCGCAAGAAGAGCTGCTCGTCGTGCTTCTAAAGGTACCCCAGCCTGGGATAAAGATAGAACACGCCAGCTCTTTGCCCAATATAAAGAAACAAAAGATCCTGAGGTAAGAGACCAGCTCATTGTGAGTCACTTAAACCTCGTGCGCTTTTTGGCTTCTAAGTTCAAAAACCGTGGAGAACCCCTTGATGATTTGATTCAGGTGGGAACCATTGGACTTATCAAAGCAATTGATAGGTTTGAGCCTGATCGTGGTCTTGAATTTACAACGTATGCAACGCCAACCATCATGGGAGAAATTAAGCGTCACTTCCGTGATAAAGGCTGGTCAGTACGTGTTCCTCGACGTCTGCAGGAGCTTTCGTCCAAGATCAATCAGGTTACTGATGATTTGACTAAAGAGCTGCAAAGAAGCCCTTCAATTGAAGAGATTGCCCAGCGCCTTGATACTAATGTTGAAGAGGTTCTTGAGGCTATGGAGTCTTCCAGTGCTTATAGCTCTGTTCCTCTTGAGGGAGGCGGCTCTGGCGCTGATGGTGACGAGGCTCCTTCAATCATTGATCAGTATGTGACCGAAGATGAAGATCTTGCTGGTTCAGATGACCGCATTGTTCTTGAAGAGGCTATCAGGGATTTCTCTCCACGAGAGCAAGAGATTATTCGTATGCGTTTTGTTGAAGGCCTTACCCAGGTAGAGATTGCAGAGAAACTCAACATCTCTCAGGTACAGGTTTCAAGGCTGCTTCGCCGCACCTTAAAGCGTATTCAAGAAAAGATTGACCCAGAAAGCGTGAATCGTTAATGGATCAAAAGCATCAAAACTTTTCCGATTCAGTTCAGAGATGGAAACAGCGTGGCTTGATAGTGTGGACAGCTATTGGTCTGGCCGCATTGTTCGCGCTTGCGCTGCATGTTCTTGGCATTCTGGGACAGGCTGTTGAGCTGCTAGCTATCGGCGCTATTGTTGCGTTTGTCTGTAGCCCTGTTACTAATTGGCTTGAAGACAGGGGAGTGCCACGTGGCATCTCTGCTCTTATAGCTCTTGTTCTTACGCTCATTGTGCTAGTAGGATTTCTTATTCTCATTGCGCAGCCATTGGTATTTGAGCTTACTACGTTACTCAGAGACGCTCCTTCGTATGCAAGTCAGATAGGAGCAATGGCAAGGGAGTTTTGGCAGAACTTTGACACTCAAAGTAACCCTGCTGTTAGACAGACGGTAGAACTTGCAATTGAACAGGCATCAAGTATTGGAATATCAGTTGCTTCTGGTATTTTGAGTTGGCTTTCCACATCTGCTTTAGGCAACATCTCTTCTATGGCAAACCAACTCATGGTCTTCTTCTTAGGCCTAGTGCTTGCCTATTGGTTGGCTAAAGATTATCCAGTTATTGTCCGTGAGATGGCTATTATTGCTGGTCCTCAAAAAGAGAATGAGTTCAGACTTATTCTTGCAATCTTAAGTAGATCTACCAGTGGATATATGCGAGGCACTATCATTACCTCTGCGGTTAATGGCATTCTTGTGTACTTTGGGTGTCTGATTTTAGGCAACCCTTACGCCGCTCTTATTGGCATGGTTACAGGAATCTTCCATATTATTCCTGTAGTTGGACCGGTTTTCTCGGCAGGTATTGCTCTTATTTTGAGCATCTTGGTAGACCCTGTCATGACCGTATGGACTACCGTTATCTTGATGGTTGCACAAAACGTTGTTGATAACGTGCTTTCACCTTTGGTTATGGCAACTAGCGTTAAAGTTCACCCGGGTCTTTCGCTCGTTGGTATTGTCATTGGCAGCGCTCTTGGCGGAGTAGTTGGAACTATTCTTGCCATACCTTTGACAGCAGCACTGAGGGGCATCTTTGTGTACTTCTTTGAGAAGTATTCGGGCAGACAGATCGTCTCGCCAAATGGTGCGCTTTTTAACTCGACGCAGTATGTGGATGAGTCTGGCGCTATTCTGCCAGAGTATGACGCTCTGGACGATCCGAAGTTCTTTGAGGAGTCGCGTCTTGTTGATCAAGACACTACAGCTCATGTGCGCAGCAAGTCTTCAGCTCCCGCGCCCAAGATTCTTGGACATGATTTTTCTCAGTTACTTTTTAGGAATACTCAAGAAGTTACTAAGGAACCAGATAAACCATCGTCAGATGCGGTAGACTCAGACAGTACAAAAGAGTAGTTATTTGAATACGGAGAAGTACTTTATGGCTGACTATAAAACAATGACAACAGCAGAGATTCGTGATGACTTCCTAAGCTTCTTTGAGAGCAAGGGTTGCAAGCGCTATCCTTCTTCATCTCTGGTGCCTTCTGATCCTTCGCTGCTTCTTGCTAATGCTGGCATGAACCAGTTCAAGGAATATTACCAGGGCATCAAGACTATGAAGGAAATTGGTGCAACTTCCTGCCAGAAGTGCCTTCGTACTAACGATATTGACAACATTGGCGACTCTCGCCATCTCTCATTCTTTGAGATGCTGGGTAACTTCTCCTTTGGCGGTTACACCAAGCGCGATGCATGCACCTGGGCAATGGAGTTTATTTCTTCTCCAGAGCACCTTGGCCTGCCTCTTGATCGCCTGTACTTTACTGTTTTTACTGACGACGATGAGGCAATTGAGATTTGGAAGTCTCTTGGTGTAGCAGAAGATCACATCACCCGTCTGGGCGAGGAAGACAACTTCTGGGCAGCTGGTCCAACTGGTCCTTGTGGTCCTTGCTCTGAGATTTACTTTGACCAGGGTCCTGAGTTTGAGGGAGAGGCTCCTGGAGACGACGGTGACCGTTACCTTGAGTTCTGGAACCTCGTCTTTACTCAATTTGATCGCCAGGAAGATGGTTCTCTGCCTGAGCTTCCTCATCGCAACATCGATACCGGCATGGGCCTTGAGCGTATCGCAGCTATCATGCAGCATGAAGGCACCAATTACGAGGGTGACATCATGCGTACCCTCATCTCTTTGGGCGAGAAACTCTCTGGTAAAAAGTATCACTCAACTGATGAGATTGACCGCAGCCTGCGTATCCTTGCAGACCACTCTCGTGCAGTTACCTTTATGATTGGTGATGGTATTCTCCCTGGTAACGAGGGTAGAAGCTACATTCTTCGCCGCCTGCTCCGTCGCGCTGTCTACCACGGCCGCTTACTGGGCATTCAGGGCACCTTCATGGCAGAGTACGCGCATGAGGTTGCTGTTCTGCTTGGCGCAGAATATCCAGAGCTTGTCGAGAAGAGCGCTCTTATCGACGGCATTCTGACTGCAGAAGAGGAGCGCTTTGGCGCTACGCTTGACGCAGGCGAGTCTAAACTCACTGCAGAGCTTGAGCATCTAGAGGATGGCGCACAGCTTTCCGGTGAGGTTGCATTCCTTCTGCACGATACCTACGGATTCCCTATTGATCTTACTCGTGAGATTGCTGCAAATGCAGGTCACGTTGTTGACATGGACGCCTTTGATGCTGCAATGACTGAGCAGCGTGAGCGCGCTCGTAAGTCTGCTAACCGCGATGCTTGGGGCAATGCTCAGAGCATTTGGGTTGCACTTTCTGACCGCCTTGATGAGACCGTCTTTGACGGCTATGACAACAACGAGCTCTCTGGCGTTCGTGTTGTTGCTCTTGTTCAGGATGGACAGGAGGTTGAGTCCGCTTCTGCTGGCTCTGAGGTTGAGGTTGTACTTGACCGTACGCCTTTCTATGCAGAGATGGGCGGCCAGGTTGGTGATACCGGCAAGCTGACAGCTCCTGGTCTCTACGTTCACGTCACTGATACCAAGCACCGTGACGGCGGCCTTGAGTCCCACGTTGGCGTGGTAGAAGAGGGCACCATCTCTGTTGGTGATTCAGTCACCGCAACCATTGATGCCGGCCGTCGTGAGCTCATTCGCCGCAACCACACGGCAACTCACCTGCTTGACGCAGCCCTCAAAAAGGTTCTGGGCGACCACGTGAACCAGGCTGGTTCTCTTGTTGCTCCAGATCGTATGCGCTTTGACTTTACGCACTTTGAGGCTCTTACCAAAGATGAGCTTGATCGCATTGAGGGTATGGTTAACGCAGAGATTTTTGCTGCTAAGCCTGTTGTTACTCAGATTATGAGCATTGAGGACGCAAAGGCCGCTGGTGCTGTTGCACTCTTTGGCGAGAAGTACGGTGATGTCGTACGCGTTGTCTCTGCTGGTGCAGAAGACACTCCATTTTCTCGTGAGCTCTGCGGTGGTACTCACGCACGTAACACAGCAGACCTTGGCCTCTTCAAGATTATTTCTGAGAGCTCCGTTGGTTCTAACTCAAGGCGTATTGAGGCGGTAACTTCTATGGGCGCTATCGAGTACGTTGATGAGCGCCTGGCTCAACTTGACGAGGTTGCCGCAGCTCTGAAGGTTCGTCCTTCTGCTGTTGCAGACCGCGTTGAGCAGCTGCAGCAAGATCTTCGCACTGCAAACCATAAGCTTGAGGCCGCTCTTACCGGAGCAGGCAGCAACCAGGTAGCAGAAGCACTTAAGTCTGCTGTTCAGCTTAATGGCTATAGCTGTGTAATTGCTAAGCTTGAGGGCCTTTCTGGCAAAGAGCTCCGCTCTGCTTGGGATGGCATCCGTGATGCATCTGACGGCCAGCCTGTTGCTTGCGTCATTGCATCTGCAACCGCTGACGGTAAGGTTTCCCTGCTTGCAGGTGCCACTGATTCTGCAGTTGCAGCGGGCTTCTCGGCAGGAGATATTGTCAAAGAGATTGCAGAGCTTGTTGGTGGCCGTGGTGGCGGTAAGCCAGCAATGGCCCAGGCAGGCGGCTCAAATGCTGCAGGAATTGACGATGCGCTTGAGGCTGCAAAAGCAAAGCTTGGTGCGTAACGTTTGCGTGTTTTAGCTCTAGATATTGGTGAAGTTCGCATCGGGGTTGCTGTAAGTGACCCCGATGGTGCTATTGCGTCACCTGTTTGTGTGCTTCCTGCGCAAGAGGTGCTCTCACATGCGCGTACGTTTAAAGCTGTGCTTGAAAATTGGGAGCCAGAGCTACTTTTGTGCGGTCGTCCTAAAACGCTCGCCGGCGAAGATGGACCACAGGCCCAAAAAATTACCGCTCAAGCTGAGCAAATTGCGAAGAACTGCCAACTTCCATTAGAATTTACTGACGAAAGACTTTCTTCTGCGGAAGCGAAGAAGATTCTTCGAGCGCAAGGTTTATCTGAGAAAGCCATGCGTGGAAAAGTTGACATGGTTGCTGCTTCGCTCTTTTTGCAATCATGGCTTGATGCACAGATGAATAAGGGAGACTAAATGCCCACCCTATCCAATGGTTCTTCTCCGCGTCGTCAAGGCGCACATTTTTCTTCTCCTGTACCAGAAGGACAGGCTCAGGAAGAGCAGGCTCAGCAGGAACAGATCACGCAGCCTTCAGTTGAGGCTACAGGATCGCTACCTGCACTTACCGGTGGCAAGCTTTCTTCAAGAAGCGCTCAAGTCACTCATATGGCAAAGAACAAGCAGGTAAAGCATAGAGATAAGAAGGCTTCAAAGCGTTCTCGTATTTTTGCGGCACTTATCGCTTTTATCATGGTCGCGGCCCTTGGCATCTTTGTATGGAAAGTAGCGCTTCCAGAGCTTTCTCGCGCTAATTCCGATACACAAGAAATTACCGCTGGTCAGCAAGTTACCGTTACTATTCCAGATGGTGCTGGTGCGCAGGAAGTCGCAAAGATTCTTTTTGAGAACAAAATTATTGCTACTAAGAGCGAGTTTTTAAACCAGGTAAAGCGTCAGGATGCTGAGCAGAAAATCAAGAGTGGTATCTATGTTATTACCACTGGTACCAAGCCAGCAGACATCGTTCATCTGCTTATTTCTGGCCCTAATGCTCCTGGTAGTGGCTTTGTCGTACCAGAAGGTTATACCGTTTCTCAGGTTGCTGATTTGGTTCAGGACTACTTTGGTATTTCTCGCGATGATTTCTTGAATCAGGCAAAAGCATCCAATTATGTTGCTGACTATCCGTTCCTTGCTGGTGCGGTAGATGCTAATGATTCTCTTGAGGGCTACTTGTTCCCCAAGACCTATACCTTTACAGAAAGCAATGTAACTGCCGATACGGTCATCCGTGCCATGCTTGATCAGTTTGAGACAGAGACAGCTGATCTTAACTTGGACGCTGCTCGCATTACGCTCAATAAGCGTTACAACTTGAATCTTACTAACGAGCAAATCATTATCATGGCATCGATTATTGAGCGAGAAGCCCTGACTGATGATGACCGTCCTAAGGTTGCATCTGTCTTCTACAACCGCTTGTACGATGATATGTATCTCCAAAGCGATGCTACTCTTGCTTACTCTTTGGGTAGGGAAGCTACTGCAGAAGAGCTCAGCTCAATGACAAGCGATCCCTATAACACCTATGCGTTTAAGGGTTTGACTCCTACACCTATTTGCTCCCCAGGTTATGCCTCTATTAAGGCGGCTATGGATCCAGCAGCAACCAATTATTACTACTTCTGGATTACCTCGGATGAGCACGTATTCTCAGAGACGTACGACGAGCATCAGCAGGCTATTGAAAACGCACGCGAGCGTGAAGCCGCAAGCAAGCAATAGTTGGTGTGGCATGAGTTTGATCAAAGCAACACACTACGTTTCTGCTGTTGAATACATCTCAATAGAGGATTTGGTTCAGCAGGGGATTAAACTTGTGCTCCTAGATCGCGATAATACTTGTGTGCCCCGAGACACCAAGATGGTGCCGCCAGAGGTTTCTGCTTGGTTTGAGAAGGCTCATGCGGCTGGATTAACGCTCTGTCTCATCTCCAATAACATTCACCTCAATGAGGTCCAGCGTAGCGCTCACGAGCTGGGAATTGAAGGAGAGGGCTTTGCGTGCAAGCCGCTTCCTCGCGCGCTAACTGCTGCTATGAAGCGTTTCTCGGCAACTAAAGAACAAACTGTGATGGTGGGAGACCAGATTTTTACTGATGTTATTGCAGGTAATTTGGCTGGTGTTTCAACTATTTTGGTAAAGCCACAGTCCAATGAGGATCTTTGGTACACCAATATCATTCGTCACGTCGAGCGCCGCATTTTAAAAAATGTAACTTTTACGTCATAACAAGACGGCTTTAGTTTACTTGCTCCAACTCGATGATAGAATCATCTTGAAAGGCTGGAGGAGTATGGAGCTTCGCGATTCAAGATACGTTGTACATGAGGGCTGTGATCATATCTTTTTTGTAGGCTTTCTGGGTGCCGGAAAGTCCACACTCGCACGTAATTTGGGCGAGCTGTTTCACCGTCGTTATGTTGACACCGATCGCCTAGCAGAGCGTATAGCAGGAAAATCACTGGCAGAAATCTACGAAGATGACGGTGAAGAGCTTTTTAGGCAGGCAGAAACTGAGGTTTTGCACACGCTTAAGACTAAGAAGTCACTGCTGGTAAGCTGCGGCGGTGGAATTGTCGAGAAGGACGTCAATCTTGCGCTTATGCGTGAGATGGGAGTCATTGTGTTTCTCGACGGCGATCTTTCTGACTCACTTCGCCAAATTCAGCGCACGGATAGGCGTCCCGATCTGGGAAGCTTTGAAAACGCTACTCAGCTTTATAGACGCCTGCGCCCGCGTTATGAGGCCGCTGCTGATATTACTATTGATATTCGTGAGAAAACGTTTGAGCAGGTAGCTATTGATTCTGGCAAGCTGCTTTGGGAAAGAGGTCTTCTATGAGTGACAATGTCCAGACTGAGCTTGAAGAGGAATTGCCACCTGTTCAGATTAAACAGTGGGTTTCTATTCCTGGTGGCTCTATTGCACTTCGTTCTGGTGCCGGCGTTCTTTCAAACTTTGGTACTGAGCTCAGAACCGCAGTGGGAAGACCTCATCGCTGTGCTTTTCTCGTCAGCAATCAGGCAGATGAAGACCTTGCTGAGCTTCTGCGTAGAGACCTCACCACCATTGGTTTTCTCGTCACACGTGTAGATGTAGAAGATGGCAAGGCAGCAACTACCGTGGCAACTGAGGCACAGGTATTGTCTGCTTTGGCAGAAATGCACCTGACAGCTGATGATTTAGTAGTTGCCGTGGGCCACGAGGGCGTCATTTCTCTTGCTAATCACGTGGCAAACAAGTGGTGTGGGGGAGTCTCCCTTGCTACTGTTCCACTTGATTTAGCAGCAGTTATTGTCTCGTCTATTACTCCTCGCGCGCTTGATACTGACGATGAACATCAGCGTCTTGTTACCACTAAGCCTTGTGCTCGTTTCTGCTTTGCAGATCTTGAGGTTATGGATCTTTGCGATGACAGCGCTAAGGTTGCCCAGGTATGTATGGTTGCAACGGCTATGTCTGATAACGAGGCGGAGTTTGGACGCATTTGGGATAGAGCAGATAACCTCTCCTCTGGAGTTGCCGATATAGTTGCAGAGCAGCTGGCAGAGTCTACTAAGACCCGTGGCCGTCTCTCTGATTCTTCCGCTATTGCTATTCAGCAGTCTGTCCCTTACGGTTGGGTTTTTGTGGAGGCACTTCGCCCGCTCATCCCAGCTGATCAGCCTCTTTCTGCACTTTATGCAGACGCACTGCGTTTCTCGGCAAGAATTGCAGTAGCTAAAGAGGCGCTTTCTTTTGACGATATGCTTGCCCAAGACGAGATTCTTGAGCGCTTGAATATTGGTTTTGTTACCTGTGACATTACTTCTGAGCAGCTTATCGAAGCGCTCAAACAAGAATGTTTCCATTCTACTAATCGTTTTATGTTGCCGATTCCAATGTCTATTGGAAGGGTAAGATTAGCATCGGTCGACGAGGAACTTCTCGCCGAGCATGCCCGCGCTTGGTGTGAGGCTCACGCTTCGCATTAAAGCGCCGCATCTTGCAGTAAGGAGCCTGTTTGCTGATGCGGCTCCACTAGGTGCAACTCTTTGTTGTAAACATCTCGAGAAGGGATTTGAAATGGCAGATTTACAGGCAGCAGCAAAGCGCGTTGCGCGCTTTCGCGAGGTAATGGCTCAGAGGGGTTACGACGCTGTTGTTCTACGTCACAACCCAGACCTTCGTTGGTTGACTGACGCTGAGCGTGTCTTTGACTTTGAGCAGGCACATACTGCATTTATTACGCAGGATGAGCTCTTCATGCACACTGACTCTCGTTACTACAACACATTCCTGGAGCGCCTTGGTGCTGATTCTCCATGGAAGTTTGACCAGGAAGTCGCTACTCCTACCGAGTGGGTTGCCGCTCATATTGCTGAGGCTCGTGCTCGCGTAGTTGCAATTGAGGACACCGTTGATCTTGCGTTCTTTGATGGTCTTGAGCAGGCATTGCGCGATCGTTCTGTTGCTGCTTTGCTTCCACGCATGCATGGTGATATTGCTGAGCTGCGTATTGTTAAAGACCCAGCTGAAATTGAGCTTATGAAGCACGCTCAGTCAATTACTGACAAGGCGTTCCTCCACATCTGCGAGTACATTAAGCCAGGTCTTACTGAGCAGCAGATTCGCGCAGAGCTTGAGAACTACATGCTCTCTAACGGTGCAGATGCCCTGTCCTTTGATTCCATCATTGCTTCTGGTCCTAATGGTGCTAATCCTCACGCACAGCCAGGTGAGCGCGTAGTTCAGACAGGCGACATGATTGTTATGGACTACGGTGCAGGTTACCTGGATTACCACTCAGATATGACCCGTACTGTTGTTGTTGGCGCACCTTCCGAGGAGCAGCAGCACGTCTTTGACGTTGTCCGCAAGGCAAACGAAACTTGCGCGGCAGCTATTCATGCAGGTGTCACTGGTTCTGATATTCATAACCTTGCAGTTAAGGTTATCTCTGAGGCTGGCTACGGTGAGTACTTTGGTCACGGCCTTGGCCACGGTGTTGGCGTTGAGATTCACGAGCGTCCATTCTTCAACCCTCGCTGGAACAAGGTTATTGCAGCAGGTTCAGTTGTTACCGATGAGCCTGGCATTTACCTGCCTGGTAAGTTTGGTATTCGCCTTGAGGACTTTGGCGTTGTTACTGAGGACGGCTACGATGTCTTTACTCAGTCCACACATGACCTTGTGTCTGTTGGCTGCTAACTAGACGCGATATACAGAATTTTTACGGCCAGAAGCTTTAGGTTTCTGGCCGTATTTTTTTACCGTATCTCCTAGGGTGAGAAGACCTTCTCGCCTAAAAATTAGCTTATAAAACCTAAAAAATTTAAAAAGAGTTAGGTTAGTGGAGGTATGTCTTAGACTTATGTAATAAAATCAGAAAAGTAAATATTATCTTCATTGTTATGTTTACAGTTTCATTTGTTTTATTAGGCGGAGAAGAAGGAGGTAGAAGTGGTTAGTATCGTTCTAGCCAGCCATGGCAAATTTGCCGAGGGTATTAAAGATTCTGGCAGCATGATTTTTGGACCACAGGAAGGCGTTATAGCTGTAACGCTTACTCCTGATATGGGCCCAGATGACCTGCACCAGAAGATTCTCGACGCAATTGCCACGCTTGAAGATCAAGAGCACGTTTTGTTCTTGGTTGACTTATGGGGTGGCACCCCCTTTAACCAGATTTCTCGTGTTCTTGAGGAAGAGGGTAAAGAGGATTGGGTTGCTGTTACTGGACTTAACCTCCCAATGCTTATCGCAGCATACGGCTCTCGTCTTGGCGTAGACACTGCCACCGAGGTGGCAAAAGAGATTTACTCTGAAGCTCGTATGGGTGTGAAGATTAAGCCAGAAGAGCTTGAGCCACAAGAGGCAACACCTACAGATGTTCCCGCCGCTCCTGCAGCACCTCAGGGAGCAATTCCTGCAGGCACCGTTATTGGTGACGGCAAGCTCAAGATTGTGCTTGCACGTATTGACACCCGCCTTCTGCATGGTCAGGTTGCAACCACGTGGACAAAGATGACCAAGCCAGACCGCATTATTGTCTGCTCTGATGGTGTTGCTCAAGATGAGCTCCGCAAGACCATGATTATTCAGGCAGCTCCTCCAGGAGTACATGTCCACGTTGTTCCTATTAAGAAGATTATTGAGATTGCTCACGACACTCGTTTTGGCAATACCAAGGCAATGCTTCTGTTTGAGACTCCTCAAGACATGCTCCGCGCAATTGAGGGTGGCGTAGAAATCAAGGAAGCAAACCTTGGTTCTATGGCTCACTCTGTTGGCAAAGTTGTTGTTACCAACGCAGTTGCTATGGATGAGGATGACGTAAAGACCCTTGAGGCTATCCGCGAGTGCGGTACAACGTTTGATGTTCGTAAGGTTCCTGCAGACAGCGCAGAGAACTTTGAGGCAATGCTTAAAAAAGCTAAGTCCGAGCTTGACGCCCGTAAGTAACTAGAAGGAGGTAGAAATGACACCTATCACAATACTGCTTGTCGTAATTGTTGCTCTTCTCGCTGGCATGGAAGGTATTCTTGACCAGTGGGAGTTCCACCAGCCCCTGGTTGCTTGCTCTCTGATTGGCCTTGTGACTGGTCACCCTGCTGAGGGAATTATCCTTGGCGGTTCTCTTCAGATGATTGCTCTTGGTTGGGCAAACATCGGAGCTGCAGTTGCACCAGACGCAGCTTTGGCATCTGTCGCATCTGCAATCATCATGGTTTTGGCACTTAACGGTGGAGACACTGACACCACCGCTGCTATTAACACCTCTATTGCACTTGCAATTCCTCTGTCCGTAGCAGGCCTGTTCCTCACCATGATTGCTCGTACTATTGCAACTGGTATTGTCCATGCTATGGATGCAGCTGCCGAGAAGGGCGATTTTGCTGCAATCGAGCGTTGGCACATTGTAGCTATCTTCATGCAGGGTGCTCGTATTGCTGTTCCTGCAGCTGCTCTTTGCTTCATTGATCCAGCTATTGTCACTGACGCTCTGAACGCAATGCCTAAGTGGCTCACTGGCGGTATGGCAGTTGGCGGCGGCATGGTTGCTGCTGTTGGTTATGCAATGGTTATCAACATGATGGCTACTCGTGAGGTTTGGCCATTCTTTGCACTTGGCTTTGTCTTTGCAGCTATTAACCAGCTCACCCTTATTGCTCTTGGCGTCATCGGTGTCTGCCTTGCTATTCTCTACATTGGTCTTAAAGACCTTGCTAAGCAGGGCGGCGGCTCAGGTGGTGGATCGGGCGATCCACTCGGCGACATCATTGATAACTACTAATTCTGAAGGAGTGTGATAACAATGGAGAATAAGATTCAGCTTTCTAAGAAAGACCGTATGTCTGTTGCTCTTCGTCACCAGTTCCTTCAGGGTTCTTGGAACTACGAGCGTATGCAGAACGGTGGTTGGGCGTTCTCAATGATTCCAGCCATCAAGAAGCTTTATCCAAACAAAGAAGATCAGGTAGCCGCTCTTAAGCGTCACCTTGAGTTCTACAATACTCACCCTTACGTTTCTGCACCAGTCATGGGCGTAACCCTTGCATTGGAGGAGGGACGCGCTAACGGTGAACCTATTGATGACGTTGCAATTCAGGGCGTTAAGGTTGGTATGATGGGCCCTCTGGCCGGTGTTGGTGACCCAGTCTTCTGGTTTACCGTCCGTCCAATTCTTGGAGCACTTGGTGCATCTATTGCTCTGGGTGGCTCTGCACTTGGTCCCATTCTCTTCTTTGTTCTGTGGAACGTCATCCGTCTTATCTTCCTGTGGTACACCCAGGAGTTTGGCTACAAGGCAGGCGCTTCAATTTCTTCCGATCTTTCTGGCGGTATGTTGGGCAAGATTACTGAGGGTGCTTCTATTCTTGGTATGTTTATCATTGGTGCCCTGGTACAGCGTTGGGTTTCTATTTCATTTACCCCAGTTGTCTCTACCATTCCTCAGCAGGCAGGTGCCTACATTGATTGGACAACTCTTCCTTCAGGAGTAGATGGAATCTATCAAGCATTGAAGCTTTATGCTGCTCTTGGACCAAACGGTCTTGATCCAGTCAAGGTAACTACACTTCAGTCCAACCTTGATTCGCTCATTCCTGGACTTGCCGCTGTTGGTCTGACACTGCTTTGCTGCTCACTGCTTAAGAAGAAGGTTTCTCCAATTGCCATCATCCTGGCTCTCTTTGCCGTTGGTATTATTGGTCGACTTCTTGGCTTTATGTAATGAGTAAGAGTACGCATTAGTACTCAACTACGCACAAATATGGGTCGCGCTCTATAATGGGTGCGACCCATTTTTTGAAAGGATTGTATGGCTCAGTCTCAAAACAGCACAGTTGATTTCACTGCAAAGGCAACGTCATTCCATGGACTTGCTACGTACGGCGATATCCTTATTGGCAATAAGGCCTTTGAGTTCTACAACCAAAATAATCCTGAAGATTACATTCAGATTCCTTGGGACCAGATAGATCATGTAGCTGCCTCAGTTATGGGACGAACCAAAAGCATTTCTCGCTTTGCTATTTTTACTAAAAGCAATGGTAACTACTCGTTTTCTACGCGAGACAATAAAGCAACACTGAGGGCAATTCGCGCCTATATAGGGGAGGAGAAACTCGTGCGTTCTCCAAACTTCTGGTTTGTCTTTAAGCACGGACTTATGGCAATTCCACAGCTTCCTCGCCTTATTAAAGAGAGTTTTATTAAAAAGAAGTAAGCAAATTTTGCATTTTCACAAGAGCCGCCAGCACGGAAGGCGTGAAACTGATAAAATCCAACATGCATATACGTGTCGCGGGTAGTTTGAAAATTCACGTTCTTCTCGCGACTTTACCGAGTGAAAAGAGTTAGACGTGGCAACTATCAGCACCGCAGATTTTAAGAACGGCCTTGGCCTTAAGATTAACGATAAGTACTACACCATCGTTGAGTTCCAGCACGTAAAGCCAGGTAAGGGCGGCGCTTTTGTCCGCTATAAGATTCGTGATCTTCGCTCTGGCCGCGTTATTGATCAAACCTGCAACGCTGGTACCAAGTTTGAGAACGTTCTTCTGCTCACCAAAGAGATGCAGTACCTCTACAACGACGGTGAGTCCTTCTACTTCATGGACAACGAGACTTACGATCAGGTAGCTGTCCCTGCTGATTTCATTGGCGAGAAAAGCGTCTGGTTCAAGGAGAACGATAACGCACAGCTTCTCTATGCAGACACTGAGCTTCTTGGCGTTGAGCCTCCAATGTTCATTGAGGCAGAGATCACTGAGACTGACCCAGGCTTCAAGGGTGACACCGTTCAGGGCGGCACCAAGCCAGCAACTATTGAGACTGGCGCCACGCTTCAGGTTCCAATGTATCTGAACCAGGGTGAGCGCATTAAGGTTGACACTCGCGACGGCAAGTTTGTTTCTCGCGTTTAACGCATATGCTTTGGGTGCATAAGCGCCCAACAGGTATTGAGTAATTATTTCAAAGACAGTTTGTCTTTTTTAGGGGGTAGACATGGCTGAAACAGAGCTTCGTATAGCAGGCATCGGCATCTCAAAAGATGTAATTTCAACGGTTGTCTCCGGCGCAGCTGGAAGTGTTGAAGGTGTTGCCTCCGTTGGCGGAAACGATACACTGGCATCCAACCTTATTAACGTCTTTACCAGCAGAAGTCTTGCACCAGAGAAGGCTGTTGAGGCAGGCGTAGAGAACGGTCAGCTTCATCTTGGAGTTCACCTTACCGTTTTCTATGGCTATCCTTTCACAAAGCTTGCTTCTGAGGTAAGACTTGCTGTTGCAACTGCCGTAAATGAGCAGATTGGCGTCAGCATTGCTTCCGTTGATGTTTACATTGACAGCCTTGTTTTTCCTAAGGAGTAGGCTTGAGCGTTAAGTTTTTTGGACGTACCCGCGCCCGTAGCCAAGCACTACAACTTTTGTTCCAGGCTGAAGCCACTAATCGCAGCGTTCTTGAGGTCCTCGACGGAGACTACACGCTCTCCGAGGGACCTCTTGACGAGTATGCGCAGTCACTGGCAGTAGGAGCAGATGGCATTAGAGATGATCTTGATGACATCATTGCTGCTTACTCAAAAGACTGGGCAATTGATCGCATGCCTTCCGTAGACCGCAATCTCCTAAGAATTTCTCTTTACGAGATTCTTGAGGTTCCTGAGGTTGATGTAGCTGTTGCTATTAACGAGGTAGTTGACCTTGCTCGCGCTTACTGTGGCGATGATTCACCTCGCTTTATTAACGGCGTTCTTGGTCGTATTGTTGATGACATTGAGGCTGGAGAAGACATTTATTCTCTGTGCCATAAGCAGTCTGCTGAGCAAGACGTTTCTGAAGAAGAGCCAGAGAGCTCTGTGGAAGATGCAGAGTAGTCATGGCAAAAATCGATACGTCTGAATATCAGAGCTTTGACCAGATAACCGCAAGACTTGATTCAATTGTTGATCAAGTTCGCGATAAGAACGTCTCGCTGGAGCATTCTCTTGACCTCTTTGATGAGGCAATTGCTCTAGGTTCAAAGGCTGTCAACATGGTTGACACCACAGAGTTTACGCTGGAAGAGGAAGAGCGTCTGATTCAGGCTCAGGCAGCAGGGGACGCAGCTGACGCAACCGGCGCAGCAGTTGTCACTGATGAACAAGCTTCTTCTGAGCAGGTTGAGGCTTCAGCTGCAAATGAAACGTCGTCTGATGACGCGGTTTCAGAAAGCGATGAGCACTAGTGGCTCAACGCATTTCTCGCCAAAGGCTCGATAAAGAGCTGGTTAGGCAAGGATTTTTCAAGGACACTCAAGCTGCATTACGCGCAATTCTTGCGGGTGATGTTTCTACGCGCGATAAAAGATTAACTTCAGCAGGAGAGCTTGTTCCTGAGGGATTGTTTCTGCACGTAAAAGGTGCTATTCCATACGTGAGCCGAGGCGGACTTAAGCTCGAGCGTGCCTTTGAAGTTTTTGATTTTACGGTTCAACAGAAAAAATGTTTAGATATTGGCTGTTCAACTGGTGGTTTTACCGATTGCCTGCTTCAAAATGGAGCTGCTTCGGTTACCTCGGTTGATGTTGGCTATGCGCAGTTTGATTGGTCGCTCAGAAACGACAGCAGGGTTGAACTGCTCGAACGTACAAATATTACGTCCCTGCCAGAAATGGGCTACTCGCACGTTTTTGATGTTGCTGTGTGTGACGTATCGTTTACGTCAATCTTGTCAATTCTTCCTTCTGTTTTAGATGTTCTAGCTCCTGAAGGAGCCTTTGTTACGCTGGTCAAACCGCAGTTTGAAGCTAAGAGGGAAGAAGTGGGTGAGGGCGGTATTGTGACTGATGCCTCCGTGCGTCTGCAAACGCTGCAAAAGGTTTCCGATGCGTTTAAGGAAGCTCATATGGGTCCTTTGGGCGCGTGTGAAAGTCCTATTCACGGTGCTAAGGGTAACGTAGAATATTTACTGTTTGGACAGCTTGAGGCAGGTTCGCATGATTTGGATCTTGCTTCAGTGGTATCGAGTCATTCTGTAGAAATAGTGAAATAGAACGAATGTTCTATTTTGTAGTATTGTTTGTATTTTTTTAGGTATACTAAGTACATCGAATCAGACGCTTTAACTGTTTCAGTTGTGCAATCAAGCAAAATCGGGAGAGTGGTTTGCGTGAAGGTACTTCTTGTTCCAAATTATTCAAGAGAAGTTGCTGTTTCTGGTGCACGTGAACTTGAAGAATGGCTCTTTGAGCAGGGCTGTGATGTTCAATGGGCACACGATAAAAAGCTATTCCCGGATAAAGTTGTAGATTGTTCTGATTGCCAGCTTGTTATTTCTCTTGGTGGAGACGGAACGCTTCTGAGGGCCGCCAAAATTGTTGAGTATTCAGAAATTCCAATTTTGGGTATCTCTTATGGTCACCTTGGCTTTTTAACTAGTGCAACTCCTCATCAAATGATTGAGATGGTAGCTGATGCTCTTGCTGGAGAGCTTCACGTATCTAGAAGAGCAACACTTGCAATAGAAACAGAGTATGAGCTTCCATTTGGAGAAACTTACGTTGAGAAGACCTTCTCGCTCAATGATTTTGCAGTTTCCAGAGGTGGAGCAGGCGATATGGTTGAGTTTACAGTTTCTGTATCAGGCAACCATATTGATAAGCTTCGCGGTGATGGTTTTGTTGTTAGTACAGCAACTGGATCCACCGGCTATGCTCTTGCTGCTGGTGGCCCTATTGTTACACCAGAGTTCTCGGGAATGGTTTGCGTGCCAATCGCACCACATACTATTTTGGCTCGTGCATTCCTTACCTCTCCTTCTGATGTGGTTGAAATTACCATGTCAAAAGATAGGCCGGCGACATGTCACTTCTTCTCTGATGGGCAAAACATTAAGCATCCAGAAGAGGGTGTGGCTACCAAAGCTCGTATTAGCCGTGGACCAGGAGATATCATTCTGCTTGATAGAAGTGCTGATAGTTTCTATCGTTCAGTTTCTCGTGTATTTTACGGTAAAACTGGTCAGTAAGCAGGTCATATATGCTTGATGAACTTCGCGTGCAAAATGTTGCACTTATTGAAGACGCTTCTCTTGCACCCGCCTCAGGTTTAACTGTTTTAACAGGAGAGACAGGTGCTGGTAAAACCGCTCTTTTATCTTCCATTAAGCTCTTAGTAGGAGAGCGTGCGGATGCTTCTGCAGTAAGAGAAGGAACAGACGCTCTTAGGGTTGAGGCACGCTTTTTTACCTCGCCAGAAGATCAAGAGGGAATTGTAGTCTCTAGAAAAGTCTCTGCTGATGGCAGAGGCAGAGTAGAGATTGATGGCCACATGGCATCAGTTAAAGAACTGGCCGGAGGTATTGGAACATCAATTGATCTGTGTGGTCAGCATGAGCATCAAAGGCTGCTTGACGTAAAGAACCATGTCAGCATGTTGGACGCATGGATTGGATCAGATATTCAATCTTGTCAGACAGAGTATGTAGACGCTCTTCATGCTTACCATGCTGCAGTCGCTGAACTTCAACGAGTTATTGAAGTAAGCCAGTCTAGCAATGCAAAGATTGATGAAGCGGCATTTCTTGTTCAAAGAATTGATGAGGTCTCTCCTAAAGAAGGAGAGCTAGAAGATCTAGAAGAGCAACTTCCTCGGTTTGAACACGCAGAAGCTCTCCTTCAAGCTGCAGGAGGAACACACGAGTTACTCTCAGGTGATGAGGGCGTTATTGATTCTCTCTCTGATGCAGTTCAGATGCTTCAGAGTGCTGCAACGTTTGATGCTACGCTAGGTAATTATGCAGAGTCTCTTTCAAGCGCACTTATAGAGATTGAGGATGTTTCTTCAGAGCTCAGAAGCTATGTTGGATCTCTCGATTTTGATGAAGAAGCACTTGAAGAGATGCAAAGTCGTATGGCTCGTCTTCAGGGTCTTATGAGAACGTACGGTCCTGGCATGAAAGATGTATTTAAGAAATACCAGGCAGCTCAAAACCTTCTTGAGGTTACAAGAGACACAGAAAAGCTTGTCCGTGAGGCACAGGCAGAAGTAGATAAAGCAAAAGAAACTCTTACCGTAAAGGCTCAGGCACTTAAAAAGGTTCGTGTTGCTGCAGCTCCAAAACTTTGTGATGCTGTTACTAAGCAAATGAGTCATCTGCAGATGGGTTCAGCTCAGATTGAATTGAACTTTGAAGATCTTCCTTTTGAGCAGTGGAATAAAGTTGGTTCTACAAAGATTGAGCTTATGTACAAGCCTTCAGCTCAGATGACTGCTCGTCCGCTTAGAAAAATTGCCTCTGGTGGTGAGGTTTCTCGCGTCATGCTTGCATGCAAAGTGGTTCTAGGAGAGTCTGACGTTTGCGATACGCTTGTATTTGATGAGGTTGACGCTGGTGTTGGTGGAGCTACTGCCGTTGCTCTTGCAGAGGTTTTAGCGCAGCTCGCTAAAACACATCAGGTGATTGTGGTAACTCACCTGCCACAGGTTGCTGTTATGGCCTCTAAACAGTATGTAGTCTCAAAGACAGAAGAACATAATGCGCTCCCTGTAACTTCTCTTACAGAGGTTTCTGGTACTCAAAGAGAAGAAGAGATTGCACGCATGCTTTCAGGCTCTATAACTGAGGCTTCTTTGGCTCACGCGCATGAGCTGCTGTCGGAAGTCCGCTAGATTTTTCAGAACTACATGGACATAACAATGTATTTGTTTGGAGATTAAATTTCTCGACACTATGGGCCTTAAAGCGGAATAATATAAAGACCCGTAGAAATGTAATTGGCTAATCTTACCTACGGGAGTAATCCATGACCAAGCACATATTTGTAACAGGTGGCGTTGTTTCCTCTCTTGGAAAAGGAATCACTGCTGCATCTCTCGGCCGACTTCTTAAGGCTCGTGGCTATAAGGTCATGATGCAAAAAGCTGACCCATATCTCAATGTTGACCCAGGTACTATGAGTCCTTTCCAGCATGGTGAGGTTTTTGTCACTGAGGACGGTAAAGAGACTGACCTTGACCTTGGTCATTATGAGCGCTTTATTGACGAGAATCTTACCAGGGAGTCCAACTTCACCACTGGTCTTATTTACCAGTCTTTGATTCAGCGCGAGCGTGCTGGAGACTTCCTTGGTGGTACAGTCCAGGTTATTCCTCATGTAACCGATGCAATTAAAGCTCGTTTTGCCCGCATTGAGGAGGTTACTAACGCAGATGTAGTCATCACAGAGCTTGGTGGCACCATTGGCGATATTGAGTCTCAGCCTTTTGTTGAGGCAATTCGCCAGTTTAGAAAAGAGCGTGGCGCAAGCAACGTTGCTATTATTCACGTAAGTCTTGTTCCTTATATTGCTGCTGCTCATGAGGTCAAGACTAAGCCTACGCAGCACTCCGTAAAAGAGCTTCGTTCCCTTGGTATTCAGCCAGACTTTATCGTCTGCCGTTCTAGCCATTCTGTGGATGAATCTATTCGCGAGAAAATCGCTAATTTCTGCGACGTCGATGCGGATTGCGTTTTTGAAAATAACGATTTGCCTTCAATTTACGATGTTCCAGCACATCTGGCAGCACAGGGATTTGACAAGAAGGTACTTGAGCGTCTTGGTCTTGAAGTTCGTCCAAGTGATCTTGGCAGCTGGGAAGCATTTACTACTGCTATGCATAAGGCAAATGCTCTTGAAGACGCAACAAGAATTTATGTTGTCGGCAAGTATACGCAGCTTCCTGATGCCTACCTTTCTGTTATTGAGGCACTTCACCACTCTGGTATTTTCTATGGCAGGCACGTTGATATCCGCCTGGTAAACGGTGAAGAGCTGACAGAAGAAGACGTAGAGCAGGAGCTTGCTGGTGCAGATGGCATTTTGGTTCCTGGCGGCTTTGGTCTTCGCGGCGTAGAGGGTAAGATGGTTGCTATTCGTCGTGCTCGTGAGCTCAAGATTCCTTACCTTGGTGTTTGCCTTGGTATGCAGATGGCTGTTACTGAGTTTGCTCGTGACGTCTGCGGCATGGAGGGTGCAAATTCAGCAGAGTTTGGTCCAGATACTCCATACCCTGTCATTGATCTTATGCCTGATCAGGAGGATATTACTGACAAGGGCGGCACTATGCGCCTTGGTTCTTATCCTTGCAAGGTTGTTGAGGGAACTCTTGCACACGAGGCATATGGCAACAATTTGGTTTACGAGCGTCATCGTCACCGCTATGAGGTAAGCAACGTATTCCGTAATCAGCTTGTTGAGGCCGGTTTGGTAGTTTCTGGTGTTTCTCCAGATGACCGCCTTGTAGAGATGATTGAGCTTCCAGAGTCTGTTCACCCTTGGTTTGTTGCAAGTCAGGCACACCCAGAGTTCAAGAGCCGTCCAACTCATCCTGCACCTTTGTTCCGTGAGTTTGCACGTGCAGCAATCGCTCATCATGAGGGTGTTGACCGTCATGATGTAAACCAGTCTCTCTAAGCAGAATTTTTACTAAGGAAGAATACTTATGGACCTCGCTCAGGCGCGTACAGAATTTTTAGCGTACGTTGCTGTTGAGCGAGGTCTTTCTGTAAATACGCTTGATGCCTATACCAGAGATTTAGAGGGTTATTTGCTTTGGCTGAATGGCAAAAAGATTACTTTGCCCAACCAGGTGACTCGCTCCGATGTTGAAGAGTACATAGGCTCTCTTAGAGATTTAGGTATGGCTCCAGCTTCGGTTGAGCGCCACACTGCGGCACTTAGAAACTTTCACAAGTTTATGGCTGTTGAGCAAATTTGTGAGTCATCTCCAGCAGAAGATTTACCTACCGCAGCAAGAATTCAAAGGCTTCCTGATGTTATTTCTCAAGAGAAGGCAGAAGAGCTGCTTGATCAGCCGTTCTCTAATTCGCCTCTAGGCATTCGCGATAGAGCCATACTTGAGTTGCTGTATGGGTGTGGGCTTCGTGTGTCTGAGCTTTGCGATCTTGAGGTTCGAGGTGTCCTTCTAGAAGATGAGCTCTTACGCGTTTTTGGTAAGGGCTCTAAAGAACGTGTAGTTCCTGTATTAGGCTCTGCGCATCGCGCGCTTAAAACATACCTTTATGAGGCTCGCTCGCTTTTGCTTAAGCACGGTCAGGTGTCTGAGGTGTTTGTAAATGCCAGAGGTGGACGCATTTCTCGCCAGTCGGTGCATAAATTAGTGGCAAATTACGGCAGGGTAGTGGGAATTGAGGGTTTGCACCCTCACACGCTGCGCCACAGTTTTGCCACACATCTTCTAGAAGGCGGCGCTGATCTTCGCTCGGTGCAGGAGCTTTTGGGACATGTTGATATTTCAACTACACAGCTCTATACGCACGTAGATAGGTCTCACATTAGAGATGTATATCTTGAGGCTCACCCAAGAGCTCATGTTCGTACGGACAAATAGACGAGCTTGATGCTAGCTTGGCTCGCGTTTGACCCGCGCTTCAATCGCGCTTGACTTGCGCTTGACGCAATCGCGGAGCAAGTGTGGGATAGGTGTGGGGCAAAGTGGTGACTGCGTAAAAGCAGAGCAAAGGCTTTGTCAGAGCAACGTGTGATTTTCGCCACGAGTTCACCACAATTTCCTCAAAAATTATTACGACATAAAAAATTTAATAAATCGAGCTTAAGGCTAAGAAAATCCGTTCTTTTGTAGTTCGGATTTTTTTAAACACTACATATTGTGGTCTTGCTCTATCAATTCTCATCTTTGTTAAACCCCAGCTAGACCATAAGAAAAATACTTGGTGTTGGAAAGTGTTTTCTAGTGTGTGTAAGTGTCGGAATGAGTTATATTTATTTCACGTTCAATCGACGGACTATGCCCAAGCGTTGCCGCGCACACACAACACAAACACAGCCCGCGCGGCAAGGGGCGCCAACGTGAAAGGGGGAGACATGCTTACTGGTCAGTATCAGCGTTCGCTGGACTCCAAGATTCGCGTGACTCTTCCTGCACCTCAGCGCAAGCAGCTTGGAGATGTTGTCATCTTGCTCCGTCGACAGGACGCGCTTTACGGCTACTCACCTGAGGCGTACGAGGCTTGGATTGCAAGTCTGAACCTCAACCCAAGGAACCGCGACGACGTCACAGCACTTCGTATGCTGAACGCAGCAGCAACAACCGTCGACATTGACTCGGCCGGCCGCGTTGCTCTGGGAAAGATTGACGAGTCCGATCCACAGGCTAGGGAGAAGCTCCAGCTTGACCGCGACGTCACCATTGTCGGTAACGGCGACCACTTTGAGATTTGGAACACCAACAAGTGGAACAGCCTCTTCTCGGCAGATGACCGCGTTGCAACGCTCGAGGACCTCATCTTTGGCGCCTAGTGAGGCGAGAAGATCGTGAAGGTAGAAGACGGTAACTTGAAAGTCGAATATCGGCACCAACCAGTAATGCTTGCAGAAGTGCTGCGCGAGCTGGACCCCAAGCCAGGTGAAGTTGTTTGCGACTGCACCTTGGGAGGAGCGGGCCACACCGTAGAGATGGCAAAGCTGATTGCTCCAGACGGTCTTTCCATTGGAATTGACCAGGACGCAATGGCTCATCAAGCAGCAGCTGCTCGCCTGAAGCAAGAAGTACCAAACGCGGAGTTTTTACCGCTTAAGGGAAACTTTGGCGACCTCGAT
Organism: Atopobium sp. ICM42b; assembly: GCA_000564995.1. Lineage (GTDB taxonomy): Bacteria > Actinomycetota > Coriobacteriia > Coriobacteriales > Atopobiaceae > Lancefieldella. Next base: position 50,277 of record JDFH01000014.1, read on the forward strand.
GAACTTCTCGTCTCCGCAGAAGTCCCCGGAGTTGACTGTTTCCTCTTTGACATTGGTGTTTCTTCTCCTCAGCTTGATATCCCAGAGCGAGGCTTTTCGTACCACGAAGATGCCCCGTTGGATATGCGAATGGACCCGGGCAAACAAACTCCAACTGCACAAGAGGTCATCAACACCTACAACGAAGCCGACCTCGCCCGAATCCTTCGAATTTACGGAGACGAGAAATTTGCCTCACGCATTGCACGACGCATTGTACAAACGCGAGAAAAGCGTCCCATCCAAACGACGCTTGAGCTTGTTGAGGTAATCAAGGCGGCAATTCCTGCAGCAGCGCGTCGTCACGGCGGACATCCCGCCAGAAAGACGTTCCAAGCACTTCGTATTGAAGTAAACCACGAGCTTGAGGTTTTGGAGCGCGGACTACGCTCTGCAATTGCCTGGGCTAATCCAGGAGGCAGGATTTGCGTTATCTCGTACCACTCGCTTGAAGATCGCATTGTCAAGCACGTGTTCTCCGAGCTCAGTCAAGGTTGTATCTGCCCGCCAGACCTTCCGGTTTGTATGTGCGGTCAAGTGCCGATAGTTGACGTGATTACGCGCAAACCTCTTGTGGCCACTCCAGAAGAGATAGAGCGCAACCCAAGGGCGAGAAGCGCCCTGATGAGGGTAGCGGTTAAACGCGACCCAGAGAAATGAAGTACCCCATAGCACTTGTTGCTTGTTGTTAAGAAGTTTTTGAAGGGATTGAAGTTTAATGGCACGTTACGGATCAGAAGCTGTAGCACGCGCAATTCAGTTTGAGCATGAGTACGCTCCTGAACAGAGCACTCGCACATCTTTTGAGGTTGTCCCTGGTGGTGGCCTTGATGCTGATGCTCGTCGTGGCGTAAGCAGCCAGTTCATCCAGCGTGTCAAGCTTATTGCTGTTGCTGCAGCACTCTTCCTGACACTTGGTGTTGTCCGTATTGGCATCTCTACCGCTACGGTTTCTACTCTTCAGGCTAATAACGTCATCAGAAATGAAATGCGCGCAACAACTGCAACTAACGATTCCCTGCGCGTTTCTCGCTCTCTGCTTGCAAGCACTACGCGCATTGAGCGCATTGCTACTCAGAATTATGGTATGACTCTTGAGACAAATCGTCCTGTTGTAGATGTAAGCAACAACGCTTAGGCGTAAAATATACGTTGTGAGTACGCAGAATCGACATACTCGCGCATCGCGCAGAAAAACTCCTGAGGCCTCGTACGACGAGGCCTCTCGTGTGCATTTTCGTGGTCATCGTGGTAGCAGCGGTGGCTCGGATGGTGTTGGCCCTGAAGGTAGACTCCGTCGCGTAGCAGCTGCTATGGCCATTATGGTGGCAATTGTTGTTCTTAGGCTTGCTTGGCTGCAAATCTTTACGGCAGCAGATCTTGCAAAGGGCGCCGAGAATAACCGCACCAACGATATTGTCTTGCACGCTCGTCGCGGTACCATTTACGACCGCAACGGCAATGTCTTAGCCATGAGCGTTGACTGCAAAGACATCTATGCCAATCCTTCAGAGATTAAAGACGCAAGCTCCGTAGCTCAGGTTTTTGCCTCGCTCTTAGGCGGAAGCCCTTCAGACTACCTTGGAGACCTGCAGCAAGACACCACCTTTGTCTACGTGCGTCGTCGTGTTGACACTGATACTGCTTCTAAGATTGAAAAAGCACTTGACGAGAAAAACCTCAAGGGCGTCTATTTTGTTAATAACACCAAGCGTGTTTATCCATACGGCAACGTTGGCGTTCAGATTCTAGGCTTTGTAAACGCTGATAATGAGGGCGCTTCTGGCCTGGAGTATTACTACAACGATATCCTTGCGGGCACTAACGGCCACATGATTGTTGAGACCGGTGCTGGTGGTACGCCAATTGCGGGCGGTACTTCAAACATCACTGAGGCACAAAACGGCCAGGATATTGTTCTTTCCATTGATATTGAGCTGCAGAAGAAGGCAGAAGAGCAGCTGACTGCTGCAGTAAAAGACATTGAGGCCCAGCAGGGTGGCTCAATCATGGCTATGAATCCTCGTACCGGAGAGATTTATGCCGCAGCTTCATACCCTCTGCCAGATTTTAAGAGCGATAACGGCGTTGACTACGAATCTCTCAACCTCAAGCTTGTCTCAAGTATCTATGAGCCAGGCTCCGTATTTAAGGTAATTACTACCTCAATTGGTATAGATGACAACCTCTTTGGTCCAAATTCAACCTTCAATATCCCAACCGAGCTCAAAGTTGGCGATAACAAGGTTACCGACGACGATTGGCGTACCAGCGCCATGGACATGAGCGTAAGAGAGATGCTCAGGCGTTCCTCTAACGTTGGTATGGCCTTCCTCGAGACACAGCTCATAGGTGATGAACGCTTTGCGGCAGGAATTGACAAGTTCGGCATTGGACACGCCACAGGCATTGACTTCCCAGGTGAGGCTACAGGAATTGTTCGCTCTCTGGACGAATACGAGGGTCCAACTGGCGGAAACATGGCGTTTGGTCAGGGCCTTGCAATTCCATTTATCCAGGTTATTCGAGCGTACACCGCTGTTGCCAATAAGGGAACTATGGTGACTCCGCACTTTATGGTTTCAAAGGGCGGCCAAGAGGTTACCTGGCCTACTAAAGACGTTATTTCTGCTTCCACAGCTTCAGCCGAGCTTGACATGATGACTACTGTTGTCAAAGAAGGCACCGGTGTTCGCGCAGGTATCTATGGCTACACTGTTGCTGGTAAAACAGGTACCGGCCAGCAGGTTGTGGAAGAAACCGGCTCGTACGGCGAGAATTCCGGTTTTGTTGCCTCTTTCTGCGGTATTGTAAATCCTTCAGAATCTGATTTGATGGTTTACGTTGGACTTAACGATACTCACCAACTTGCATCGCAATCTGCCGCTGTGGTCTTCTCGCAATTTGCAAAAGACGCAGCTACACGCCTTAATATTCAACCAATCAATAACTAGGAGAGCTCATGGTTAAGCTTTCGGTTGAACAGATAGTCGCAGCTACAAATGCACGACTGCTCCACCGCGGAACCCGCGAGGTTGCGGGCGCGGCCGTCATCGACTCTCGCGAGGTCCAGGAAGGCTCGCTCTTCGTGGCCTTCGCTGGCGAGAAGGTCAATGGAAACTCCTATCTCTTATCTGCTGCCCAGGCTGGCGCTGCTGTTGTAGTGGCATCTGAGCCTGTAGCAGACAATCTGCTCGACAACCTGGCCGCCACAGGAGTCAGCGTTCTTGAAGCCGCTGACGATGACTGTGAGGCGTTTCTGCTAGCACTTGCCGCTGCTTGGCGAGAAGCCCATCCAAACTGGCTGGTTGTGGGCGTAACTGGATCGGTTGGTAAAACTACCACCAAAGAAATGCTTCGTCGCGGCATTGCCGCCACTCGTCGTGTACACGCAACCGCTGGCAATCACAACAACCTTATTGGTCTGCCACTTACGGTACTTTCTACTCCAGAGGATACCGAGGTGCTTGTGCTTGAGCTGGGCATGAATCACGCTGGCGAGATTACCAGGCTCACCTCGGTTGCTCGTCCAACGGTAGCCGTCATTACCAACGTTGGCACCAGCCACATTGGTCTTCTCGGCAGCAGAGAAAACATTGCGCGCGCCAAGGCAGAGATTGTCTCGGGCATGCGCGCATTTGGCTCAATTGAACCTACGCTTATTCAGGCTTCGGCAGGGGACTACACCAAGTTCATTGCAGATGAGTTTGCTCGCCCTGCTCGCGTTGTTTGCAAGACAGTGGGCGCCACAGGAGCTGACCTCATGAGCGCACAGCAGGTCACTCTTGACGAGGAGGGCCTTCCAACTGCCACTATTGTTGCTGCATCCGGCTGGTCACGCACGGTAACTCTTGAGGTACCTGGGCGCGTTGTTGTCGACGACCTTCTTTTGGCACTTGAGGCTATAGAGACGCTTGGTCTTGATCTTGACGCTGCTGCAGAGGCCATTGAGCAGATGCCTGCCACTCGTATGCGTCTTTCGGTACTTGACGCAACCTGCGGTGCCAAGATTATTGACGATTCTTACAACGCAAGTCCTAACTCAACAGCTGCTGCCCTTGATGTTTTGATGCAGATGCCAGCGGAAGGCCGCCGCATTGCTCTTATCGGAGAGATTGGCGAGCTTGGACCAGAGGAGAAGCGCCTCCACGGTTATGTGGGTGCCTATATTGCTGCTAAAAACCCAGACCTTGTTGCCTTTGTAGGCACGGGAGCCGCGCGCGAAATGGTTGAAGCTGCGCGCGTTATGGGTTTCTCGGAAGATAAAATTGAACAGTTCAGTGATGTCAACGAAGCACTTACCGTGCTCGGACCAGTACTTGCGCAAGGAGACGTTCTTCTCGCCAAAGCATCAAGGTCTGCCCAGCTTGATATTTTTGTAAAAGGAGTTACTGAGTAATGTTTTACCAGACTATTTACCCAACATACCAGGTGTTTGTTGCGCTTGGTGTCTCCTGCATCATCACGTTGGTCTTAATGCCGCTCTTCATCAAACTGATGAAGAAAGAGGGAGTGGGTCAGCAGGTTCGTGCTGACGGCCCTCAGCAGCACCTGGTCAAGCAGGGTACTCCTACTATGGGCGGCGTCGTTATGCTGGTAAGCATTGTGCTGACCTGTATTGCACTTGCTCAGTGGAACACCGACCTCATTCTTGCTATGGCAGCTATGCTGCTCACAGGCTCGCTTGGTCTTCTGGATGATATCGAGTCTGTTGCTCATGGTAGAAGCCTTGGCCTTACCGCATCTCAGAAGATGGCTGGACTTATTACCATTTCTGTTGTATTTTGCCTGGCAGCAGTTAACATTTGGGGCATTACGCCCATTATTGCGTTCCCTGGTGGCCTTGATATCAATCTGGGTATCCTTACTACTACCGTCAATTTAGGTGGAAACGTCATTTCTATCCCTTGGCTGTATCTCTTCTTTGTCTTTTTGCTCATGGCTGGCCTCTCTAACGCTGTTAATCTGACCGACGGCCTTGATGGCCTGGCTGGTGGCTGCGTTATGGTCGTCATGATTTTTATGGCTGCGGTAGCTTTCCGCTATGGCGAGAGTAGCCTTGCTGTTTTTGCCGCATCTATCGCAGGCGCTTGTATTGGTTTTTTGTGGTTTAACAGCTATCCTGCAAGCATTTTTATGGGAGACACCGGCTCTCTTGCCTGGGGCGCTGCCTTTGCAGCTCTAGCTGTCCTTACCAAAACAGAGGTAATTTCCCTGGTCATGGGCGGTCTTTTTATCATCGAGGCACTGTCCGTTATCATTCAGGTTGTCAGCTACAAGGCAACTAAAAAGCGCGTATTCTTGATGGCTCCACTGCATCATCACTTTGAGAAACTTGGCTGGAACGAGACAAAAGTAGTCTTTAGATTCTGGATCATTTCCGGAGCATTTGCCGCTCTGGGCTTTGCTCTGTACTTCCAGCTTCACTAAAGATATTGCTCTGAGAAAGGATCGATTGCGTGTCGCTTCTAGAAACACTTGGAAATGTTTGTGTTCTTGGTTTCGGTAAGACCGGCGTCTCTGTCTGCACGTATTTGCTGCAGCAGCCAGAGGGTCGTGTGTCTTCCGTAACTCTTGTGGGCGGCGCAGATGCTACTGTTGGCGAGAAGATCCAAGAGCTTGCAGACTCAGGCGTACAGGTACAATGCGGCTCCGATCAGGTTAAGGGTACCTTTGACCTGACTATTGCATCTCCTGGTATTCCAGATACTTCTGAGCTGTTCGTCAGTGCAAAGGCAGCTTCTCAGCAAATTATGGGCGAGCCAGAGTTTGCCTATCAAGAGAGCCCTTCACAGTGGATTGGTATTACCGGCACAAACGGTAAAACTACTACCACAAGCTTGACCACGTCTATTTTGCAGTATGCAGGTCTTGATGCAAGCGCTGTTGGCAATATTGGTCTTACTATTACTGACCAACTTGCAGAGAGAAAGCCTAAGAGCTGGTTTGTAGCAGAGCTTTCAAGCTTCCAGCTTGCTACTACTCAAAAATTGCATCCTCACGTTGCGATGCTTTTAAACATTACGCCGGATCACCTTGAGTGGCATGGTTCACTCGAGGCGTATGCAGCAGCTAAAGAGAAGATTTTTGCCAACCTTGATGCAAATGACCTGGCAATTGTCTCTGACTTGGATGAGTTTTGTCAAAACGTGTCTTCTCGCCTTGAGGCTCGCGGCATTACCGTATGCCATCTTGCTCAGACAGATCCCGGTACGCAAAACGCCGCCTTTGTACGCAATGGAGCGCTGGTAGTCAGGCTATCTGGTAAAGAGATGGAGCTTATAGCAGCTGATGCACTTCACATTAGGGGAGCGCACAATGCACTCAACGCTCTTGCTGCAGCTGCATGTGGCTTATTCCTGGGACTTGATATTGTTTCTATTAGGCATGCCCTGTTGGACTTTATGCCGCTTGAGCATAGAATTGAGCCAGTTGATACGGTTAATGGTGTTTTGTACGTTAACGATTCCAAAGCAACAAACACTGATTCAGTTGAAAAATCATTAACTTCGTTCCCAGGTAAAGACGTTATTTTGCTACTTGGTGGTCACGATAAGGGCACAGAGCTTGATGAGTTTGCTCAGAAGGTATCCGCTACCTGTGCATACGCAATCTGCTTTGGAGAGGCAGGTCCTCGCTTTGCAGAGGCGCTTCGCCGCGTTTCTGGTGGGCGTGCAGAAGTGGTAGAAGAGCCTCATATGCATGAAGCTTTTGACCGTGCGGTAGAGCTTGCTCGTCCAGGTTCTGTAGTGCTTCTCTCACCAGCATGTTCCTCGTTTGACGAGTTCACAGGCATGGCTCAGCGTGGTCGTGTCTTTAAACAGCTGGTGGCAGATCTTGCTCAAAAAGAGAGCGGTCGATAATGGCTACCAGCAGAAATAGAACAGGGGAGCGCGCGCAGCAACCACGTACTTCTCGCCAGAAATCTTCCGAGGGCTCGCAGGCTAAAGGACGCTTTAGTGCTATTCCAGAGCGTTTTATGCAGCCTCGTCTGGTGCTTCTGGTGTCAACGGCTATTCTGGTGTGCTTTGGCCTGGTTATGATTTATTCTGCATCCTCGATTTCTGCAATGACTTCTGAGGACATGGGCTATAACCCCTTCTACTACGTGCAGCGTCAGCTTGGCTTTGCTGCGGCAGGAGTTGCGTTAGCGTTTATTGTTTCTCGCATTGACTACCGTGCAGTAGTAAGAAACTTCCAGGTACCTATCTGGATTGTGACCATTGGAATGCTAGCAATTATTTTTACTCCTATTGCTGGCGCTGATGCATATGGTGCAACCCGTTGGATTTCAGTTGGACCGTTTTCTTTCCAGCCGTCTGAGTTTGCAAAGATTACCATCTTAATTTCTGTCTCGTATTTGGCTCAGCAGTACTTTATTGATCAGACCATAGATCAGATGGAGTTCTTTAAAAAGTTTGCTATTGCTGCGCTTGCGCCACTGCTTCTTATTTTGGCCCAGCCAGACAAGGGCTCCACACTGATTATTGTGGGAACACTTTTGGTCATTGGCTACCTCGCCGATGTTGACCGAAGGGTTCTGGCAACTATTGCTGTTGCTGGCTTTATTGGCTTTGCCTTCTTATCTCTTAAAGATGATTATTCTCGTGCTCGCGTTGTGACTATGTTCAACCCTTGGGCTGATTATTACGGTGCAGGTTATCAGCTTGCACAGGGCTTTTATGCCTTTGGCTCTGGCGGTATTTTTGGTGTTGGCTTTGGTTTTTCTCGCCAGAAATATTCCTATCTTCCTATGGCTCACAATGACTTTATTTTTGCGGTCATTGGAGAAGAGCTGGGCTTTATTGGCGTTTTGGGCCTTTTGGCTGTATTTGGCGCACTGGTGTGGGCAGGCTTTAAGATTGCTCGCTATGCACCAGATTTGACCGGTAGGCTTATTGCTGCAGGTTGTACCTCTATGTTTATCATCCAGGCCTTTGTTAACATCGGTGGTGTTTTGGGCCTTTTGCCTCTTTCTGGTAAGCCTCTGCCGTTTATCTCATACGGCGGTTCAACCATCATGTCTAGTATCTTGATGGTTGGTCTTTTGATGTCTGTTTCAAGGCAGTCAAGGCTTCCAGAAACCGAGTACGATAGGCAGCGTGCTTCTTGGAGCATAGCTGAAGAGCAGGATACCTTTGATGCTCCAGGTTTTGCTGGTCTTACCATGGTTGATGGTGGAGTAGGAGTAGGCATGCCACTCCCACGTTCTTCTCGCCCTAAGAGCAGTGCACAAAGCTCCGCGCGTCCATCACGAGGCGTTTTGCGCTCAAGAGATGACGACGCTCCTCAAGGCCGTATTACGACAGATGCCTCCGGAAGGCGCAGGATTGATTTGGGACCTTCTGCATCGGACAGGCTTCGTGGAAACAACAGGGCTCGCCGATAGCTGATTTCTAGGAGATGGATTGCATGGCAGAACAGAAGAAACTCTCTGTTGCAATTGCTGCAGGTGGAACCGCTGGTCACATTAACCCAGCTCTGGCTCTAGCTGAGGAGCTTCGTGAGCGCGGCCACCAGGTTACGTTTTACGGTCAGCCCAACAAGCTTGAAGGTACGCTGGTACCTGAGGCAGGATTTGAGCTGGTATCTATCCATGTAAATGGCTTTGATCGCAGACGTCCTTGGACGCTCATAAGTGCGGCATACAATCTTGAGCGCGCAAAGATGCAGCTGCACAAGCGCTTTAAAGAGCATGGTGCCCCCGATGTTGCTATTGGCTTTGGTGCCTACGTAGAGCTGCCTTTGCTTCAGCTTTGTGCAAAGCTACACATCCCCTATTTGATTCACGAACAGAACTCAGTAACCGGTCTTGCTAACCGTGTATCTGCTGGTAAAGCATCTAAGGTGTGCATTGCGTTCCCAGAGGCTCGTAAGGCTTTTGAGGGTCACGTAAAGGCTCAAGACACCATTGTGGTTACCGGTAATCCTGTACGTAAGAGTGTTCTTTCTGCTGACAGAGCCGCCTCGAGGCAGGAGTTGGGTATTGCAGACAACCAGACATTGCTGCTCATCTTTGGCGGTAGTTTGGGCGCTCGTAGTATCAACGAGACGTTTGCTGCGCTTAAGCAGGAGCTTCTTGCCCGTCCTAACCTGCGCATCATCCAGTCAACAGGTCAGAAGCTCTACGACGAGGTTGTCTCGCTTATGAAGCTTTCTGACGAGGAGGCTGCTCGCTGGGAGGTTAAGCCCTACATTTCCAACATGGGTGCCACCCTTGCTGCGGCTGACCTGGTGGTTTCTCGATCCGGAGCATCTTCTGTAGCCGAGATTGCAGCGCTTGAGCTCCCCAGCATTTTGGTGCCGTACCCTCTGGCAACAGCAGATCATCAGACTACTAACGCACACCTGTTGTCGGACGCGGGAGCAGCTATTCTGGTGCCAGATAACCAGGTGGGCACCACGACCTTCTCGACAGCTCTGTTTGAGCTGGTAGATAACGCGGACCAGCGCAAAAAGCTTTCCGAGGCAGCCGCTACACTTGACCAGCGCAGTGCCGCATCTCTTGTGGCTGACGCTGTGGAAAGTGCCGTTTGTGGCGCATAAAACATTCGGTTTTGCGTTAGAGTAAACATGTCTTGGAATGTCCAAGACTCAAACGATAACAATACTTGGAAAGGCTCTCTTATGGCAGATTCCATGGGCGAGAAGACCATCTCGCGTGCACATTTTATTGGAATTGGTGGCGCAGGTATGAGCGGAATTGCGCTTGTTCTGCACGAGCGCGGCTGCACCGTTACCGGCTCCGATCTAAAGAGCTCGCATTATGTTAGAGAGCTTGAAGATGCAGGTATTCAGGTAAGCATCGGCCACACCGCAGCCACTATTGACGCTGTGATGCCTGATGTCATTGTTACCTCTACCGCAATCCCAGAGACAAACCCAGAGGTCATTCGCGCACGTGAGCTTTCCATTCCTATTTGGCCTCGCGCTAAGATGCTCTCGTATTTGTCGCGCGGCCGCAAGACCATTGCTGTTGCGGGCACTCACGGCAAGACCACCACATCTTCTATGGTTGCTACCATGCTGGACAAGCTTGGCGCTGATCCATCATTTTTGATAGGTGGCGTTGTTGAGGGCTACGACACCAACGGTAAAAACGGTAATGGCCAGTATTTTGTCTGCGAAGCGGACGAGTCTGACGGTTCGTTTATGTTCCTTAACCCTAACGTGGTTGTTGTCACCAATATTGAGGCAGATCACCTTGACCACTACGGCTCTCTAGAGAATATCGAGAAGACCTTCTGTGAGTTTATGAGCTTGCTTGATAAGGAAGAAACTGTTGTTATCAACGGCGATAATCCTCATTACGTTGAACTTGCTCAGTCAACTGGTAGGCACGTAGTAACCTACGGCTTTGATTCAAGCTGCGATTTTGTTTGCACACAGGAGGAGAGAAAAGCTGGTATTGAGAATCCTCTTACCATCAAGACTCCTTCTGGTCAGACTATCTCTGTGGTACTTCCAGCTAATCCTGGTAAGCACAATGTTGCAAACGCAACCGCTGCAATTGCTGTTGCTGATGCTCTTGGCTTTGATCTTGACCAGGCCGCAGCAGCGCTTTCCCAGTTCAAGGGCGCACGCCGTCGCTTTACACACGTAGGCGACATCAACGGTATTACCGTCGTAGACGATTACGGCCATCATCCAACCGAGATTGCAGCAACCATGTCTGCAGCTCTTCCTCTTGGCTTTAAGCGTGTTGTTGTTGTTTTCCAGCCACACCGCTACAGCAGAACGCAGGATTTGGCGGATTCGTTTGCCCATGCGTTTGACGGCATTGACGTTTTGCGCGTCATGGATGTCTTCTCAGCAGGTGAGCTGCCTATTCCAGGTGTCTCGGGCAAGACTGTCTCTTCAAGGGTTGAGGCTGCTCATACTGTTTCTGACGTGCGCTACATTCCTTCTCGCCGCGATCTTATCGCAGACCTTCTTGATACGGTTAAACCAGGAGATCTGTTGATTACTCAAGGCGCAGGTGACGTCACTCAGATTGGACCAATGTTTATCCGCGCACTCAAAGAGCGTCTTCAGAACCACTAGGACCTCTGTCGTGAGCTTGTTTAACGCCTATGTAAGCCTTTCTGGGGCCCTTGATGCAACAATCAAGCAAGATGAGCCGCTGAGCCACCATACCTCCTTTAGGATTGGTGGTAAGGCGTCGCTTTTTGCTGCTGTTCACAGCCACGTGGCGCTGGTGCGTGTGCTTGAGGTGCTTGCAGCTAATCGAGTTGATTGGGTGCTTTTGGGCAAGGGTTCAAACATCCTTGTCTCTGATAAGGGCTACAACGGCTGCGTTATTGTGCTCGACGATGAGCTTTCTACCATTTCAGTTGGCGAAAATAACCTCATTACTGCAGGTGCCGGTGCGCTTATGGCGCGCGTTTGCAATGAGGCCATGAAAGCAGGTCTTTCTGGTCTTGAGATGTGTGCTGGTATCCCCGGAACTATCGGCGGCGCTCTTTCGATGAACGCAGGTACCAGGCATGATTGGATTGGTAAAGCCGTCCGTGATTGCGTGGTACTTAAGCCTGGCAAGGGTCTTGTACGCTACGATGCCTCCGAGATTGAATGGGGTTATCGCTACACTACGTTTGCACCAGATGAGATCATTCTTGAGGCAACGTTTGCGCTGACAGCATCTAATCGTCCTAAAGTTGCTCTTGGCATGGATACACTCTTGCAGCGTAGAAGAAATACTCAGCCAACTGGTCAGCTTTGCTGCGGTTCTGTTTTTAAGAACCCAGGCAGTAGGTCTGCTGGTGCACTTATTGAAGAATGTGGTCTTAAGGGAGTTACTGAAGGCGGCGCACAGATTTCTGATGTTCATGCCAACTTTATTGTGAATACCGGTAACGCCACCGCCTCAGATGTCATTGCACTTATGCGCAGAGCACACGATGCGGTCCAAGAAAAGTTTGACATTGATCTTCAGCCAGAGGTTAAACTTCTGGGTTTTGGGGCATAGGGAAGATATGGCAGAAGATACTTCAAAGCAAACAACGCGCCGTAAGGGCACAAAAAGGGAACCTTTATCGTCTGGTGCTGCTCAGACGGCAGGGGCTACTAAGCCTTCTTTTATGAGTAAGGCCTTTAAGCCTAAGCTAAAGGTTGAGGCTACAGCTTCTGATGCCAAACCTTCTGCTAAAAAGATTTCTGCCAAAAAGCCAAATAACGCTACAAAAACTGCTGCTCAGGCTCGTGCCGAGCGTATTAAACACAGCAGAAAAGTATCGTTTAAGACAGTTAGAACAGTTCTCATTGTTTTGATGAGTCTGGCTATTCTTGCTGGCATCGCTTTTCTCGTCCTACGCTCTTCCTCAGTCTTTGCCATTACCAACATTCAGGTTGAGCCAACGGAGCACGTTACTAACGAGCAAATCCAAAAGCTCATTGCAGTAGAAGAGGGAACAACGCTGCTCAATATGGACGAGTCCCTTATCACTGAAGAACTCCAGAAAGATCCTTGGGTGGCGTCCGCAACGTACGAGAGACAGTTCCCTAATACGCTGCGCATCACCATCACAGAACGTAAGGTCACAGCCATAGTGGCGCTTTCTTCTGGCCCTGTTGCATGGTATTTGGGCGAGAATAACGTCTGGCTTGAGGCAGATCAGCTCAACGTTCCAGAAGGAAAAACTACCGCTACTGTTGCGCTTGAGAAGGCAACCTCAGAGGGCGAGCTGCTTATTACCGATGTTCCTGCAACGGTTTCTCCGGTAGCAGGTACCACGGCAACAGACGCAGAAATTCAAGCGGTTATGCAGTATCAGTCTACGTTCTCGTCAGAGCTTACCTCACAGATTGTGAGCTACTCGGCTAGTAGCGTTGATGCAATTTCTGTCACCCTCACTAATGGCGTACAAGTTGCCCTTGGTTCTCCAACACAGATTGCAGACAAAGAAAAAGTGATTCTGGCAATGCTTAAGCAGTTCCCAGGAGAGCTTACGTACTTGAACGTAAGAACACCTGCAAGCCCAACCTATAGGCGAGTTTCTACCGGAAATGTTCAGTCTGGCTCTGGTGTTTCGTAGGGAAACGCGGTACTACCACGCGCCGTTAGGCTATTTTTTCCTACCGTTTACCAGGTTTCTTCACAATTTCTACATATTATTTGACTTGCATGGGTGAGTTGTGCAAATATACCCCGCTTTGCATGAAGCGTAAGCCTTAACTTGAGGTTTAGGGTTTTATACAGCGGTTCTGCGAGCGCATAAACGTAGCCTAAGCGCAGTCGCGCTCCGGGACAAACGGGCACAAGCGTGCCTCAAGGAGGAAGACATGATTAAGGACACCGATACCCTTAACAACTATCTTGCTGTTATCAAGGTTGTTGGCGTTGGTGGCGGCGGAACTAACGCTGTCAACCGCATGATTGAAGAAGGCATCCGTGGCGTTGAGTTTGTTGCTGTAAACACCGATGCACAGGCTCTTGCAATCTCCGATGCTGACATTAAGGTTCACATCGGTACTGACATTACCAAGGGTCTTGGTGCTGGCGCTAACCCTGAGGTTGGTAAAGAGGCAGCAGAGGATAGCCGCGACGAGATCAAGGCTGCACTTGCTGGCGCTGATATGGTCTTCATCACTGCTGGCGAGGGTGGCGGTACTGGTACCGGCGCTGCTCCAGTTGTTGCTGATATTGCAAAGAATGACGTTGGCGCACTGACCGTTGGCGTTGTTACTAAGCCATTCTCCTTCGAGGGCCGTCGTCGTTATGGTTCTGCAGCTGACGGTATCAAGACTCTTTCCGAGAATGTTGATACGCTCATTGTTATTCCAAACGATCGTCTGCTTGATCTTTCTGAGAAGAAGACCACCATGCTTGAGGCATTCCGCATGGCTGACGACGTTCTATGCCAGGGCACCCAGGGTATTACCGACCTCATCACTGTTCCTGGCCTGATCAACCTCGACTTTGCAGATGTCTGCACCATCATGAAGGGCGCAGGTAGCGCAATGATGGGCATTGGTATTGCTGCTGGTGATAACCGCGCTGCTGATGCTGCAACCGAGGCAATTTCTAGCCGCCTGCTTGAGAGCTCCATCGAGGGTGCAACCCGCGTTCTTCTCTCTATTGCTGGTAATAAAGACCTTGGTATTCAGGAGATTAATGAGGCAGCTGACCTGGTTGCTAAGAACGTTGATCCTGACGCAAACATCATCTTTGGTACTGTTGTTGATGAGTCCCTGGGCGATCAGGTTCGCGTAACCGTTATCGCAACCGGCTTCAATGACTCTAACGTTCAGCAGCAGCTTCCAACCCTGAACACCCAGAGCGCAAGCCGTCCAAGCCGTCCTGCTCAGCCACAGCCAACTCGTCCTGTAGCTGCTCAGCCACAGCCTGCTCGCACCAACAACTCTTCTAATGAGAAAGAGTTTGATATTCCAGACTTCCTTAAACGTAGCCGCATCTAAACATGTGCGCGCTGAATAGACAGTGCTTACACGGCGTGACCCTGCTCATGGATCCTGAGGTTCCATGCGGGGTCACGCTCGCATTTACTGAGCGTACTGGCGGTTTTTCAGAAGGGGAGTTTGCATCCCTCAATCTGGGCAGCAGGTGCGGAGACAATCTGCAACAGGTGCAAAAGAATCGCCAGCTAGTCTTAGAGGCTCTTGGAGCAGGCGAGCACTTCTCGCGACTCCTTATTCCTCATCAGGTGCATGGAAGCAAGGTAGTTTGCCTGACTTCTGATACACCTGAGGCTTTTGAGCAGGCTCAAACTGAGGCAGAGGCTGGTGCGGACGCTATCGTGTGTACCGTTCAAAATACGCCTGTGATGTTGGCTTTTGCTGATTGTGTGCCGGTAATTCTTGTGGCTCCCGGTGGATTTGCGGTAGCGCATTCTGGCTGGAAAGGCACAATTGCTCGCATTTCTGCACGAGCAACAGAGGCGCTTTGCCAGGCAACTGGCTCCACACCCTCCGAGGTCAAAGCCTATATTGGCCCGCATATTGGCAGTGCTGATTACGAGGTTTCTCCTGAGCTTATTCAGATGTTCTCAAAAGAGTTCGGTTCAGGCGTTGTAGACCGCGCATCTGGCGAGAGGTACTTAGATCTTGGATATGCTGTCAGAGCTGCACTGGTAGATGCTGGTGTACGAGAGTCTGCTATTGAAGAGGTTACTGACTCGACGGCCTCTACAACTGAGAGATTCTTCTCGTACCGTGCAGAGCATGGTAAGTGCGGAAGGCATGCAGCTGTTGCTTACATGGCTGCAAAGTAGGGTAGAAGACGTTTAGCGCTATCGGAGAGGGCGTTTAGCACTACAGAGAAGCGTTTAGGTTTATAGAGAAGTGTTTATCGTTACGTAAGATATTGATGTATTCACCGCAAGAGATGATGGCTATGACGTACGATTCAGACGAATATCTTGAGTTTATAAAGGCTCGTAGAGCTCAGATTGAGTCGCTTGTAGCGGATGCTGCAGAAAAGTCCGGCAGAAGCGCCTCTGAGATTGAAATTGTGGCCGTCTCTAAAACAGTACCTGTTGAAGCTGTTCTTGCGGCTTACAAGGCAGGCTATAGGGTTTTTGGCGAGAATCGCCCACAAGAGCTGACACACAAACTGACAAGTTTATCTGAAACTCCTTTTGCGTCTGAAATAACGTTCGACATGATTGGTAATCTTCAGAAGAACAAGATTAACCAGGTAGTTGGCAAGGTTCGCTACATTCATTCAATTTCTTCTGAGCATCTTGCAGAGGCGGTTTCAAAGCGTGCTGAGGTAAAGGGTACTGAGGAGTCTGTTCTACTTGAGGTAAACGTCTCCGCTGAAGCCTCAAAATCGGGTTTCTCGCCAGAAGAAGTGTCTGAGTCTATTCAAAAGATTGTTGAGCTTCCGCACATTTCTGTTGTGGGTCTGATGACTATGGCACCAAAAGATGATCCAGAGCGCGCCAAGAGAACATTCTCAGGACTTCGAGAATTGCGTGATCGCTTGAGCCAACAAGTTGGTTTGAAGTTAGATGTTCTTTCTTGTGGCATGAGTGATGACTTTACGTATGCCATTGAAGAGGGTTCTACGACTATTCGCCTGGGTCGAGTATTGTTTGACCCAGCCTATACGTTGAGTGGGCACTAAAATAGTTGCAAGTTTTTGATACAGTAGTAAGAAGTTACGTGCGTTACAGAAAGGCACAATGATGAGCATTCTTGATACGCTAAGAGCAAAACTTCGTGGTGGTCAGGACGATGAGTACTACGACGATGAGTATTATGGCGACGAAGGCTATGACGAGGTAGACGAAGCTTCTCCACGTTCGTACGATGATCGTGCACAGCAAGGCTCTTCCAATAGACTGCTGGGTAATCCATCCAGACCAGAGGCAGAGAGTGTTTCTGTGTATACGCGCTCTGGCAAGCCAATCAGCACCAATCCAGCCGCTTCTTACAATCCTCAGCAGGATATGCGCTCCCGTGCTTCTGCGTATGCATCTCGTCAGGAGCCTTCTGGATACACTCCTTCTTACGAGCATACTGTGAGTCCAAATCTGCCAACTCCTGGTGATATTGGTCTTCGTCCTGTGAGCCGTACAAGCTATTCCGGACAGCTGCCACCATACGTTCTTCGTCCTGTTTCTTATGACGATGTTCAGTCGGTAGTTCGTCGTGTTCGTACTGGTCAGCCAGTTGTCCTTATCTTTAAGAACACCAACATTGAGGTTGCTAAAAGAATTTTGGACTTCAGTTTTGGTCTTTCTTATGGACTTGACGGCGCTGTTGAAGAAGTTGCTGACCGCGTTTTTGCTGTACTTCCTCATGGCATTTCTTTATCTCAGTCTGATCTGGATAAGCTTGCTGATGAGGGCGAGATTACCAGGTAACTGGAGGTTTTTGTGTTTTCGTATTATGTCTTGAACTCGCTCTATACTTTGTTGAGGATTTACAGCTTCTGCATTGTGGTATGGTGCCTGTCCTCTTGGATTACCGTTTCAAATGATTCGGTTAAGAACATTCTTGAGGCAATTGGCAAAATTGTTGAGCCATATCTCAGTGTGTTTAGGAACGTAATTCCTCCAATTTCTGGCGTTGATCTCTCACCGATTGTTGCACTTTTTGTGCTTAATCTTGTGGGACGTTTTGCCATTTCGACGCTGGGCCTTATACTAATATAGAAACTAGTTTGTCTTTGATTACAAACTGAGTAGTTATGATGTGTGGTACGTCTACTCGCAGACTGAAAGGGAACAAAGATGGCAATCACACCAGCAGACATCGAGCAGCAGACATTCTCTCCTGCTGAGACCGGCTACAATCCAGAGGAAGTTGACGCATTTCTTGAGCAGCTCTCTTCTGAGGTTGATGCAATGCTTCAAAAGATCGCTGACCTTAAGGGCCGTCTGACCAGCACTGAGCAGCAGCTCGCTGCAGCACAGGCTCAGGTTGCAAACCTTGAGGAGAACGCAAGCGTTCCTTCTGTTGAGGAGACAAACGCTGCAGCTATTGCTGCATCTGAGCACCAGATTTCTCAGGTCCTCATTGTTGCTCAGCAGAGCGCAGATAAGCTTGTTGCAGACGCTCGTGCAAATGCAGAGCGCATTCGCAACGAGGCAGACCAGAAGGCTCGTGAGGTTATCCGTCAGGCTCTTGCAGAGAAGCAGACTGAGCTTGATGAGATTGATCGCCTCAAGCAGTCCCGTGAGGACTTCCGCGCTGAGTACCGTAAGCTCCTCCAGCACTTCCTGGATGACGCAGACTCTGTCTTCCCAGAGACTGTTCTTACCAACAATGCTCCAACTGGTTCCCAGAATGCTGCTCAGCCTGCAGCTCAGCAGACTCAGATTTCTGCACCTGCACCTGCAGCTGGTGACTTCAACGACCTTGACTAAGTCTTAGGCCATTACCTTTGTACTGATAAGCGCTCAGCTCTGCTGGGCGCTTATTTGTTATCAGTCGTCTTAAGCGGCAGCTTTATAACCCAGAAGTAAGCTCTTTGCAGAATGTTTGCTTTTGTTCTATATGATGCACATCCTTTCTGTTTTCTCGTCCCTGATAGCGAATAGGTACGCCTTGGCTACGCGCAGCTTCTGCATTTGTGCTTGCAGTGAGTTCAGGGAGCCCTTGCCATACGCGTTTTGGCATCCAATGGGCGCGCAAGTCATATCCTCTTTCTGCAGGCCCGCGACCCTCTAGACCAACTCCCTCATAGAAGCGCCTCCACATGGCTTGCACGTATTTCTCATCAGTTGCAAGGTCTGTTCTAGAGAGCAGTTCTTCCAAAGAGGCATCGTCCAGCTGAATGGTTCCAAAGGTCTTCATTTCTGGTGCATAAAAACTGACTATATGATGAGCTGGATCAACAATAAAAAACCGCTCTGTACTCATCCGTTTGACAAAGTAATTGCAGGTTAGTGGCACTACGTTTGCATTAGGCTGAAATACAGACATAAAAGAGCCATCTGACATACGAGAAAACCGCACAAATTGCCGCGTATGCTCTCGTTCAGTTTCTACCTGTCTAGCCAGCGCATTAAACTCTGCCACGGTTGGGTCTGCAATATCTTCAAGGGCTCCTACACCATAGGAGAATGCAAGACGAATGTATCGATGCACAATCTCCGGCATAGTATGAGCATCTGAAGCACATGCCAAAACAATGCGACGTGTTATTTCTCTTGTGCCTACTTTCTTCTCTAGTCCAGTTAGAACTCGTTTAGCCAAGGCTACTACTGAGTCATCAGAAGGGTCTGGTCCACAGAGAACATGCTCCCCAAGGCTAGGCTGACAAAAGCTTTCTCTAACAAGACGCACGTGTGCCGGGTTAGCATGTGAGAGATAAGTGAGCCCTACAGCCCCTACAACGCCTTCTAAGCTTGGATTGCAGGAGATAACAACCTTCTGAGGCTTGGAGAGTCTTGTAAGCCTCTGAACAAGTGAGACAAGCTCTACGCTCTGATCAGAAGAGCCTGAGTTGAGAGGACTCAATACGGCGTCTTGTTTTGTTGTACGAACTTGCTTTGGCATCAGCAATTACCCTCTGTTTAATCAGTTCTTGGTCAAGTGGAGCTGAGGCATCTCTTACGCCACAGCAGGTGAGAAAGTGATGAGATCGTTTGAGCTGTATTCCCAGCCGTTTCAGATCATCAAAGGTGAGGCGAGACCGTCTTCTTGCAGCAATAATTCTTCGTGCGCCGGTGGGGCCAATACCGGGCACTCGTAAAAGTATTTCTAGTGGAGCATCCATAATCTCTACAGGAAATTGATTAAGATGTGCCAGCGCCCATCCAAGCTTTGGATCAATTTCTAAATCAAGCCAAGGTGCTTCCGGAGAAACTAGCTCATCAGGAGAAAACGCATAGTAGCGCATAAGCCAATCAGCCTGGTAAAGACGGTGTTCTCTACGCAGGGGAACAGGAGTGTCCAACTCTGGAAGACGATGGTCTTCTATAACAGGAATATAGGCAGAGAAGAATACTCGTTTCAATTCAAATTGTTGATAAAGCGCTTGCGATAAGTGCAATATTTGATTGTCTGATTCTGGAGAAGCTCCAATGATAATTTGCGTTGATTGTCCAGCGGGCGAGAAGGACCTCTTGCCTGAAGATACCCTTGATGAGCGCATAAAGGTATTCTTCAAGCAGTTTGAACGAAGAGCTAAACCTTCTTTTATGATCTGCTTCTGAGTAGGAATAACAATGCCCTTAGATTTGCCAGCAGACTTCACAATGCCCTTTGATGCATTTTTAGCTTCAAGCAATTGCCTTTCTTCAGAGACACGTAGGCGGTGAATGAAAGACATGGGTTTAGTAACCGTTTCTGCGTTTTTGTGAGGACAAAGTTTAGTAAGTGAGGTTGAGCTAGGTAATTCCAGATTGACAGAGAGTCTATCTGCTAAGCGGCCAATGGCATCAATAAGATCTGGATCTGTTCCGGGAATTACTTTTGCATGAACATAGCCGTTAAAGAGCAACTCATTCCTAAGGTAGGAGAGACATTCAATCATGAGTTCTGTGGTGTGGTCTGGCGATCCTATAACACCTGAGGAAAGAAAGAGCCCCTCTATGTAATTTCTTTTATAGAAATCTACGGTAAGCTCTGCTAATTCCTGTGGTGTAAAGGTAGCCCGCTTGGTTTGTGCAGAAGATCTATTGACGCAGTAAGCACAGTCATAACAACAAGCATTAGAAAGTAAAACTTTTAGCAGCGTAATACAGCGACCATCAGGGGTAAATGAGTGGCAACAGCCGGCCGCTGAGGCCATTCCTACCTTTCCTGCCTGCGGATCTCTGTCTACACCAGAAGAAGTGCACGCCGCGTCAAATTTGGCTGCATCTGCAAGTATGGCGAGTTTATCAAGAGTATCCATGGCAGCAACTTTCTACTTGAAAATAGAACGCCTGTTCGTATACTTAGACTATCACGAATGGAGAAGAAGTAAAGAAAAATCTAGAACAAACGTTTGTCATTTTAAAACCGCAGGAAGGATGTGAATGACGTGTGAAGGATGTATACTTTTCCCATCAGCAACTGCGGAAGGAATGGCTATGAGCATACAGAAAAACAGCTCTTCACCATGCCTTTCTCGCCCCGTGAATTTACAAGTTCCCACGTATGCCTTGCGTGCATTAGAAGTTCTTGAAGATGCCGGATTTGAGGCGTGGATTGTGGGTGGCTGGGTGCGAGACGCCCTACGCGGCTCATTTGCCCATGATATTGACATCACAACATCGGCAACGTGGCAGCAGAGCAAAGCGGCTTTTGAGGCTGCAGACATTCCTGTGCATGAAACAGGTATTGCATATGGAACCGTTACTGCTGTTGTCGAAAAGCACCCTATTGAGGTCACAACGTATCGCTGTGACGGAGAATATCTTGATGGTCGTCGTCCTGATTCTGTGCAGTTTGTCTCTCGTATAGAGGAAGATCTTGCTCGTAGAGACTTCACTATTAATGCAATGGCATATCACCCAAAGAGGGGATTGCTTGATCTTTATGGCGGTCAAGAAGATTTATCTGCAAGTGTAATTTGCGCTGTTGGGGAGCCTAAGGTTCGCTTTACAGAGGACGCTCTTCGCATGCTGCGTGCCTTGCGGTTTGCATGCAGGCTCTCGTTTTCAATTGAGGAGAAGACACATCAGGCACTTACTGAGTGTGCGCCGCTACTCTCTCAGGTTGCATCTGAGCGCATTGGCTCGGAAGTGGCTCAAATTGTTGAGGCTGGTCATATTGCCCATGCTATCAAGCTGGGATTTCCTGTTTTAGCGGTAGCAATTCCAGAGCTCTTACCACTTCAAAACTTTGATCAAAGAAGTCCGTATCATGCTTATGACGTGCTGGAGCATACAGCTCGAGTCTGCTCTGCAACAGAAGCCTTTACTGCAGGTACTGCAACACCTGCGCTTAGGTGGGCGGCGCTTCTACATGATATTTCAAAGCCAGAAATGTTTAGCGTTGACGCAGACGGTAGAGGCCATTTTTATGGTCATCCAGAAAAAGGTGCAATCGTAGCAAAAGCCTTGCTTAAACGCTTGGCTTTATCGCAGCATTTGAGTAATGAAGTTTGTGCTCTTGTAGCATTGCATGA
Source organism: Atopobium sp. ICM42b (assembly GCA_000564995.1). Lineage (GTDB taxonomy): Bacteria > Actinomycetota > Coriobacteriia > Coriobacteriales > Atopobiaceae > Lancefieldella. The sequence goes on from JDFH01000014.1 coordinate 71,845, forward strand.
CTATGACGTGGATGTTACAACGGCGTCGCTTAGGCATATGGTTGCCCTGTTAGCCGAGGCGAGTAAATCGGACGGCATTGCTCTTGCGTATGACCTCTTGACGTTAAAGCAGGCAGATGCTCTGGCAAAGGCAAATCCTTATCGTAGCTATGCGGTAACGCTTGAGGCTATGAGGACCCTTCTCTTACATGAGGCAAAACGGGGAATTGCTCAGCGTCCACAAGAGTTGTGCGTTTCGGGCGCAGAAATTATGGAAGTGCTTTCTCTTCAGCCAGGACCTGCTGTCGGTGTGTGCCAACGTAAGCTCTTTGAGCTTTATTTAGCAGGTCAAGTGGAGAATAGGAAAGAAGATCTTCTCGCCATTCTTGCTCAGGGTAATTGGTAAAAATAATAAAGAGTGCCAGATTTAATCAATAAAAAAGTAAGGCCTTTGTATTTTTATAGGTTCGGTAAAACGGTATAGTAGGCATAAAAAATTATCAGAGAGGCGTCATTTTATATGACGGATAGTGTCGTATGGGGGAGTTCATGGGCGAGAAGCGCGATTATATTACGTTAGAAGTCATACATCACAATGCTTATGAACAGCAGCCTACAGAAGAACCCGAGACTCCAGCGCCTCCTATTTCTCATATTCGTGCCGAAGCTCGTACTAAGAAAAGCGCAGCTACACGCAAGCGTATTATGCACGAGACAACCAAGCTCATGCTTGCTCGTGGAAATACCAATTTCAAAATGAGTGAGATTTCTGATAGAGCTCGTCTTTCAAAAGGTGCGCTGTATTACTACTTTTCCGATAGAGAGGCCCTTTTGCAGGCAATCTTTGACGAGAGTGTTGATGAGCTTGCAAAAGATATTGCGCATACCATTGGTAATAAGCCCGCCTCAAAAGAGACGCTTCATGCAATCATCGCTCAACTTGCTGCTCATATTCTGCCTGACTCACCTTTGGTTTTGGCTTTAATTAACAAGCTTGCAAGCTCTGAGCAGGCACTTATTACCAACATTGAGGGACCGCTTTCTCGCGTGGTTGTTCTCCTTGCTAATCAGCTTGAGATGGGAAAATTGCAAGGCTTTATTCGTCAGGGTGTTGATTCAAGACTTGCTGCCTGTTCTATTACGGGTGCATTGGTTCTCTCGGCCATTGGTCTGATGGGAGAGCGCCACGGTGCAGAGGGCTCTGACGAACTTGCACAGAATCTGCTAGATATGACACTTGCTGGTATTGGAATAGACGAGTAATCATACGAGTTTTTGCATAATGCCAGTTTAACTATGCAATTTAAAGAGCGCCCTTGTGGTGCTCTTTTTACAATTTTCTTGACTGATCCTGCTCAAAAGTGTCTTTGGTGGGTATAGTAAGAGTGGTTGCGCGTAGAAGAACGCAAATATTCTGCATACGCAGAGAAGCCATGCGTGAAAGGACAGTTCATGGCACACAAAAACTATTTGTTTACCTCAGAAAGTGTTACTGAGGGACACCCAGACAAGGTTTGTGATCAGATTTCTGACGCAATTCTTGATGCAATCCTGGCAAAAGAGGCGGAGCTTGAAGAGCGTGGATACGTTTCTCCAAGTGGTGTTCCAGCTTGCTTGGATAACGTTCGTTGTGCATGTGAGACCTTTGCTACTACAGGAACTATTGTGGTAGCTGGAGAGATTCGCACTCAATCCTACGTTGATGTCCAGGAGATTGTTCGTAATACCCTCAGAAATATTGGCTACGACCGCGCTAAGTATGGTTTTGACTGCGAGACCTGCGGCGTTTTGAGCCTCATTCACGAACAAAGCCCCGATATTGCTCAGGGCGTTGATCAGTCTTTTGATACGCAGGCAGGACGTACTACCGATCCACTTGATCTTATCGGCGCAGGCGATCAGGGCATGATGTTTGGCTTTGCTTCTGATGAGACCGATGTCCTTATGCCAATGCCCGCTTACCTGGCTCAGCGTCTGGCTCAGCGCCTTTCAGAGGTGCGTAAGTCTGGCGAGGTTGAGTACTTGCGTCCAGATGGCAAAACTCAGGTTACCGTTCGTTATGAGGACGAGAAACCCGTTGAGGTCACCGCTATTGTTGTTTCCACGCAGCATGCTCCAGAGATTGAAGACATGTCCGTCATCAAGCAGGACATGATCGACCACGTTATTGCACCTGTTATGGGTGAGGTCAACATTGCTTGGGATAACGCAGACATTTACGTTAATCCAACTGGCCGTTTTGTTGTTGGTGGACCTATGGGAGACACAGGGCTTACCGGTAGAAAGATTATTGTGGACACCTACGGCGGTATGGGTCGTCATGGTGGTGGTGCTTTCTCCGGAAAGGACTGCACTAAGGTTGACCGTTCAGCAGCATATGCAGCTCGTTGGGTTGCAAAGAACGTGGTAGCAGCTGGTCTTGCCAAGAAATGCGAAGTTCAGCTTGCCTATGCTATTGGTGTTTCTCATCCACTGTCTATCATGGTTGATACCTTTGGCACTGGCATCGTTGACGATGCTGTTATTGAGCAGGCTATCGAGAAGGTCTTTGATCTTCGTCCTGGTGCCATTATTAGAGACCTTAAGCTGCGCCGTCCTATCTTCTCTAAGACAGCAGCATACGGACACTTTGGCCGCAAAGACCCAGACTTCACATGGGAAGCAACTGATCGTGTTCAGGAGCTTAAGGACGCAGTTTCTGCACTTCAGGCATAACGTTCTTACAAGGTAATCTTGTACAACCTCATAGAACCTTCTTCCAGCACCACCTCAAAACCTGGGGTGGTGTCTGTTATTTGCGTGATACCTCTGAAGGTTCCAGGTTTGTAGGTACTGGTAACAGCGTTGGAGTAATCAACAACGTTGTTCAGAATAAGGACGTATTGTACGTTAAGGTCGCGTACCGTCTGAAGCACTTCAGGGTCGCTGGCAATGCGATTAAGGCGTTTACGAAGAATTGCACTCGCAGGACGTTCTGAAGCGTCATAGCCGTTAGGAAAACGCCAGAGCACATGTAAGTCGTTAGTGCCATACGCCCAGAGACTGCCATCTTGAGGTAGGTTTGCAATAACAGCACCTGCAGGAACGGTAAGCTCCACGCGACGTAAAAACTCCAATTCTTCCGATGTCAAAATGTAGTGATCACCATAGGCCTTCTCGGAAGCCTGTTTAAAGGCAGTAACGGCAGGAATTGGCTCTTCCGATTTAAGGTTTGGCATAGGAACCACATAGTTGAGCACAACCACACACGCAATAACTGCGCCAGCAATCAGAGGTTTAGCCCAAACAGTACAAAAGACGCAGGTCTGAGCTTTGGTCTGAGTCTGAATTTGGTGCTGAGTAGCTTTTTCTCGCCAAGAGGCAAACGTTTCCAGAGCAGCCCCGGCAAGGGTGGCCAGGCCAAGCGCTGCTAGCGGAATTGCCATAATGACGCAGCTTGCTGCAATGCGGAATGGATCGGTATACCAAAATCCCGAGAGATATCCCTTGAGTGGAACGTCAAACGTAATAATAAAAATGCAGAGTATAGACAGGTACATAAAGGCAGATACCATCCATCGAGCCTGCTTGTGCTTAAACGTCCATACAGCACCTACAAGCACGCAGATTGAAAGTATCGGTTGTGGAGAAACAAGCTCTCCACCTGCGTACGACTGTCCAATAAAGTCCATGCCAAAGGCGTGCAGAATAGCATCTTGCAGGCTAGAGTAGGCGCTCCACCAGAAATTGAGAGCCACGCCTCGCACAATCAAAACGTAGTAGAAAACAGACCAAATAACCAGCGCAAAGATAAAGAATACGTATGCCAGCGTGACAGGCTTGATTTGTTTTCCAAAGAGAACAACTCTGCGTTTTGATTCTCCAATGCGCGCAAAACTCCAAGGCAAAAGCACAACAATTGACGAGAAAATCGTGGAAGGATGCAAGATAAAGAGGGTAATCAAGCCAAGAACAAATATAACAATAAGCCAGATAAGGTCGTGTTTTGGTGTTTTTGAGCGAGTCATCTGCATAAAAATCCACCAAATAGAAGGCATTACACAGAAAGCTACGGTGTTAGGAAAGATTGGTCCATAGATGAGAAGCGACCAAGGGAAAACAAAAAATGCTAGGCAAACAAAAGCTCCACTGATAAGCGCAATGCGATGTTTAGGAAGAACTTTTGCAATAACCGAGCAGATTGAGAGCGGAAAGATAATTGCTGCACTGACAAAGTTGAGTGCATTACCTGCAATAGGAACGGTTGTAGAAACAAGCTGCGTTGTTAGTGCAACAATGATGTTCCAGCCTGAAGGATAAAATCCTGAAGAGCCCGGTTCCCAAGGTGTAATTGAAGCTTCTACGGTGCTGTAGAAGTCATAGTGAATTGATGAGTACTTTTGAGACTCAATCATTGCCTGCGTGACATCTAAGTGATGCACAATGTCCCAGCCCTGAACAAAGGAGCTGGCAGAGGGCAGGGTTGGTAAGAAGAGAAACCCTACGGTAAGAAGACCAATTACAACGTACAGAAGAGGCATCCAGAAAGGGAGTTCTTCGCAGATAAATGCTGGTACAGGGCTAGTTGATTGCTTGCCAGTGCGTATTGCTTCGGATTTGAGGAGTTTCTCGCTCCTGAAATCCTCTTTGTGTTTGGGTGCAACATAATAAACGTAGCCATTGACTAGAACTGCGATAAGCAGCGGGACAAGAACCATGACAGCCAAGGGGATGGGGATGTTCAGTGCGCTAAAGATTTCTCCCTCAATAAAATAGAGTGCGCAGCTTACCAAAGGAGCACTAACAAGTGCCCAGGGCTTTGGCATGCCGGAAGCATGCAACAAAATGACGCCCGGTACGTAAAGCAGGGCAATAATGACAACTACACTTTGGAAGAACTCAAGCCACATCCTGATCCAATCAAGGTGTTAGTAAAAATTCTTATACTTCTGGGTCACACGACTGGGCGTGACAGTTATTTCAAACAGACTGGTCTATTTTACGATAGAAGCAAAAGTGGTGTTGAGATAAACAAAAAGGACTTCCGAAGAAGTCCTTGAACATTTGGTAGCCCGTACCAGATTCGAACTGGTGATCTCCGCCTTGAGAGGGCGGCGTCCTGAACCGCTAGACGAACGGGCCATGTATGACTGGGAGGACATGGCTGGGATAGAGAGAGTCGAACTCCCGTTGACGGAACCAGAATCCGCTGTCCTACCACTAGACGATATCCCAAGATGTCATCCGTGCGCATCAGCGCGAGAAATAACTATAAAGGAGACTCGTCAGAGATGCAAGCAATAATTTCAAGAAATTCTGTTTGCAGCAAAAAATATTATACAAAACGCATCTCTAAGCGCAAGGAACGTCTCTAGTATTTGAGCTGAGCATGCGTTCTGCATCAATAAGCGCCTGGTCAAGAGGGGCACAGCCGGTGCAACTTGCGCATGCGGTAGGAGCGCTTGGAGTTGCGGCAAGACCACCTTTAGCTGTTTCTCTGAGAGAAACAGGAAGCGCAGCGCCAACTTCTGCCATAGCGTGTGCAACCTCATCAAACGGAATTGGGTTACCAACGCCCGCAAGAGCAAGCTGAGAAGAGCTTACGGCAGCAGCTACGCCAATAGCGTTTCTATCTTGGCAAGGATACTCAACCAGTCCTCTGACAGGGTCACAGACTAGTCCTAGAAGGTTAGAGATGGCAATAGAAGCAGCGTCCAAGCACTGTTGAGGAGTGCCACCCAAGAGCTCGGTCAGTGCAGATGCGCTCATGGCAGCAGCTGATCCAACCTCTGCCTGACAGCCGCCCTCAGCGCCAGAAACACTTGCGTTGGTGGTTAGAATGGCTCCAATAGCACTTGCATTCCAAAGCGCAGAAATAACTTGCTCGTCGGTGGCACCAATCTCTTCTGCTACCGAGATAAGCGATCCTGGTACAACGCCAGAAGCTCCTGCAGTAGGAGCGGCAACAATGACACCCATGGTTGCCGAGCGCTCAAGCACGGCCATAGCATAGGCAACGGCTCGTGTTTGCGTGGTGCCCATAAGCGCACTTGAGATTGCAGCCGGGGTTTGTGCTACGGTCTTGGCCTGGCCGTTGAGCAGACCACCAATGGACTGACGAGGCGTCTTGATAGTGTCGTGAACCTCATTGCGCATAATCTCAAGAACGTGAGCCATCTCAGCATCTACGTCCGCATCTGGTCGCAGGTCCTTCTCGCGCTGGCGCATAATCTGGCCAATAGAAGCTCCCGTCTTGGAGCACCTGGCGAGAAGATCTGCGCCGTTGTCAAAGGCTCCTGAAAGCACGTCGTTTGTGACCTGTGGAGCTGCTCCTGGAATGGAAACCTGAGCGGCATACGAAACGTGAGGTGCCAGCTGGAAGAGGTCGAGGACTTTCTGCTCAATAGGCTCGTCAATCTCAAAGACAGTGTGGGCAAAGCCGCCACGCTCTGAGCGGAAGGTGCGCATAGTTGCAACATTGATGTTTTGCGTGGCCAAAATAGTAGTGAGAGCTGCAAGAACACCGGGTTTATCGCGATGTGAAACAAAAATAGTGGGCATATCGCCAGACATGCGAATGCGTACGCCATTGACGCCAGAGATGCGAATACGGCCGCCACCAACAGACTCGCCCATAACAGAAACGTGAACGTTATCTGCGCCATAGAGGTGAATTTCTACGGTGTTTGGGTGCAGAGTCTCGTCGTCGCCCTTTTCAATAACGCTGTAGTTAAGATGGGCTTCTTCTGCCAACATGAGCGCTTCACGGACGCGCGTATCGTCTGGAGCAAGGCCTAAGATTCCTGCAATCAGAGCATAATCAGTGCCGTGACCAAGGTGGGTATGAGAGAAGGAGTTGTAGAGCCAAAACTCAACGCGCTCCAGCTGCTTTGGTGCAAGCGAGCGTGCAACCAGAGCAATGCGCAGGGCTCCTGCTGTGTGCGAGGAAGAAGGACCCACCATAATGGGGCCTAGGACCTCAAACGCAGACATAGAAATCATAGCTACTCCAAAACTAAACAAACGATAACGATAAAAGAGCTGCAAAACCATCTGTTTTACAGCTCTTGTGTGGTTTTACTTTTGATACCCACTTACGCTTGGAAGAATACGCGGCAGGCGCGCATTCAACGCGTTATTTGCAAAGCTCCAGAGCGCGGTCAAGGCGAGCAAGGCAAACCTCACGACCAAGAAGCTCCATAGACTCTCCAAGAGGAGGGGAGACCATGTTGCCGCACTCAGCAACACGAATGGACTGGAAGACAATGCGTTTCTTAAGGTCAAGCTGCTCTGGAAGCACCTCAAGGGCAGCGTCAATTGCTGCAGCCTTCCACTCGTCCTCAGAAACGCCCTCAAGAGCAGTCTTTGCAGCCGCAAGGACGGTAGCACTCTGAGCAGCGTCTTTGGTAAGACCCTTCTCAACGCTCTTTTGATCAAGGGTGACGTTTGCGCCTTCATACAGGAAGCGGGACTTCTCAATGACGTCTGGGCTTACTGTGGTACGAGGACGAAGAATCTCGGAGAGCAGGTCATACCAGCCTGGACGAGTTGCGTAAATCTCATCTGCATCAGTTGCGTTGCCTTGAACGGGCTCAAGACCTGCGCCCACAAGCTCTGGAATCAGAACAGTCTTTGCAAAGGTCTGGCTGTCCATATTGGCAAGGTAGGTTGCATTAATCCAGTTCAGACGCTCTGGGTCGGACTTAGCAGGGTTCTTGGAAACGTGGTCCAGAGAGAACTGAGATGCCAAAACGTCACGAGGAACAATGGTTGTCTCGCCATCAAGTGACCAGCCGAGAAGAGCCAGGTAGTTGACAAAGGCATCTGCAAGATAGCCCTGGTCACGATACTCCTCAACAGAGGTTGCTCCATGACGCTTGGAGAGCTTCTTGCCGTCAGGGCCCAAAATCATGGAGATGTGTGCGAAGGTTGGAACAGGTGCGCCCAGAGCCTCGTACACCATAATCTGACGAGGAGTGTTAGACAGGTGGTCATCGCCACGAATGATGTGGGTAATGCCCATGCCAGCGTCATCAACAACGGTGGCAAAGTTATAGGTTGGGGTGCCATCAGAACGGAAGATGATAAAGTCATCAAGCTCGCGAGCGTTAAAGGTTACGTCACCGTGAACAGCGTCGTGGACAATAACGTCGCCGCGGTCCAGAGGAACCTTGATACGGATGGTATAAGGCTCGCCAGCATCAATGCGGTGCTGTGCCTCTGCAGGATCAATGTTTCTGCAGGTACGCTGATAGCCCTGGAAGGGGTCGTGACGCTCCTCTGCGGCCTTCTTGTCTTCAGCAAGCTTCTCTGGCGTGCAGAAGCAAGGGTATGCCTTGCCCTCTGCCAGCAGTTTGTTTGCTGCCTCACGATACAAATCAAGACGCTCGGTCTGGCTATAAGGACCGCAATCGCCGCCCTTATCTGGACCCTCGTCCCAATCAAGACCAAGCCACTTCATGGCGCGCAGAATAATCTGAGTGTTCTCCTCAGTTGAGCGCGTAGGATCTGTGTCATCAATACGAAGAATAAACTTGCCACCATTTGCGCGAGCAAAAGCCCAGTTATAGATAGCAGTACGTGCACCTCCGATGTGCAACTTACCTGTTGGGGATGGCGCAAAACGTACTCTAACCTGCTTCTCTGACAAAACTCCTCCTTGGCAGTTATTTTCTAGCGAGAAAATCTAGTTTACGCATTCTTTAGTATAACGCTTGAACACAGGTAACCGACAACGTTGCCTAGTCTTCAAACATATTGTGGTCTGCAAATTCTGCTTGAACGGTACGAATCATAAGGTCTACGTCTTCAAGTCCCAAGTGACGTTCCTTCTCGTCCGCTGCGAGCGTGTGCCTACGACGTGCCCAGTTCTCAAGTGCGGCAGGGGAAGACTCACGGGGAAGAGACCTAATTTCTGGGTCCAAACGACGGCAGATGTCGCGGGAGTCAATGACAATAATCTTGCCCGCTTTTCTAGCCTCTGCGTAACCATCAATGTTGAACATGAACCAAGAATCCTCAAAAGCAGCATTGTGAGCCATAAAAGGAATCTTTTTCATAGTTGCCAGTAGGGCCTCTTGGGCTTTTTTATCGTCTCTAAATGATTTTTTGCCCTCAACATCTTTCCAGGTAATCTGGTGAATATCGGCAAGAGGGACACCTTTTTCTTTGTACATCTCTGGGATTCCAAAGTAGGCAGTGTGAGGCTCTACGGCAACGGTGTTGCGACCAAGATTCCAGAACTCAAAGCCCACGTTAACAATGTAGCCCAGCTCAGGGAAGCGCGAGGTGGTCTCAATATCAATGCCCAAAACCGTGCCAGAAACGCTCTTCTCGACATAGGCAATTTGCAAGTCGTTAAGAAGAGGACCTGCGGTTTTAAAGACAGCCTTAGGACGACGACGCTGCATCTTTGCAACGGCAGCCGCAAGATCGTCGTTTGAAAGACCGCGAGAAAGTCCAACGCCTCGATGGTTTCTGAGTCTCTCCACGCCGTAGGTATCGCAGAGCGAGCGCGTTCTATCTGCAAGTTGTTGAATGACAGAAAACTCTACCGGCTCTTGGCCAAGTGGCGCTTCCTTCCAGGCATCAAGCAGCGTTTTAATGGCATCACAGTTTTTGTTGACCTCGCCGATGATGGACTGATCATCAACAAGAAGGCCAGGTATGACAAACGCATTTGCGTGCTCAATAGCTTGATTGATATCCATACACTCTCGCTTTGGTGGGTGAGAATTAGTTCGACATATAAGTATCTACCCTGAAGCGCGTATTCTTTGCGTCATTTTCTAGAAAGTGCGCGCCTCACTAAAAATGCGTGCTAGGCTGTTGAGTGCAACACAGTTCTATGAAAGGTTTTACGCATGTCTGATTTGAATGAGTCACTTGCTCTTTCTGAGGAGCTCCTTGCTTTTATTAAGCAGAGCCCTTCTATGTTTCATACCACACAAACCATCAAAGAGTACCTGCTAGAGAGCGGTTTTACCTATCTATCCGAAGGATCTTCTTGGGATGTTCAGCCAGGCGGCTTTTACTTTACCACGCGCAACAATTCTTCAATTGTTGCCTGGAAAGTTGGCGAGAAGTACCGTGAGTCCCAAACCTCAAACGCTGATGCTCCTTATCATTTCCAGCTTGCTGTTGCCCATGGCGATTCTCCAACCTACAAGGTAAAAGCTCAGCCAGAGCTTACCGGTGAGGGCAACTCGCTACGTCTGAACACCGAGGCATACGGCGGCATGCTTGATCACACGTGGTTTGACCGTCCTTTGGGTATTGCCGGTCGTGTGCTGGTCAAGGTAGGAAACAAGGTAGAGTCCAGGCTGGTCAACATCGAAGACGACGTTGTTATGATTCCAAGCTTGGCTATTCATCTTGAGCACAAAAATGGTCTCTCGCCAGAGTTCAATCGCGCTAAAGATCTGATGCCACTCTTTAGTGCTGGAGAGCTTAATCCCGGCGCCTTTAACGCCCTGGTAGCTGATGCAGCAGGCGTGTCTCAAGAGGACATTCTTTCTCGCGATTTGTTCTTAGTTGATCACACGGGCGGCCGTATTTGGGGTGCTAAGAAGGAGTTTGTTTCCGCTGGTCACCTGGATGACCTTCAGTGCGCCTTTGTAGCACTTAAGGCTTTCCTTGCGTCTTCAAATGAGCAGGACATTTCTGTGTATACCTGCTTTGATAATGAAGAAGTTGGTTCAAATACCAAGCAGGGCGCAAAGTCTACGTTCCTTAAAGACACGCTGCAGCGCGTTAACGCCACGCTTGGCTTTACGCAAGAAGATTACTACCGTGCGCTCTCGGCGTCTTTGCTGGTAAGCTGCGACAATGCTCATGCGGTGCACCCCAATTATCCCGAGAAGCACGATGCGGTCAACAAGCCGTATCTCAACGGCGGCATGGTTATCAAAGAAGCAGCACGTCAGTCGTACTGCACCGATGCGTTTAGTCGCGCCATTGTCGAGGCAATTTGGAAGCAGCAAAACGTTCCTTACCAGGTCTTTGCTAACAGAAGTGACATGCCAGGTGGATCAACGCTGGGCAACCTCTCCAACATTCAGGCCAGTATGCACGCCGTTGACGTGGGCCTGCCACAGCTTGCTATGCACTCCGTGTACGAGACCGCGGGCACCAAAGACACGCTTTTAGGGTACCAGGCGCTCAAGGCGTTCTATGACACCTGCGTCTGCATCACCGATGCCGATTCGTTTGAGTTGAGGTAGTACCTGGCGAGAAACCCCGTGTACTAGCTATACTTACGTACGTCGCATACAACACATTACTTGAAGGAGCTCCATGTCAGAAAAACAGCTTACTGCTCATGATATGGAGCTCCTAACTTGTGCAGGTATTTATGTTGAACCTCAGGCACTGAATGGCCCTGCGTTGGTATTTCCTATTTCAGATGGTGAGGGTGGAGAAATACGTGTGTTGTGGCAGGGCGGCGCCTATGAAAGTGCAACGTACACAGATTCAAGAAAGAACCAGCTGGTATTTCCTTATCTTGAGCTGTACGACTTGCTGTTTGAAGCTGCGTGTCCCGTGCATTCAGTTTTGATGCTGGGTGCCGGCGGCTGTTCGTATCCTCGTTATTTAGTGGCTCATCATCCAGAGGTTTCTTGTGATGCACTGGAGATTGACCCTAAAATTGCAGCTCTAGCTCATAGCTATTTCTTTGTGGATGAGGCTATTAGAGAGAGCAATGGTAGGCTTCAGGTACAGGCAGCTGATGGCGTTGAGTATATAAAGAGCCTAGCTACCTCTGATAATAGGCGCTATGACGCTATCTTAAACGACTGCTTTAGCGGAGAAGTTCCACCTACAGCTATGATGACCAGTGAGTGGATGAGTCTGGTGGCACACTGCCTTACTCCTGGCGGAAGATATCTCACAAATGTAGTTTCTGCACAGATAGGAGAGGGAGCGCATCAGCTTGAAGTGCTCCTAGATGCTGCTCACACAGTGTTTGATCAGGTAGAAATTGTACCTCTGGATCCAGAAGCAGACCCAAGAGAGCCAGATAACCTTATACTCGTTTGTCAGCGCGCTTAAGTGCGGTGAGCGCTAGGGCAAGACAGCTGCTCATCAGTACAATGCCAATGCCAAAGAGCACTAAGAAACCGTGGGCTGAGCCGTCTACAATTAGGCTCCAAATAATGAGCGCACAGGCAGAGACAAAGCTGCTGACACCTGCAATTCTTGAGTAAATAAGAGTGGAATCTTTTTTACCAAAGACCGCACGTACCAAAAGTGGCGAGCCGACCGTTGTAAGGGCATAGGCAATTCCAAAAAGGAAGGTTCCCGCAAGTAAAAGCGGTAATACTGGAAGCTTAATCCCCAACATAAGTAAGCCAACAATACCCGAGAAAATTCCTACAAAGCAAGCAAGCTTCACGGAGATATCGCTTAAAGCACCTAGAAGCACTTTTCCAATAGCTTGACCCAGCATAGTTGTTCCAGCAAGAAGGCCTGTGGCAGCAGCAATGGCAGGAGCAGTTTCTGCAAAGGTTGCTGCATAGCTTGGGAAGTACTGAGAGATTTGCTGGTTAAAGGTAATGAGCGCGTAAAACGCAGCAACCATATAAAACTCTGGATATTTCATTGCGTCATCAGCAGAGATGTCGGTTGAAGAAGTCTCTGCAACCTCAATGTTTTTCTCGTCAGTAGAGGAGAAGGTAAGAGGGGTAAGGCCAAGGTCTTGGGGTTTCTCGCGCACCACAAAAAGGGTGAAGGGGAGTGTTCCTACAAGCATAACCAGCGCAAAAATCAGATAGCAAGCGCGCCAACCTTCAGGACCAGACGAAATAATGGCAGATCCGATGGGGTTAAAGACAGTGCCGCCAATACCGGTAAATGCAAAGCAGAGACCCATAAAAGTACCAACGCGCTGGTCAAACCAATCATTAATGAGGGCGGGGACGCACAAAAACATGAGAGCTGGTACGCCAATGCCAAGTCCCACTGCACAGAGATAAAAATGCCACATTTCTTGAGCTGCTGACATAGCTCCATATGAGATTGCACAAATGATAACGCTTGCAGAAAGCACGAGGCGCGTGTCGTGTGTTTTATAGAACTTGCCTATGAATGGTAGAACTACCGTCATAGCAATGCAGAGTACCGAGAAGACCGCAGAGAAGGCAACGCGGGGAACGCCAAAATATTGTGAAACTGGTGTGATAAAGATGCCAAAGCACGTAAGGATAATGGCGCACGGCAAAAACATGATGACAATACAAGTTGCAACGATGGCGTATGCATATTTAGTGCCGAGTAAACGATGTAGCACTGAGGCTCCTCTCTTTTGGCCAGAAATAGTGTAGGCGATGTGCCTTAAAAAGGACACATCGCCTACCAAGTCGTACAAAATTTTTAAGAGGCAACTCAGGGTTTTACGCGCTCAAGATCTTAGCTGTCAGAACCTCTGCGGTTCTCGCCCTCAAGAGCACGGATTGGTCCGATGTCCTGAGTGGTCTCAAGAGCGCCCAGGTAGTTACCCTCTTCATCGCGAACAGCAAAGTAACGGACGTAGAGGAACTTATCTCTGACCTCAAACCAGAACTCGGAGGAGTCGCTACGACCGCTCCTGAACTCGGTGAGGATGCGACGAACAGCTTCCTGGCTCTTTGGTGGATGGCAGTCATATACGTCGCGGCCAAGGCAGCTCTTAGGACGAGGGAAAGCACGGGTGTCGCCGTGGCTGAAGTAACGTGTCTTGTCATCTGCATCAACAAAGGTAATGTCAAGCGGAATGGTTGCAAAGACAGCCTCAAGCTGCGGAATGGTGAACTCACCGGTAGAGAGCTTGACCTTACCGTCAGCAGAAATTGCTTCCTCTTCTGCTTCAGCGTTATTCTCGTCCATAGCGGCTGCGGCTTCCATCTCTTTAAGCTTGTCGTTTGCAAGCTCAAGAGGATCTGCGTGCCATGAAGGAGGATTGACGCCAAATGCGTGGCCAAACTCGTTCTCTTCAGCAGCAATCTGGGTCCACTGGGTAGCGGTTAGGTGCTCAAGGGAAAGTGGAATGAGGACGTTTTCTTCCTTGGATGCCATGGACTCAGCACCCTCAATAGCCTCATCCAGGTAGTCAGCAACGGCAGCCATAAGGCCTGCATCATACTGGCCGTATGCAGTCTCGAGCAGGGCCTCTGCGCCGTTAACAGCGTTTCTTACCTCGTCGTCCTTACCCCACATAACCTTTGAAGGACCAGTGATATCGTGGCGCTCAAGATGAGGGAAGAGCAGCTCTTCCTTGCGCTTGTAGTGAACAAAGACCTCGTCAAAGGCGTCCATATCAGCCTTTAGAATTGCTGCAACACCAGCGCACTCTTCGTTGCTGGAAGACTCGGTAAGCGTACGAGCACGCTTCACATCTGGAGCAACGCGGTCGTGGATAAAGGCAAGAATGCGGTCGTTCTCTTGGCGCATGGTCCAAACAGGATGGCCAGGAGTCTCTTCAACAGCGCCTGTTGGTGCGCAAGAAACCTTGCCTTCAAAGAGAGCGGCATGAACGTCACAGAGCTTGAGGACCTTCTCCATAGGAACGCCGCCAGCAATAAGCTCCTGCTCAGCGTTAGAGATCTCTGAGCCAGAGACGTCCTTGAAGTTACGGGTAAAGTCCTCGCGAACAGCCTCGACGTCCTCACCGTCGTTGAGGCGCTCAAGGTACTGGGCGATAAGAGCTTTGCGCTCCTCGGGGGTCTGAGCAATAGGTGCGTCCTCTGCCTCTGCCTCTGCGGGTTTCTCGTCAGCTGGGGTTTCTGCTGCTGTAGGCTCCTTATCACCAAGAATGGTAAAGCCGTGAGAGCGGAAGATTGCTTTGAGCTCCTCAAGGTCTACGCCTTTGTGGTCGCAACCTTTAGGGATGGTCATAAAGCGTCCCATGGTCTGAAGACGGCCTGGCTCGGTAATCTCGGCAAAGCCATTTTCTGCCATGAGGCCTTTAATAACGGGATACTTAGTGCAAATCTCATAAACGGATTTGCTTAAATCAAGAACCTGTGCCATACGGGCTCCTCTCGGATGGGTTTAGAAAGTCCACTTTGGCTTACTTTATACCCAAAGTGTGACAGGAGTTCCATATGGCTTTTGTTGTGGTTACAACAAAACAGAAATTATTCTTTACTCTTTAAGGTAAAAGACAGAAGAACCGGGTTGTGGTCTGAGTAAGCAAATTGCGTGTCAATGTTTCTGGCGGTTGCAACAACGTTATCCGAGACAATCCAGCCATCAACTGTGGTGGTGTACGTCTTGTCCTTCTCGTATGGGATGTCATCTCCACGGCAGGTAGGAACGTTGGTAAGGTTGTCTGGAGCTACAACGCTAAAGCCTTCTGGCAAATCAGAATCTTTGAGTTCTGCTACCCAGTCTGGTACCTGCTGAACAGAAGGGTAGAGTGTAAGCGAGCCCAAAATGGCATGATTCCAGTCGCCACCCGCAATAACGTAATTGCCCTTAGCGCGCTCCTCAGACATTATTTTGGTTAGAAGTGCAAGCTGCTGCGCGCGACTGGTGCCACCTTTGTCGTAGGCAGACATGTGGCTGTTAATAAGTACCAGCTCATGACCATCGCTGGTAGGATAGCGTGTAATCATAAAGCAACGGTCTAGGTCAAAGAATTTTGTTGGGAACGACTCGTCAATGGGGTAGGTACGACGAGTTGCGCTTGAAGCAAGTACGTTTGAAAGCGTCAGAATTCCAGAGTTAGAGGTTCCGTGGAACTCCGTAAGTGGATAGGCGAGAAACGCGGTGTGGAAGTTCTGCGCAAAATATGATGCGTAGGATCCAAAGCGGCTCTCTGCTTCAGAAACTTGATTCACATGCCAGCTTCTGTCAGATGAAGTATCAATCTCTTGGAAAAGAATAAAGTCAGGGGCTGTACCACCATTCAGAGAAGAAACGGTGTTCAGGGCACCGTTTGTGGTGTAAAGAACGGAGTTTCTGCTGACAGCACGGCCGTGAGTTCCCACGGTGCGTGTGCCATCCTGCATGATGCCTTCATCCATAAAAAAGGTGTAATCAGGGGTGTAAGCACCAAAGCCAATGTTGTAGGTCGAAGCTGTGTAGGTTTGGCCTACCTGTACAGTTGTAGCCTCAGGAGAAGCACCTTGATTGGATACGGGAGTATTGTCAGGAATGCGATAGTAATTAAGCTGCAGGTAGAGGGCATATCCACCAAGAACCAGTAAAGCTAGAACAAAAAGCCCACCTACAAATTTGAAAAGTGGTGCAAGAACCCTTTTTAGAAGGCCAATAATAAACTTAAGGCCAAGAGACAAAACTCTTTTCATGCGAACCTCGTATCAATCAAGTGTCGTATGATTTAAATGATAACTATTATGGATTGAAATTACTTTGAGGAGTTTGTATGTCGCTATCAAGAAATACAACACTAGAGCTTTTCAAACCCTCTGGTATCAGGCGTTTCTCGGCACTTGCTGCTGCAACACCAGGATGTATTTCTTTAACTATTGGAGAGCCGGGAGAAGACACTCCAGCTCCTATTTGCAACTTAGTAGACAGAGAACTTGCAGCTGGAAACACGCATTATCCACCCAACGTTGGTACTCTTGAACTTAGGGAGGCCATTGCTGCCTGGGAGTCTGCTCGTGGTATGAAGGTAGGCCCAGACGGCATTGTAGTTACCGTGGGAGCTGCGGAAGCCATTTCTGCAACTATGCTGACCCTTATGAATCCAGGCGATGAAGTTATCATTCCTGAACCAGCGTATCTGGTATACAAAACACTCTGCCAGCTTAATCGTGGTGTAGTCGTGCCGCTTGATACCAGCACCAATCATTTCCAGATTGATGCTGAGCAGCTTAAATCAAAGATTTCAGAGAAGACAAAGCTTATTGTGCTGACGTCTCCCAACAATCCTACGGGATGTGTTTATACAAAAGAGTCGCTTGATGCGGTAGCTAATCTTGCGCGTGAACACGGCTTTTATGTGATGTGTGATGACGTTTATAGAGAGCTTGCCTATGTTGAGGACGTCCCACGTTTTGTTGAGCTCTACCCAGATTTGTCTGATCGCTGCATTGTGACAAATAGTTTCTCCAAACCATGGGCAATGACGGGCTGGAGACTTGGCTGGGTTGCCACTTCTGACGAGCTTGCGACAGATATTGGAAAGGTTCACGCCCAGCTGGTGTCTTCTGTTCCTTCATTTTTGCAGCCAGCTGCTCTCTATGCACTTTCTTATGATGTCACGCCTATGCGCACAAACTATCAAAAGCGCAGGCAGATTGTACTTTCTGCGCTTCAAGATATGAAACTTCCTGTTGAAGAGCCAGAAGGTGCCTTCTACGCATTCCCATCAATCAAGGAATTTGCCCTTGATTCTGAGCCGTTTTGTGAGCGAGCAATCAAGGAGTTTGGTATAGCACTGGTACCTGGTGTTTTCTTCGGCGCCGAGGGCTATGTACGTATCAGTTATGCTGCTTCTGACAAGAATCTGACAGAAGGCCTTTCTCGCCTTAAGACTTTTGTTAATACTTTGCGAGAAGAACAAAACTAGCCCAAATACAGAGCTTTCTGTGGTAGGGTTTTACTGTCAATAGAGGAGCGAGCACGATGGGTTCTGGGTTAGTCGGCAGGCAGTGACCCCAGAAGGAGGCGAGGTTCGCCGAACTTGGCAATCAGGCGTGGTTGTCAGGTGGGCTTGTATGAAATACATGCAAGACTGTCCGAGATTTCGGGGGTGCTACTTTGACGGTGTATTGCGCCCCCAATTTGAGGGGGAGCTTTGAGTAAGAAACCGTTTGTTTCTGTAGATGCCCTAGAGGCAATCACTAAGACGTATCCAACGCCATTTCACCTGTATAACAAGGAAGAGATTGTTCGCCGAGCAAAGCTTTTACAAGAGGCTTTTAGCTGGAACGCTGGATTTAAAGAGTACTTTGCGGTGAAGGCTACGCCAAATCCATACATTGTGAAGTTGCTTGCAGAGCTTGGTTGTGGCTGTGACTGTGCAAATGCCACAGAGCTCACCCTAGCAAAAGCCTGTGGAGTTACCGGCCAAAACATTATGCTCTCGTCAAATGACACTACGGTGCTTGACTTTGCTCGTGCTCATGAGCTGGGAGCTATTATTAACTTAGACGCTGGCGGCGACATGCTTGCAACGCTTGAAGAAGCGGTGGGAAGCAACATGCCGCAGGTCATGTGCGCACGCCTTAATCCTGGTGGTGTGTTTGAGTCGCAAAACGGCATTATTGGAAATCCCGATGATGCTAAGTTTGGAATGACAGAAGAGCAGCTATTCCAGACGTTCGCGTATCTTAAAACCAAAGGCGTGACTGAGTTTGGCCTCCATGCCTTCCTAGCTAGTAACGCTCAAGAGGAAGATTACTATCCAAACCTTGCGCGCGTCCTTTTTGAGCTTGCCGTTAAGCTGCACAGAGAGCTTGATACTCATATTGGATTTATCGATCTTTCTGGTGGCATTGGTGTGGCGTATGAGCCAGATCAGGTTGAGCCTGACGTCTTGGCCATTGGTCAGGGTGTAAAGCGTGCCTTTGAAGAGGTCTTAGTTCCTGCTGGTATGGGAGACGTTGCCATTTACACCGAGCTTGGACGCTGGCTTTTGGGTCCTGCTGGCGCACTTGTTACTCGCGTCTTGCACCAGAAAGAGACGTATCGTCACTACCTTGGTGTAGACGCTTGCGCGGCAAACCTTATGCGACCCGCAATCTATGACGCCTACCACCACATCACCGTTATGGGTAAAGAGGATGTTCCCGCAACACATACGTACAACGTTGTAGGCGGACTTTGCGAGAATAACGATCAGTTTGCAAAGAACCGCCAGCTCCCAGAGGTGTCCGTGGGTGACCTTTTGTTCATCCACGATACGGGCGCTCATGGTTTCTCGATGGGCTATAACTACAATGGCCGTCTGCGCTCCGCTGAGCTGCTGCTTCTAGAAGACGGATCCGTGCAGCTTATTCGCCGCGCTGAGACAGAAGCCGATTACTTTGCAACGCTTGCATTTGATGGCTCCGATTTTTCTGATCTTGCACAACAAACAACTACAAACACCACACATTAGAGGGCGAGAAAAACTATGGACATGAAAAATTTGACTGGTGCAATCACCGCTTTAGTAACCCCATTTGATGCTCAGGGAAATGTTGACTTCGAGGCACTTGAGCGCTTTGTAGACTTCCAGATTGAGCAGGGAATTGACGGCATTCTCGCTCTTGGTACCACTGGCGAGTCCTCAACCATGACAGATGAGGAGGACATCGAGGTAGTTAAGGCAATCCTTGCCAGAGCTCAGGGCAAAGTTCCTGTTATTGGCGGTGCTGGCTCCAACTCTTCTGCTGAGTCTTTGCGCAAAGCAGAGGCTCTAGAGAAGGCGGGTGTTGATGGTCTGCTTCTGATTACTCCTTACTACAACAAGAGTAACGAAGAGGGCATCTACCAGCACTTCTCGTATGTACTCGACCGCGTTGATGTTCCTTGTATTTTGTATAACATTCCTGGTAGAACGGGCTGCTCAATTTCTGAGCGCAATGTTCAGAGGCTTGCGGCACATCCAAATGCATGGGGCATTAAAGAGGCTTCTGGAGATATTTCATACGCAACAAAGGTTGCTCGTTATCTGAGCGATGATTTTACTATGTGGTCTGGAAATGACGACATGATTGTGCCGCTGCTTTCTCTTGGCGCTTCTGGTGTTATTTCTGTTTGGTCTAACCTTGATCCAAAGATGGTTCATGACCTGGTTACTGCGTGGCACCGCGGAGAGGTCTCTCTTGCCCGTGAGCTTCAGCTTCAGTATCTTGACCTGGTTCACGCCCTCTTCTGCGAGGTTAATCCAATTCCTGTTAAGGCCGCTCTGGCTCGTATGGGACTTATGGAAGAAAATTATCGTCTACCTTTGTGGAAGATGACTGATGAGCACGCCGAGGTGCTTGAAAACGCTATGAGAAAGGCTGGTCTTCTTGATGCCTAGTGCAGTAGTAATTGGTACCGGCAAGATGGGAAAGCTCATTGAGCAAACCCTGATTGCTCACGGCTTTGAGGTACTTGGTGCGTTTGGTCACGAGAATATCAATCAGCTAAGCTCCGTTGCACAGACGCCTGATGTGGTTGTGGATTTCTCTGGCGTTGCTGCTTTTGAGGCTGTTGTCGGCTTTGTGCGTGAGCGCGGGTGCGCACTTGTTTCTGGTACCACGGGTTTCTCGCCAGAGCAGCTTTCAGAGTTGAAGCAGCTGGGGGAGAGCGTGCCGGTGATTCACGCGGCAAACTATTCGGTGGGCGTTGCCGTGTTGAGACGCGCGGTAGCTATGGCTGCTGAGGCGCTTGATGGCTGGGATACCGAGATTGTGGAGACGCACCACAACCAGAAGGTTGACGCTCCATCTGGTACAGCAAAGCTGCTGCTTGCTGCTATTGATCCAGAGGGAACTCGCCCGGTTGTTTCTGGTCGCGAGGGTTTCTGTGGAGCTCGCACCAAAGATGAGATTGGCGTGTTTGCACTCAGAGGCGGCACGGTGGCTGGCACTCATGAGGTGCATTTCTTTGGACAGGATGAGGAAGTATGTCTGACTCATCGTGCAACGTCTCGTCAGATTTTTGTGAACGGTGCCGTTGCGTGCGCTGAAAAATTGCTTACAAAAGCTCCAGGTTTCTATACCTTTGAAGAGTTGATTTTTGGATAACCGCATGTGCTGGCTTATATAGGTCAGCATCTGTTTGATTGAGAAAGGACGTGCATGGACGCCCAGGAAATTATTAATTACATTGCTACTTCAGAGAAGAAAACTCCCGTTAAGCTCTACGTCAAAGAGCGTGAGGGCGCTTCTGTGTCGTATGGCTCTTCTCGCGTGTATGGTGAGGGCAACTCAAAGGTAGTCTTTGGCGATTGGTCCGAGCTCAAGAGTGTTGTTGAGCAGAATGCAGACGCATTTGAGTATTTTGATATCGAGAATGACCGTCGTAACTCAGGTGTTCCTCTGCTGAATATGAAGGACGTAAACGCACGTATTGAGCCAGGTGCACTGATTCGTGAGCGCGTTGAGATTGGTAACAATGCCGTCATTATGATGGGTGCTGTTATTAATATTGGTGCTGTTATTGGTGAGGGCACCATGATTGACATGGGCGCTGTTCTGGGTGGACGTGCAACCGTTGGTAAGAACTGCCACATTGGTGCCGGCACTGTTCTTGCTGGTGTTGTTGAGCCTGCATCTGCTACGCCAGTTATTGTTGAGGATAACGTCCTTATTGGCGCAAATGCCGTGGTTATCGAGGGCATTCGCGTTGGAGAGGGCGCTGTTGTCGCAGCAGGTGCTGTGGTAGTTGAGGACGTTCCAGCAAACGCTGTGGTAGCGGGATGTCCTGCACGTGTGATAAAAATGAAGGACCAGAAAACAGAGGGCAAGACAGCTTTGGTTGACGCTCTCCGCACGTTGTAATCGAGGTTACATGCCAGACGGCTCCAAAAAAGCACAGGGTTTTACCACCAACATTTCCTGCGTACACACAGAAAATTGGGCAGAGAAAAAAGAAGATTCTTGGTTTACCTACGAACTTCTCGCCGAAGATCCTAAGACGCACGCACGCGCCGGCATCTTCCATACTCCTCATGGTGATATTCCAACGCCTATTTTTATGCCGGTTGGTACTAAGGCAACCGTTAAAGGTTTGATGACCGATACCGTTCGTGACCTTGGCGCCAAAATTATTCTGGCAAATACGTACCATCTGTCTCAGCGCCCAGGAGATGAGCTGGTTGCACAGATGGGTGGCTTGCATGACTTTATGCAGTGGCATGGACCAATTCTGACGGATTCAGGCGGATTCCAGGTCTTTAGTCACGAGGAGTTCATGAAGCTCTCTGACGAGGGCGTTAAATTCCGTGCAGTAGATTACGATGGCGCATGGTCGTACTGGACGCCAGAAACTAATATGCAGATTGCGCAGAACCTTGGTGCAGACATTGTTATGCAGCTTGATCAGTGCGTAGGCTATCCTGCCGGGCGCAGAAAAGTTGAGCGCGGAGTTGAGCTTTCAAGCGCATGGGCCGAAAGGTGCTTTAAGGCTCATACCCGTCCTGATCAGGCGCTCTTTGGCATTGTTCAGGGCGGCATGCATCTTGATTTGCGCAAGCGCTCCATTGAGCACCTTGAGTCGATTGGCGATTTCCCTGGTTATGGCATTGGTGGCTATTCCGTTGGAGAGCCTCACGAGGTCATGTTTGAGACGCTGGCGCCACTTTGCGCCGATTACATGCCTCGCAATAAGCCTCGCTACCTGATGGGCGTTGGTAATCCATCCACGCTGATCCGCGGTGTTGCTTGTGGCATTGATATGTTTGACTGCGTGCTTCCAACGCGCACCGCACGTATGGGTACCGCGTTTTCCCATGAGGGTCGCATGAACCTCAAGAACGCAAAGTACTTTGCAGATGCAGGCCCTATTGATGCCAAGTGCACCTGTCCTGTCTGTACGGGCGGATATTCTCGCGCATATATCAATCACCTGGTTAAACAGCACGAGATGCTGGGCGGTCAGCTGCTTTCTATGCACAATATTTACTTCTTGCTTGAGCTGATGCGTCAGGCACGAGAAGCAATTCTTGCAGGTACCTACAGCGATTTTGTTGAGGAGTGGGAAAACTCTGACGGCGTGGTTGATTTCTAAGTTCGCCTGGCGAGAACCCCGTCTTCTTGATAGCCCTGCGCAAGCAACTTTGATAGCCCTGCGCAAGCAACCTTGATTTAAATTTTTTATGACTAGCTCACTAATTTGTGGGCTAGTCATTTTTTGTCCGGTGACACGGGTAGAATGAAAGAGATAAACATTCGCGGGCGCCCGAGGTGCCCCTGGCTGGCTCTGCCGCCACAGAAAAGAGGACATGATGCCCGGCATCGAGAAAAGCACTCGTTGGAGTGTTCTTACACAAGACGTATATCTAGAGTCGCTGTTTAAAAAAGAATTGCACGTTACGCCACTTGTTGCTCGTGTATTAGTAGCACGTGGATTCACTGATGTAGCCACAGCTCAAGAGTTTCTCTCGCCGTCCTTGCAAAGGGATTGGCTTAATCCACAGTGTATTCCTGGAATGGCTGAGGTTGCCGCCCACGTTCATAAGGCAATTGTTGAGCATAAAAAGATTGCCGTTTTTGGTGATTTTGATGTTGATGGAATGAGTTCAACGTGTTTGCTTACTCTGGCTTTACGTCGATTGGGAGCAGATGTTTTGCCGTATATTCCGCATCGTTTTGGTGAGGGATACGGACTTTCTAAAGAGGCTCTTGCAAGAGTTTTGCAAGATAGAAAGCCAGATTTAATTATTACGGTAGACAATGGCATTGCTGCCGCTCAAGAGGTTGCTTGGCTTTTGCAGCAGGGGATTGATGTTGTTGTTACCGATCATCATGAGCCCGCAGATCTGGTGCCCCAGGGTGTTCCAGTCACTGATCCAAAGCTTGTTGAAGATTGTCCTTCTAGAGAGCTTGCTGGTGCAGGCGTTGCCCTTAAGCTGGTGCAGGTTTTAGGGCAGCTTCAAGATCAGCCTCAGCTTTGGCTTGATTATATTGATGTTGCCATGTTGGGCACACTGTCTGACATGATGATGCTCAACAAAGAGAATCGTGCGCTGGTCTCTGAAGGTGTTAAGCGTCTCCAGAAAGGTCTTCGTCCAGGTCTTGTGGCTCTAGCTGCTGTTGCTGGTCAAGATATTGCCCAGATTTCTGCAGATAATCTGCCGTTTTCTATTATTCCTCGCCTTAATGCAGCAGGGCGCATGGGTACTACTGATATTGCGCTTGACCTTCTTCTTACAGAAGACGCTGAAGAGGCAACCATTCTTGCTGGAAAACTAGAAGAGATTAATGCCGAGCGTCGTGCTATTGAGGCAAAGCTTACCGATGAGGCACTTGAGCAGGCAAAAGAAATTTACGATGGCGGCCACGCAATTGTGCTTGCCAAAGAGGGTTGGCATGAGGGCGTAAAGGGCATTGTTGCTTCAAGAATTGTTAATCGCTATCACGTGCCTTGCATTCTGTTTACCATCCAAGACGGCGTAGCTCGCGGTTCTGGCCGCTCTGTTGGCTCCGTTGATTTATTTCACGCCGTTGAACAGTGTGCAGACCTTACTGTCCGTTTTGGTGGCCACCAAGGAGCCGTTGGCGTAACGGTAGAAACAGCAAAGATTGACGCATTCAGAAAGCGTTTATCAAAGGTTATGGCAGAGCTTCCAGAAGAAGAGTTTGAGGCTTCAGGAGAAGTTACAGCACTAGTAAACCTAGATGAAATCACCATCAACTCTATCGACGCGCTTGAGGCATTGCAGCCATTTGGTCAGGGTAATAAAAAGCCGCTCTTTGGCGTCAAGGGTGTAGTGATGAAGAATCGCTCGCGCGTTGGCGCAGGCGGAGCTCATCTTTGCTTTATGGCTTCAAATGGTATTTCTTCAATTTCATCCATCATGTTTAGAACGCCTCATGTTGAGGCGGCAGCTGAGTATGACGGAGCTGTTGATTTGATTTTTGAAGCAGTTAACGAGACCTGGCAGGGCAGAACTAAGCCAAAACTCATGGTCAGAGATATTCTCTACAGAGACTTTACCGATGAAGATGACGGCCCCATTGAAGCAGATCTTCTCGGCAGCGCTGCTGACTTGCCCCTTGTGGTTACCAAGGAGACTACAGAGGCTGATGAGGCCTCCCAAGAACAGGCGCAGCAAAAGCGCCATGAGCTGGAGAGTCTTTCTTCTGAGGATCTCACTCAGACCTTGGTCACGTCCATGATTGGTTCAAGAGAGCTCTTGCCTCTGCAAAAGAAAACACTAGAGGTTCTCTCTCAAGGAACGTCTTGTCTCTCTGTCATGGCAACAGGTAGAGGTAAATCGCTTATCTTCCAGGTTCATGCTGCTCGTGTTGCGTTGCTGCAACATAAAATGAGCGTGTTTGTCTATCCGCTGCGTGCCCTCATTAACGACCAGGTTCAAAGCATAAAAAACACCTTTGAGCCTCTAGGAATTTCTGTCGAGGTACTCAATGGAGAAACAGACCTTTCCAGCCGAGAAGACCTGTTTGCTCGCATGACAAACAATGAGCTTGATATTGTGCTGACTACTCCAGAGTTCTTCTCGCTCCACGCTGATCAATTTGCCAAGGCGCAAAACATCTCATTTGTAGTGTTTGACGAGGCACATCATGTGGGCATGAATGCTTCTGAGGGTAGACTTGCTTATGCACAAATGCCACAGGTACTAAAGATGCTTGGGAGTCCGCAGGTACTTGCCACAACAGCTACGGCTACCACGCAGTCAGCTCAGAACATCTGTGAGCTTCTCTCCATTGAAGCAGAGCATGTATACAAAGATAAAACGGCTCGTACTAACCTTGAACTCAAGGACCTTCGCGGTGCTAAGGATAGGGAATGTGCGCTGCTTTCTCTTGTGTCAGATGGCACAAAAACGGTTGTCTACGTCAATTCAAGGGAGCAAGCGCAGGCACTGACGCGTATGTTGCGCCATCGTATTCCAGAACTTGGTCATAAGATTGCGTTCTATCATGCGGGTCTAACGCCTCAGATACGCAAGAACGTTGAACGCGCTTTTAGGCGTGGAGACGTTTGTTGCATCATTGCTACCAGTGCGTTTGGCGAGGGTGTCAACATCTCCGATATTCGCCAGGTTATCCTATATCACCTGCCGTTTGGTCGCGTTGCGTTCAATCAGATGAGCGGACGTGCAGGTAGAGACGGTAAGCCTTCTAAAATCCAGATGCTATTTGATGCGCATGATATGCGTGTGAACGAGCGCATTCTTTCTTCTCATGCACCACAGCGAGAAGCCCTGGTTGCTGTCTATCGTGCTCTTACAGCGCTACAGTCAAAGCTTAGTGCACAGACAGCTGATTCAATGCTCACTGATGAAGACATTGCGCAGATGGCGCTAGAAATTGACCCACGATCTAAGGCTGACGAGCAAACCGTTCGTGTTGCACTTGACGTTTTTGCTGAGCTAGGGTTTATTAGCATTGAGGGATTTGATCAAACGAGAACAATTTCCGTCAATAGTCAAGCTTCGCACATGGACTTGCTGGAGTCTGCACGCTACGCTGAGGGGCTTAAAGCGCACGCTGAGTTTGAATCATTTGCTCAGTGGGTACTTTCTGCTTCACCAGAAGAGCTGGCAGATGCTATAACAAAACCCATCGTTCCAGAAATTGGTTCAACGTTTGATGGGGGAAGGGAGTCCTCTGATGAGTGACGAGAGGACCAAAAAAGAAGCTAAGGCGCCAGGCGCAGATAATTACCGCCTGCTTGAGGGAGCTGTGCGCACGTATCTGCCTGAGGAGGCTCAGGCAAAGATTGCTGCTGCGTATGCCTTTGCTGCTAACTATCACAAAGACCAGCGTCGTCGTTCCGGCGAGCCTTATATCAACCACCCAGTTGAGGTAGCCCTTATTCTTGCGCACGATCTTCACATGGATGAAGACACCATCTGCGCTGCTCTTATGCACGATACCGTAGAAGATACGTCTGCTTCACTAGATGAAATCTCTTCTCGCTTTGGTGAGTCAGTTGCAGAGCTTGTTGATGGCGTCACAAAACTTACGTCTATTGAGGTCAGCTCAATGGACGAGAAACAGGCACTTAACCTGCGCAAAATGTTCCTTGCCATGTCAAAAGACATTCGCGTCGTTATCATCAAGCTGGCTGACCGCCTCCATAACATGCGTACGTTGGCAGCACTTCCACCAGATCGTCGCTTGTTCAAGGCGCGAGAAACCATGGATGTGTATGCACCACTTGCTGACCGCTTAGGTATCTCTTCGGTTAAGTGGGAGCTTGAGGATTTGTCTTTCTTCTGGCTTGAACCAGAGGAGTACCAGCGTGTTGCTCGCATGGTATCTGACTCTCGTGCACAAAGAGAGAATGACCTTAACAACGCTAAGAAGACTCTGACTGATGAGCTTAATGCTGCCGGTCTTACTGACTTCCAGATTACGGGACGCCCTAAGCACCTGTGGTCCATTTATCAAAAGATGGT
Source organism: Atopobium sp. ICM42b (assembly GCA_000564995.1). Lineage (GTDB taxonomy): Bacteria > Actinomycetota > Coriobacteriia > Coriobacteriales > Atopobiaceae > Lancefieldella. Next base: position 98,819 of record JDFH01000014.1, read on the forward strand.
CCGCAAGGGCAGAGAGTTCTCCAACATCTACGATCTTATCGCTCTGCGTGTTATTACTAAAAACGTAGGCGATTGCTATTCAGCACTTGGCGCTATCCATGCGCTATGGCATCCAATGCCTGGTCGTTTTAAGGACTATATTGCAACGCCAAAGGCAAATCTCTATCAGTCTTTGCACACAACGGTCATTGGCCCTGATGGTCGCCCTATTGAGATTCAGATTAGAACTGCCGAGATGCATGAGGCATCTGAGTACGGTATTGCTGCTCACTGGCTGTATAAGGAGCAGGGCAATTCAAAGGGCAAGATGTCCTCTGAAGACAAGCTTATTGATTCAACTATCAACTGGATTCGCCGCAGTCTTGACTGGGCCGTTGAAGACGATATTGACGATCCCCACGAGTTCTTGGATAACTTGCGCGTAGACCTCTTTGAGCATGAGATTTTTGTTTTCACCCCAAAGGGCGAGGTCATGAGCTTGCGTGTCAATTCAACACCTCTGGACTTTGCTTACGCTGTTCACACCGAGGTGGGCAATCACTGTGTTGGTGCGCGCGTTAATGGCTCCGTAGTTCCACTGACGCATACGCTTCAGATGGGTGACCGCATTGAGATTTTGACTAACAAGAACGCTCGCCCTTCTCGCGACTGGATGACGCTGGTAAAAACGCCGTCTGCACGTGCAAAGATCCGCAAGTATTTCTCGCAAGAGAACAAGTCTGACGATGCTGAACGCGGTCGTTCTGAGCTTGCAAAAGAGCTACGTAAGCGTGGCTATGGCATCAGCGCTACGCGTACGGTTAAGGCGCTTGATCAGCTCACCGAGCAGTTTGATTATCGCAGCGTAGATGACCTGTTTGCGGGAATTGGTGCAGGTAATCAGTCTGCTAAGCAGGTTGTTAATCGCGTGAGTGAAATATTAGAGGAGAAAAATCCCGAGGTTGTTACTGAGCAAGAGCGTAACGCGGCGCGCCTTCAGGAGAAGAACAAGGCAATTGCAAACGATCAGCCTTTGGTTCGCTCCTACGTTATTTCTCGTACCGCCAAAGGTAGTCGTCCCAAGAAGTCTAACTGCGGCGTTGTGGTAAACGGCGATCCAGATTTGCTTGTTCATCTGGCGCATTGCTGCAATCCTGTTGCGGGTGACGATATTGTGGGCTTCATTACACGCGGTCGCGGTGTGTCTGTTCATCGCGCCAATTGCCCTAACGTTAAAGACCTGCTCAACGACCCAAAGCGTATCATCCCCGTTTCTTGGGATGCCAGCGGCGCTACTGAGTTTAGGGTAGAGATTGTCGTTGAGGCAACGGACCGTATGGGCCTTCTTAAGGACGTCACGGTTGCGCTGTCTGACGCGGGTGCAAACATTCTTTCTGCAGCTACACAAGTGGGTGAGCAGGGCGTAGTACGTATGCGTTTCTTGGTTTCTATCTCTGATACCAGCTTGCTTGATACCTTATTTGCATTTGTAACTCGCGTGCCTTCTGTCTACGACGCTCGTCGTATTATGCCAGGTGAAGGCGCTAATCAGATGAGAAGGAGACTCTATGGCTAATCAAAATGAGGGCTGCTCTTGCGGCCATAATCACGAGGAAGAGCACGGCCACGGTGGCTGCTGCGGTCATCATGGCGAGCATGGCCATGGTGAGCACGGTCATGGCGGTTGCTGCGGCCATCACGGCCACGGTGGTTGCCATCACGCAAAAGACCAGATTGGAGTCTTTAAAGTAGGTCCTCTTGAGACTAACTGCTACATTTACGTTTCTGGTAATGAGTGCATGATTATTGATGCTGGTGCATCGGGTGCAGAGATTGCTGCACAGCTCTTGAACCTTGAGCTTAAGTACATTGTTGCTACTCACGGCCATGCTGATCATGTTGGCGGCGTTAAGGCTTTGAAGCTTGCTGTGCCTGGCGCTCAGTACCTCATCAACGAAGCAGATAATGAGCTTGCACAGAGGGCTCATAACTCAAACGAGATTTATGATGATGCTCCAGAGCCAGACGGTTTTCTCCACGAGGGAGATATTCTGACCATTGGAACTGCACAGTTCAAGATTATGGAAACTCCTGGTCACACTCCTGGTGGCATTGTTTTGGTGGGTGAGGGAACTGCTACTGGCGCCGTTTTTGTAGGCGATACGCTTTTCCAGGGCTCTGCAGGAAGAACAGACCTTCCAGGCGGCAACTTTGAGACACTTAAGGCTTCTTTGAACCGTATCAAGACAGAGCTTGATCCAACCTCCATTATTTTGTCAGGACATGGAAATCAAACGTCTCTTGAGGCAGAGATAGCAACTAACCCTTTCTTACAGGATTAAATCAGCTATAACTTTGATGATTTAGCAAGACAGATTTGCATAGGTGCGGTATAGTACCTATGCAAACTTTTTAGCCCGAGTGGCGGAATGGCAGACGCGGAGGTCTCAAAAACCTTTGAGGAAACTCGTGTGGGTTCAAGTCCCACCTCGGGCACCAGCTAAAAGTTTAAGCTAGATGTGAATTTCTCGTCATATCTAACTTGGTACTTGTAATGTCTTCTTGTTAGAGGTAACCTTACAAGGTACTTTTGAAGCGGGATTGAACGTGAGTCCCCACCTACACAGCGCAAAAGCAGCTGTCTGGTCAGACAATTTAACCTTCGCACTCTACCTGTGCGTATTGTCTCCCAGTTGCTTGTGCACTGGGTTTTTTATTGTCGGACAAGCAATTGTCCAAGAGGGAAGGTGTACAAGATAGCCAAGAACGATGGTCCTCGCATTAATGAGGAAATCACTGCTCGTACGTGCCGTCTTATTGACGCTGATGGTAGTCAGCTTGGTCTTTTTGGCGTCAATGATGCAATGAAGAGAGCTCGTGAGCACGGTCTTGATCTCGTAGAGATTGCTCCAAATGCCGAGCCTCCTGTATGCAAGATTCTTGATTACAGTAAGTTCAAGTATGAGCAGGCTCGCAAGGCCAAGGCAGCTCGCAAGAACCAGGTCAAGATCGAAGTCAAAGAGATGAAGTTCCGCCCAAAGATTGATGTGGGCGATTACGAGACCAAGAAGGGTCACGTACTGCGCTTCCTCAAGAAGGGAGCACGCGTCAAGATCACCATCATGTTCCGTGGACGCGAGATGGCTCACCCAGAGCAGGGCCGTATTGTACTTGATCGCCTTGCTGAAGATTTGAAGCCTTTTGCCACAATTGAGCAGAAACCGCTCATTGAAGGCCGTAACATGCACATGCTCGTTGCTCCAATCAAGGGAGCGTTTGACGAGAAGCCCGAGGGTGCTGAGGATGGCACCACACAGGAGGAGAAGTAGTATGCCTAAGATGAAGACGCACAAGGGTTCGGCTAAGCGTTTCCGCCGCACCGGTACTGGCAAGATTATGCGTGCTAAGGCTTTTAAGAGCCACATTCTTACCAAGAAGTCCCAGAAGCGTATCCGTGGCTTCCGTAAAGAAGCTGTTCTTTCCGCTGGCGATGCAGCAGTAGTTTCTCAGCGTATGGGCGCTAAGAACTAAGCGCGCCACCCACCAGATCAAATAACAAGGAGTGATTAGATATGGCAAGAGTTAAGCGCGCAGTTGCTGGTCGCAAGAAGCGTCAGACGCTCGTCGAGCGCACAAAGGGTTATTACGGAACTTCCTCTCGTACCTTCCGTGGTATGAAGGAGCAGGCACAGCATTCTGGTCAGTATGCTTACCGTGACCGTCGTAACAAGAAGCGTGATTTCCGCGCACTGTGGATTCAGCGTATCAACGCTGCAGCACGCATCAACGACCTTTCTTACAGCAAGTTCATGCACGGCCTCAAGCTCGCTGGTGTTGAGCTTGACCGCAAGGTTCTCGCAGAGATTGCTTACTCTGACGAGCAGGGCTTCGCAGATCTTGCAGAGATCGCTAAGAAGGCTCTCGCTGAGTAACCTCAGTTTGAGGCTTCAGCCAAGCGATTTCTTCGCAGCTAGATAGCTACACCCCGTACATCCCGGATGTGCGGGGTTTTCTTTTGGCAAAAAACTGGTTGCGCACATGGTGTTCCGTTGAGGTCCTGGCGAGCCTGATTTTCTCGCCATGTCTGAGCAATTTGCCGGAAAAGTACATGAAGTCTGAGTAGTTTTGCCGGTTTTTCTCGCCATGTCTGAGTAAATTCACTCAGACATGATGCAGCTTTCAGGCTCAAAAATTCTAGGGCCACGTAGTCTATCTTTCATGCGCCTGATTTCTGCAAAGAATCTGTAAATTTTGCCTAAAAATGCAAAAGAAACTGTGGATTTGCCTGATTTTGTCAAAGAATCTGTATCTAAAGTACAGATTCTTTGCACTTTTTAGGCGCGTGCGTTGTTATGGAGTACCTGGCGAGAAACCCGTGCAGCCGCAGCCGCAGCCGCAGCCACAGCTCACGTAAACGAAACCGCGAGTTCACGGAAAGTTGGCTTGCGAGCATCCGTTTCCAGCTTATTCGCTCTTGTGGTCTCTGTGAATGAGTTCTTCGATGTGCTCGTGTTCTTCTTCGTGGAGCTGCTTAATCTCTTCATCGAAGCCTGGATCTTTAGGGGTAATGAGTTCATCTTCACCAGTCTTTGGATCAGTATGGTGAAGCAGAACAGGCTCAAAGAGGTGCAGGTACTTTGCAAAGAAAGCAGACATAGTAAGTAGCATGACAAAAATTGCAATACGAGGCAGCGTATTGACCTGCGTCATAATGAGCGAGCCAACGCACAGAAGGGCAGTCCAACCGTACATCAAAAGTACCGCTTGGCGCTGATTATAACCGTGAGCCATTAAGCGGTGATGGATGTGTCCGCGGTCGGCAGTAGCAAAACTGACGTGTGCGCGGGTACGGCGAACAATTGCGGAGAAGGTATCGATGATTGGAATACCTGCAACGACGAGAGGAACAATGATGGTTGTGAGTCCCGCCCAACGAGTGACAGACAAAAGCGAAATTGTTCCCAGAGCAAATCCCAAGGTTAGCGAACCAGAATCGCCCATGAAGATTGTTGCAGGATAGGAGTTGTGAACTAAGAATCCCAGTGTGGTGCCTGCGATTGCTGCACTTAAAAGAGCTGCGTCAAAGCGACCCGCCCAGATAGAAAGCACAAACATAGTGGTAGAGGCAATGCAGGTAATACCTGAAGAAAGTCCGTCAAGGCCGTCGATAAGGTTAATGATGTTGGCGTAAGCAACCAGGTAAATGACAGTTGCTGGATAGGCGAGCCATCCAAGATCCACAAAGCCGTACGCGGAAAACGGATCAACAACGTTACCGATAATCAGACCGCTTGCAGCCGCGATGCTTGCTGCAATTACCTGACCAGCGAGTTTCTGAATAGGCTTGAGAGAAAAAATGTCGTCAAGCAATCCGGTCAAGAAAATTACCGCAAAGGCTGCGCCAACAACCCAAAAATTAACGTTCAGGTAATAGCGAGAAGAAAGCGTAATCTCGGCATGTCCAAGGATTGCTTCAACGCCATAACGCACCAGCATAGCAACGGCTAACCCAAAGAAAATTGCAACGCCGCCCATGCGAGGAATAGGCTTTTTATTGACTCGACGAGCAGAGGGTTTATCGACAACTCCAAGCTTCCAAGCCAGTTGACGAACGGCAGGGGTAATCAGAGCTGAACCAAGACCAGCCGAGAGGAAAACACAAAACATGGTTACCCAGAGGTTCAAGCCGTATACCCTCCAATAAAAAACAGTATTTAACTGCTAAAATCCATACCATTTAATTGTGCTGCTCATTAAAAAACAAGTCAAGACTTTAATCTTTTTATAATCTCTTTATAGTAAGAATTGTCCTTCTCCCGCGGTCTAAACTGGGTGAACCGACAAGTTTTTTCAGGGAGCCTAATCTCGTGTTCAGTACAGGCATCCTTCGTTGTTAAGGAAGCTGGAACGCCCGAGTGCGGCGCCCACCTTATGAAGGTGGGTTCATAGATGACTGCGGGGAAGGATATTTTTCTGCCTCGGTAGCCTGTGTTAAAGCTCTGACGGCTCGCGGAAGAGTTGCGATGGTCTGCGGAAACGCCACGAGCCTCCTCGCAAGCCTACAGCCGCTCATTCCGCCCGCATAATCATTGACATACCTGCCCCTGATTGCCACAATAAGTACCGCAACGGGGATATAGCTCAGTTGGGAGAGCGCTGCCTTCGCAAGGCAGAGGCCGAGGGTTCGAATCCCTTTATCTCCACCATGACTTTGACGCGCGCAGAGACCCTGCGCGTTTTTTATACCACCATCTGCCTGGGCAGATACGACGGGAGGCGAGAAACCCTTGGGTAGTGCACCATCACCTCATGCCCTTACGTTTTCTGCCTACGACGTCTGTGAACTCTGCCCAAGGCGCTGCCATGCTCAAAGAAACGCTGGTAAAGCGGGCCTTTGTGGAGCTTCAAGCACTATTCGTGTGGCTCGTTCAGCGCTGCATTTCTGGGAGGAGCCTCCCATCTCGGGCGAGGCCGGATCAGGCGCAATTTTCTTCACGGGTTGCCCGCTCAGATGCGTGTTCTGTCAGAACCATCAAATCTCGCAAGAAGGTTTTGGCAAGCCAGTCACAACCGAGCGCCTAGCCCAGATGATGCTTGAACTGCAAGCTCAGGGTGCGCTCAACATCAACCTTGTCACTCCCTTGCACTTCTCGCCACACATAATTGAAGCAGTGACGCTGGCAAAAGAAGCGGGACTTACGCTTCCGATTGTGTGTAATACCTCGGGATATGAGTTGCCAGAGGTGGTACAGAAAGTCTCGAGCGTCATTGATATTTGGCTGACGGACGTCAAGTACGCAGATCCCGCGCTGGCAAAAGAGCTCTCGTACGCAGCAGATTATCCAGAGATGTCTATGGCGGCACTTGAGGTTATGCATGACTCAGTGATGAGTCGCGGCGGTCGCAAGCTGGACGACGACGGTCGCATGTTGCAAGGCATCATTGTGCGCCACCTGGTCATGCCCACGCACGCGGACGATTCCTGCGAGGTACTCAACCGCGTCTGGATTCTTTGTCATAATGATGTAGACGTATCAATCATGAATCAGTACACGCCCAACGAGCGCATGCGCGCGGCTGGCGGACCTCTTTCTGGAACGCTTTCTGACGAGGAGTACGAGTTGGTGCTCTGTCATGCGGATGACCTGGGCTTTGAGAACCTGTGGTGGCAGGAGGGTGGAACCGTCTCCGAGAGTTTTGTGCCAGCCTTTGACGCAACAGGCGTTGAGGGTCCCGCGCTCAAGCTTCGCATGGCACACGGAGATGCCGCCAACGACGCCACCACCAGCACCTCCGACACACTAACTGAGGAGTAACCATGTCTGTCGAGAAACCCGAAGAGCTCCAAACCACCCCAGCGCCACAGGCGGCTGCGCTCACGGACGCGGAGCGCGCCGAGCTGGAAGCGCTCCGCGCAGAGAAAGAGCGCAGGGAGCTCGAGGCTCTTCGCGCAGAGAAAGAGCGCGCTGAGCTCGAGGCGCTTCGTGCCGAGAAGACCCGTGCAGCCCAAGCAGAAGCGCTAGCGCAAGTAGAGGCAGCTGCCGCTGAAGATGCTCAGCTTGTTGCAGATCAGCAGCGTGCTGCACGTCAGGCAGTTCAGCAGGAGGCCGAGCAAATTCGTCGCATTCAGGAGCAGCGCGCAAAGGGCCGTGCTCTCATGGAGCCAGACGAGGACGACGAAGACATCAAAATGCCTCTGGGGCAAAAAATTGTTATTGGAACTGTGGTAATTCTCGCAGTTATCTTTGTTGTAAGCCAATTTATTTTGTAGGACTGCTACTCTAGATATATCGTCTCACTGTCAGTTTTTGACCAATCGAAAAGAGCAACTATGTCACTCACTGATCGTACCAAACCCTCAGACGTTAGCCTTAATACAGACTTGTATGAGCTCACGATGGCTCAAGGTTATTGGGAAGCCGGTCTTGTTGATGCAGAGGCATGCTTTACCGCATTCTTCCGCGAGAACCCCTTTAATGGTGGATTTGCAATTTCTTGTGGAACTGGTCAAATTGCTGACTTAGTTGAAAACTTTATCTATGAAGACGACGATATTGACTACCTGGCAAGCATTAACTCTCCTGGTGGCGGTCGTCTCTTTAAGCCAGCGTTCCTTGAGTTTTTGCGTAACCACAAGCTCAATGTAACCATTGATGCAATCCCCGAGGGAGAGCTTGTTTTCCCACGCGAGCCTATGGTCCGCGTTGAGGGTTCCATTGTTGATTGCCAGCTCATTGAGACCGCCCTGCTTAACCTGGTCAACTTCCAGACTTTGGCAGCAACTAAGTGTGCTCGCGTTATCAAGGCTGCTCAGGGCAATCCTGTCTCTGACTTTGGCCTGCGTCGTGCGCAAGGTCCAGATGGTGGCTTGGCAGTTGCTCGTGCTTCCTATATTGCAGGTGCTTCAAGCACTTCAAATGTCCTTGCCGGCAAAATTTATGGCATTCCTGTTTTTGGTACCCATGCACACTCTTGGGTAATGTCGTTTGACTCAGAGCTTGATGCCTTCAGAGCATTTGCAAAGTCCAGTCCAACTAACTGCTCACTTCTGCTTGATACCTATGATGTTCACGAAGGCATCAAGAACGCCATCATTGTGGCAAAAGAGATGGAGGAGCGCGGCGAGCGCTTGAATGCTGTTCGTATTGACTCCGGAGACCTTGCACGCCTTTCTAAGGAAGCTCGCAAGGCTTTTGACGAGGCTGGCCTTCCTTACATCAAGATTTCTGTTTCAAATGATCTTGACGAGTACACCATCCAGTCGCTTTTTGCTCAGGGAGCACCTATTGACGCCTTTGGTGTTGGTACCAAGCTTGCTACCTGCGATCCTCAGCCTTCGCTTGGCGGCGTCTATAAGCTCACCGCTCGTCGTCAGTCTTCCACTGAGCCTTGGACTCCTGTTATCAAGCTGTCTGAGATGGCTTACAAGCGTACCGTCCCAGGCATTCAGCATATTCGCCGCTTCTACGATGCAAACGGCTGCCCTGCAGGCGACATGATTTTTGACCCAGATTACCTGGTAACCAAGAGTCCAGAGTCTAAGGCAACTGTTGTCGACATCATTGACCCGTATTCAACCCACAAGCTTGAAGGAACTTCTCGCGAGCTGATGGTAAGGCTGGTAGAAGGAGGTAAGCGTGTAGGGGAGAGCGAGTCTATTGAGGTTGCTCGCGATCGCTGCCACGCTGCGCTTATGCGCCTGGATGCAGCGTATACACGTTTCTTGAACCCTCAGATTTATCCTGTGGGTCTCGAGCGTGGCCTGGCCAATTTGCGTCATGAACTTGCTGCTCAACATCAGGTAAAATCTTCCGAGGAAACTGAGTAGCCCTTCAGAAGCTACACAACCAACTACGTAATTGCGCTGCACACGTGCACTAAATTTAAAGGAGAACCATGCGCGAGAAGATCGAGGAACTTGTACGTCAAGCCTTGGCAGATGCCCAGGCTGCGGGTGAGTTGCCTGAATTCCAGATTGATGATGTGGGACTTGAGCGCCCACAGGACTCATCAAATGGAGACTGGTCTTCTACGGTTGCAATGCGTTCTGCAAAGCTGGCACACAAAGCACCGCGCGATATTGCAGCAGCTCTTGTAGCTCATATTGCCAAAGATGCTCAGATTGAGCGCGTTGAAGTTGCCGGTCCCGGCTTTGTAAACTTCTATCTGTCTACCGCTGCGGGCAATGAGATTTTTAATACTGTTCGTGAGCAGGGCGCAGACTTTGGCCGTTCTTCTTTTGGCGCCGGTCAAAAGGTCCAGGTAGAGTACGTTTCTGCAAACCCTGTTGGTCCTCTGCATATTGGACATGGCCGCTGGGCTGCTCTTGGAGACTCTCTCAGCCGCATTCTTGCCTTTGCAGGCTATGAGGTTGAGCGCGAGTACTACGTCAACGATCATGGCTCTCAGATGGACGTCTTTGGTCACTCCATATCTAAGCGCTACCTGCAGCTTATTGACATTATGCAGAAGCGCGGCATTGATGCTGACGCAGCTGCTCAGGTGCTTGCAGAAGATCGCAATGCTTACATTGCAGATGAAGAGGATGCACATCCAGAGGAGCATCCATTTACTGACGAGTTCATTAACTCTCTTGGCGGCAATGCATACGCTGGAGACTACATTGTTGACCTGGGTCTTTTCTTCCTTAAAAATGACGGAGAGATCTGGGCAGACAAGTCTGAAGATGAGCGCATGGCAGAGTTCCGCGAGCGCGGCTACAAGATGATGCTTGAGTCCATCAAGAATACCTGTCATACCGCCCGTTCTGACTTTGACGTTTGGTTCTCTGAGCGCTCTCTCTACGTTAAGGATGACCAGGGTAAAGACGCTGTTGACCGCGCACTTGATGCCCTTGATAAGCTTGGATACCTCTATCGTTCTGATGAGGGTGCACTGTTCTTCCGTTCCACTGATTTTGGTGACGATAAGGACCGTGTACTCATCAAAACAAATGGCGAGTATACCTATTTTGCTTCCGACGTTGCGTACCACTGGAACAAGTTCCAGCGTGTCGACCACGTTATTGATATTTGGGGAGCAGATCACCACGGCTATATCCAGCGTGTTCGCTCTGCTGCAACAGCTCTTGGTTACCCAACTCAGTTTGAGGTTTTGCTTGGTCAGCTGGTTAACCTGCTCAGAAACGGCGTTGCCGTCAGAATGTCTAAGCGCAAAGGAACTGGTATCCATTTTGACGAGCTTCTCGCCGAGGTTGGTGTTGATGCAACGCGCTACACCCTTGTTTCAAAGTCTTCCAACCAGATGATTGACTTTGACATTGAGCAGGTAAAGCGTCAGGACAGCTCTAATCCTGTGTATTACGTTCAGTATGCCCACGCTCGTATTTGCTCTATTTTGCGTCGCGCTGCTGGCGTTGACCTTGATGAGGCAAAGGCACTTGGTATGGACGCTGTTGCAGATAAGGCTATTGGATCTGAGGTTGATCTAGGTCTGCTCTCTGAAGACGCCGAGCAGGCGCTTGCTCGTAAACTCTTTGAGTTCCCAGGCCTTGTTGAGGGTTGTGCTCGCGATAGGGCACCATTCCGCATTACGCACTACATTGAAGAGCTTGCCGGTCAGTTCCACGCATTCTATACCGTTTGCCAGGTACTTCCTTCTGAGGGACGTCCACTGGACGCAGAGCTTTCTAAGGCTCGTCTTGCTGCGTGTGATGCAACTCGTCGCGTCCTTGCAATTGCTCTTGATCTGATTGGTGTTTCTGCTCCTGAGTTAATGTAAACGATAGCTAACTATGTTGTTTTGTCATGATACCGTGCAAGTATTGAATACCTGCACGGTATCTTTAGTGAATTCCTCCAGATAATTTCCACATTTCTGCGTTATGTAAAAAATTTTTTAATGTATAAAAGAGATAATAAAATTAATATTTATTACTTAAATTTTATATTTCAGCATATAAAAGCCTATTTTGATGTCATATAAGCACCATTTTCTAACATATTTTTGACTAACTATTGTTTTGTCCCCACGTTAACACGTGTTTTTTAGGGGTATACTCATTATGCGAGCAAATAGTAAATGGTTCGGGCATAAGAGTGGAGGTCTCTATGGAACTTCGCGAGTACATGTCCATTCGCAGGTCTTACAACTTGGTTAGAAGAGTGGTGCCTGCTAACAGACGACTCACGTTTGAAGAGTTTGCTATTTTGTGTCGCCTCAATGTGAAGGGTGCTCCTGTTAAGACTTCAGAAATTGCCGAGTATCAGAGTGCTCTTCGTCCTACGATTACTCATCGTACCTCGCACCTGGCAAGGCTTGGTTTCATCAAGAGAGATGAAGGCGCCATTGATCGACGCAACGTAGTGTGTATCATCACAGAAAAGGGTGTAGAAGCAGTTGAGGAGCTGTCCAAGCTTACCTGTGCTCGTATTGCACCCGGCCAGGCGCTTTCACGTACTTCGTTTGAGCGTATTGTCATGTATGTTGACGCTATGGGAGCTCTGTATTGCAGGGCAGCAGATATGGTCCTTCTTGCAATTCTAGATTCTCCTAAAGACGCTCTTTCAATTACAGAGATTGTTGACGCACTTGGTCTTTTGCAGCCAACGGTTTCTATGTCTCTTACTGCTTTGGCAGAAAGTGGTTTGGTACAGCGCAAACATGACGATGCTCTTTCCAGAAGAGTAACTATGGTTGAGCTTACGCCTCAAGGCAAGACGTATATCAAAGAAATCGTTCAGCAAATTGAAGATATTGTTGTAAAAAGAAAGAGCCGTACAGCTGTTTAAATGATTTATGCAGATTAAAGAAATCTAGAAGATGGATTTCTCGAGGTTTAAGGGTTAGTGGTTATAAATCCCCATTTGCCCGTTTTATGGTGAATTTTATTTATTTTTTCATCATAAGGCGGGCATTTTCGTGGTATATTCCTTTTGGATTTGCACCTATTTGATTTTGTTTGTTATCCCTTCATCATATTTCTCACGTATTTTTACAGATTATTTTGATGAGCAAACAGAGAGGTTTGTACATGTCGGACGAAACATCTTCGGTCCAAAATGATTCTTTAAATGATGTAGAAAATACTCCAGCACCACGTAGACGTGGTAGACCTCGTAAGAGTGAAAATAGTAATTCAGAAAATTCAACTTCAGAAAATATCAATTCTGAGGCAACTGAAGAAAAGGCCTCTAATTCATCTGCTGCAAAGCGTCGTCGTGGTCGTCCAACTAAAAAAGAGACTGAGGCGCGTCGTGCGGTAGAGGCTGTTGTGGCAGAGGCTATGAACGCAGCAGGCATTACAGAGCCACCAAAGCGTCGTCGTGGTCGTCCTAGTAAAGAAGAGATGGAAGAGCGTGCTCTTCATGAGCGTGCTCTTGAAGTTGCACAGGCAGAGGTTCTGGCTCAGGTCCAGGCAGGCGGCAAGGTTTCTTCTGACGTTGTAGACACTAATCGCCTTACCAAGATTGTTCAGGACGCAACTCAGCCTTCTGCGGAGGTAACCCCGGCTCCTGCCTTTACTAAAGCAGAGGCAGAGGGTGCAGCTGGCCAGAATACCAATAGGGCTCAGAAGAACTTTGCTGAAGAGCAGGGTAGTGTTGAGCAGCAGGATGGTGCAGCTCAGGAGCAGGCTTCTGGTGCAGTAGCAGATTCCGATGCAGCTCCAGCAGAGCGTCCAGGGCGTTCTCGTACGGGTGCAGCACGTCGTCGACATCGTAATGCCGAGCTAAAAGAAGCGGCTCAGGAGGGCGAGAAGACACAGGAAAACGCACACGCCAACAACCAGGAGCGTCCTTCTCGCGATCGTAGACAGAACAACCAGCGCAACAAGAATCGCAAGCAGGGCCAGGCAAGCGAGCCATCGCTTTCCAAAGAGGCTCTGCAAGAGATGAAGCTTTCTGAGCTTCGTGCTAAAGCAACTGAGCTGGGTATTGAGTACGCAGGCGTTCATAAGTCCGATTTAATTGAGCTTGTATACGCTGCATCTGCAGCTGCTGAGGGTTTTAAGACTGTTGAGGGTATTCTTCAGATTAGTAACGAAGGCTACGGCTGGATTCGTACAGGCAATTATATGGAAGGCGATGACGACGCCTTTGTCCACCAGCAGATTATTAGAAATCTTGGTCTGCGCCCGGGTGATAGCGTCTTGGGTATGGTGGGACCTGCACGCGTAAATAGCAAGTATCCACCACTGCTTAAGGTTACCCAGGTCAACGGTGGGGAAGTTGAGGGTCTTAAGGACCGTCCTCGCTTCAAAGACCTGACCCCTATTTTCCCAGACCAGCCTCTTACTATGGAGCACGGTAAAGACTCCATTACGGGCCGTGCAATTGATCTGGTGGCTCCTATTGGTAAGGGTCAGCGTGGTTTGATTGTCTCGCCTCCAAAGGCAGGTAAGACCACCATTTTGAAGCGCATTTGCCAGTCTATTACCACCAACAATCCTGAGGTCCACCTCTTCTGCCTCTTGGTAGACGAGCGCCCTGAGGAAGTTACAGATATGGAGCGCTCCATCAAGGGCACCGTTGTTGCTTCAACTTTTGATATGCCAGCAGAGAATCACACCGTTGTCTCGGAGCTCGTCATTGAGCGAGCAAAGCGTCTGGTTGAGATGGGTCAGGACGTTGTGGTTATTCTGGACTCCATCACACGTCTTGCTCGTGCATACAACCTGGCTATTCCTGCTTCTGGCCGTATTCTTTCTGGTGGTGTTGATTCCGCAGCTCTGTATCCACCAAAGAAGTTTTTGGGTGCAGCTCGAAATATCGAGAACGGCGGCTCGCTCACTATTATTGCGTCTGCCCTGGTAGATACAGGCTCCAAGATGGATGAGGTTATCTTCGAGGAGTTCAAGGGCACTGGTAACATGGAGCTCAAGCTTGATCGAGACCTGGCAGATCGCCGTATCTTCCCAGCTATTGATCCTGTTTCTTCTGGTACTCGTAATGAGGATCTGCTTATTAAGCCAGAGCTTCAGCCTATGGTATGGGGCGTTCGCCGTATTCTTGCAGGCTTCAATAACACTGAGCGTGCAACTACTGCTCTTATCAGTGGTCTTAAGCAGACCGACAATAACCAGGACTTCCTGATTAGATCTGCAAAGAAGGCTGCACAGTCTGACTATCCACAGAATTAGTCAGATTTAAAGATGACGCAAGAAGTGCTTTCCAATCTATGTTGGGAGGCACTTCTTTTTTCTCGCCATTTTTGTTGAATAACTGCCGAAGAATTATGAAAAAGTTTTAAAGACGCTGTAAAAAATAATGAATTACGCTATAGTCATTTCTAACAGCACAATTATGTGTTGCAGCGGATTACACAAAGATGAAATGAAGCCCACCCGTTGCTCACGTCGCCCGTATTGGGTTTAGTAGCATATGCAAATTTAGCGTGTGTCTTCATACATCTTCTTAGCGTTTGTAGGGGGAGTTTGTATGACAGAAGGTAGGAATCCGGCAGTAGTCGCCGGCCTGCTCAGTGGACTGGTTCTGGTAGCAGAGCCAGCATCTGCGTATGCCCTTACCGCTAATGAAATTCGTCAAACGCCTCTTGGTGCAATCTTTACAGGCATTGGAGTGGGACTTGCTGCGGTTGCTGTCATTTCTGGCGCTGCCTTGGTTGTTTCTCGTGCGGTAAATCGTGGCGAGAAAATCGATGAGGTAGAAGCAAAGAGCCAGTCAGCTGCAACGTTCCAGAGCTCAGATGAGGCTCTCTCTTCAAAGCAGGTCTCAGCTGCATCGAACTTCTCGCCAGAAGAGAGCATTGTGATTCCGCTGGACTCTTCAAGGCGCTCGATTGCTGCGTACAAGCCAAAGCACATGAGGGCTTCTCAGTGGGATATGACTGGTTCCATTCGTGTTCAGTCTGCTAAGCTGTCTGTTCAGCCTGCCGAGTCACCTGCAAAGAAGTCACAGGTTGTAAGTACGTCCGCAGAGGGCGTTCTTCCCGTTCGCGCAAAGAAGGCTCCTGCACACTCTACAAACGACTACGCGCAGATTGCAGAGAACTACACCAAGCTTTTGAGCTGGCGCGAGCGTACCGTTGCACGTGCAAAGGGTGCTGCTGCGGTACTTCTTGAGCGCCTGGGGAAAGATCCTATGGACGGTCTGCCCATTATCGAGCGTGCTGACGGAACAGTTGGTGACGTTGGCACAGCTTGGTGGACTAAGGCTGTGGGTGAAGAGTCCATTACGCGCGATTTTGGTATTGCTGAGATTGGTGCCGAGGCTATTCCTGAAGACTTTACCAACCATGCTGCTGATATTTCTAGCCGTATTTCTTACGTTGACCAGGGAGTCTTCCCTGAGAAGCGCACGATTGACGAGCTTGAGCATGCTGATGATTGGACGCTTGCACTGGCTGCAATGGACGAGCACCTAGCTCGCCATGATCAGCAGCAGATGCGCAAGTATCATCCAGTGCAGTTGCCGCTCATTGGTCAGGTTGCTGCTGAGGCTGAAGTTGCAAGCTCGGTGGAGTTGTCGGGTGCAAAACCTGCTGCGTCTCACAAGGTTGCCGCAGCTCAGATGTGTCCTTCTCGCGAGCCAAACTACGCTGGTGTGGTTGCACAATCAACCGCAATGCCGCTGGTCAAGGCTACAAACGATACGTCATCGCATGTTCAGGACATCTTTGACGCGGTTGAGCGTGAGATGGCAGCTGAGCTTCAGGCGGCTGACGAGAGACCAACGCGCGAGCTGCTTCGCCTGATTGAGGGCGGTACCAGCAAGATGAAGAAGATTTCTTCGCTTGATCTTGGCGAGAAGACCAGCGCAGACAAGGCCTCTTACAAGCCTCGTCACTTTGCTGGTGAGCTTCCGCTGGTACGTGAGGCGTAGGTAGCACACGTAGGCCGGCTGCGGGTAGTCAGAAGACAACCGCGCAACCGTCGCGAAAGGCTGGAGCTCGTAGAAACATCCGGTTTCTCTAAAATTATTTCAAGTTAGATAACATTTTTTGGCTGTAGTTCTTTTTTAAGAGCTACAGCCATATTGTGTTGTGTCATATATTCAACGCTATGGAGAAAAGGAGATGAATATGGCACATAAGCTAACGCGACGACGCTTTTTGGAGGTGGCCGGGACCATTGCGGGGTCGTTTGCTCTAGCAGGCTGTTCGCCAAAGAACCAAGACCCTAACTCCATTTACGTTGGCGTGATGGGACCGTATACCGGCGACGTTGCCCAGTATGGCCTTGCGGTGCGTAGCGGCATTTTGCTGTACCTCAAGGAATTCAACAAGAATGGTGGAGCTGGTGGCCGCCAGATTGTCCCTGTAGCTGAGGACGAGAAGGGCGATTCAACTGAAGCTATTCTTGTTTATAACAAGCTGCTTGACGAGAACGTCTGCGCAATTCTAGGTGACGTTACCTCAACGCCAACCATTGCGCTGGCGCAGAAATCGGTTCTTGACAACATTCCTTGCGTAACGGCATCTGCAACAGCAGAAGATGTTGTTGCTCACGGCAATAACATGTTCCGTGCTACTGTCACCGACCCATTCCAGGGCGTTGTTCTTGCAGAGTTTGCTAAAAAGCAAGGCTATCAGCGTGTAGGAACTATCTTTAACTCTGGTGGCGATTACGAGATTGGCGTAAACAACGCATTTGTCCAGAGGGCTCGTGAGTTGGGCATTGAGGTTGTATCCCAGCAGGGCTATCCAACGGGAGCTGTTGACTTTAACGCCCAGCTTACCAGCATTATTGGACTGGATCCTGATGCCATTTTGGCTCCAAACTATTACCAGGATAATGGCAAGATTGTGACGCAGGCTCGCCAACTTGGCTGCAAAAAGCCTTTTATGGGCGCAGATGGTTGGGCAGGCATCATTGGCGGCGAGCAGGACTATGCTTCTGCGGCTGACCTTGAAGGATGCTTCTATTGCTCTGCCTTTGTTGCTTCAAACCCAGATGAAAAAGTTCAGCATTTTGTTAAGGCTTATACCGAGGAATACGGTGAGGCTCCAACTAACTTCTGTTCTTTGGGTTATGACGCAGCAATGATTCTTTGCTCTGCTCTTGAGGTTGCCGAGAAGCGCGGTTATACCTACAACTCTAATGAGTATAGGAAAGCCATTATTGACGCTATTGCATCTGGTGTGGTCGAAGGCGTTACTGGAACCCTTTCATATCAGGGAACAGGTGACCCAGTGAAGTCCACCTTGATTATTACCTTTAAAGATGGCAAAGAGTCCATCTATGACACGATCAATCCTTCATAGAAAAGAGAACCTCAGATGTTTTTGACTCAGGTGCTCAATGGACTTCAATTGGGCAGTATTTACGCACTGGTGGCGCTTGGTTACACAATGGTGTACGGCATCATCTTGCTTCTTAACTTTGCACATGGTGACATCATCATGTTCGGCTCCTACGTTGCTTGGATTGCGCTTGTTCAGTTAGGACTCAATCCTGCAATCGCCGTTCTTCTCGCCATTTTTGGTTGTGTTGTGCTGGGCGTTCTTATTGATAAGGTTGCCTATGCACCACTCAGAGAAGCTCCAAGGCTTTCTATTCTGATTACCGCAATTGGTGTTTCTTACCTGCTTGAAAATGGTGTTCAGCTACTTCTTGGTGCTGACGCTAAGGTTGTTCCAAGCATCATTGACCTGGGAACTGTTCAGGTATTTGGTTCGACGCTCTCCGGCACTGCACTTTTGACTGTTGCTGTTACTATTGTGGCAACCGTTGTTCTGACCCTTTTGGTTCAGAAGACTCGTCTTGGTAAGGCAATGCGTGCCGTTTCTGAGGATATGGGCGCTGCTCGTCTGATGGGCGTCAACGTCAATAGCACTATTAGCTTTACCTTTGCAGTTGGTTCCGCTCTGGCAGGCATTGCAGCTATTCTGTACTCCATGGCATACCAGCAGGTTTCTCCTACCATGGGTGTCATGCTGGGCACCAAGGCATTTGTTGCAGCAGTTCTTGGCGGCATTGGATCCATTCCTGGCGCTGTTATTGGCGGCCTTATTGTTGGCTTCTCCGAGGTCTTTGTTGCTGCCTTTGGTCTGTCTGTCTGGCAGGATGCAGTAGTCTTCTTACTCTTGATTCTTGTTCTTGTTGTGAAACCAACTGGCCTGCTTGGCCGACCAGTTACCGAGAAAGTGTAAGGAGGCTCACATGACTAAAATGTATCCACGCGATAATAACCACAACCCCGTAATTGTCACTGGTTTTGGTGGAAAAGATGGTCAGCGCCGTGAGCTTACTATGCCTGCTCGCTATGCCATCAATGCAATTCTTGTTGCACTCTTTGTCTTTGGTGGAAACTTCCTGGTAGGAGAGGGCCTTATTTCTCGCTATCAGACCGTTGTTTTTGAGCAAATTGGCGTGTATGTTCTGATGACCGTTTCTCTGAACATTGTTACTGGTTATCTGGGACAGCTTCCTTTGGGTCACGCTGGCTTTATGTCCATTGGTGGTTATGCCTGCGCAATCTTTATCATTCGCATGATGCCACTCTTTGGTCTGGATGCTCAGTCCATGGCCTCAGGCTCTACACCTGCAGTTATTCTTTTTGTTGTGGGTCTTTTGTTTGGCGGCATTTGCGCCGCTCTAATGGGTGTGGTTATTGGTATTCCAGCACTTCGTCTTCGCGGTGATTACCTGGCCATCATTACTCTGGGCTTTGCAGAGATTATCCGCGTTGTCCTGGTAAACATTGACTCTGCTCTTGGATTCAAGCTTACTGGTGGCGCATCAGGCCTCACGGGTATTCCTGCATATACGGGTTACCTGAACACGGCAATTGTTGTTTCGCTTGCCATCTTTGCTATTCATACTCTTATGAAGTCTAGACATGGACGCGCTATTCTCGCCATCCGCGATAACGAGATTGCGGCAGAGGCATCAGGCGTTAACACCACGTATTACAAGACCCTTGCCTTTGTTTTCTCTGCATTCCTTGCTGGTATTGCAGGCGGCCTTTACGCGGGCTGCATCGGCGTCATGGCGCCTGCCAAGTTTGGCTTTATGAAGTCTGTTGAGATTCTAGTTATGGTTGTTCTTGGTGGCATGGGCTCTATGTTTGGCTCCGTTGTGTCCGCAACTGTCCTGACCGTACTCCCAGAGGCTCTACGTGCCTTTGCTGACTACCGCATGGTTGCTTATGCAATCGTGCTGATTCTGGTTATGATCTTTAGACCAGAGGGTCTGTTTGGCTCGTATGACTTCTCGCTGTCCCGCATTATTGAGCGCATCATGAACAAGGATTTCCCTTGGAACAAGGATGACTCGGACGAGCAGACAGACGTGCCGGTCAACGCGAAGGCAGACGCTCAGGCAAACGAGCAGGCGGATACGCAGGTAGACGTGCAGGCAGAAGCCTCAACTGATTCGAAGGAGGCGTAAGAGCGATGGCAACTAAACACACTACAAAACTTATCAGACAAGAGTCTCCTAACCTCATTCCAGAGCGAGACCTTGGCGCAATTCCAGTTCTTCAGGCCGAGCACCTGGGCATTGACTTTGGTGGCTTGACTGCTGTTAATGACTTCAACATCGCTCTTGGTCCTACCGAGATCTCTGGCATCATTGGTCCTAACGGTGCAGGTAAAACAACTGTTTTTAACTTGCTTACCTGTGTCTACAAGCCAACCCGTGGTACCGTAATGATTGACGGCTACGACCTGGCTGGTAAAAGCGTTGTTGAAGCAAATCATATGGGTATTGCCCGCACCTTCCAGAACATTCGACTGTTCAACAACATGACGGTTATGGAGAACATTCAGGTTGGTCAGGGCAGTCACATGACGTCTCATTTCTTTGAGGACGTCCTTCGTCTTCCAGCTCACTGGAAGCAGGAGAAAGAGAGCGCCGATAACGCCCACGAGCTGCTGCGCATTTTTGGTATGGAGAACCTTGCAAATACCCTTGCTGGCAACCTGCCTTATGGTGCTCAGCGCAAGCTTGAGATTCTTCGCGCTCTGGCAACGCAGCCTAAGATTTTGCTGCTTGACGAGCCAGCTGCAGGTATGAATCCAGCAGAGACTGACGAGCTTATGGAGAATGTCCTTAAGATTCGTGACGACTTCAAGATTGCTGTTCTTCTCATCGAGCACGACATGAAGTTTGTTATGGGCATTTGCGAGGGTTTGGCTGTTCTTGACCACGGCAACATCATTGCAAAGGGAACGCCAGAAGAGGTTCAGAACAACCCTCGCGTTATCGAGGCATATCTTGGAAAGCAGGAGGTGCGCTAATGGCCGCTGAAACTACAAACATCCAGGCAGTTGGCGCTGGAAAAACCCTGCTATCCGTCAAGGATCTTAATGTTTCTTACGGTGCAATCCACGCAGTTCAGGGCATTTCTTTTGACATCCACGAGGGTGAGATCGTTACCCTTATTGGCGCAAACGGCGCAGGTAAATCAACTACACTGAACACCATTGCTGGTCTAGTAAAGCCGGACTCTGGCAACATTACCCTTGACGAGAAAAACCTTGTAGGCCAGCGCGCTCACAAGATTGTTGAGGCTGGCCTGGCATTGTGCCCTGAGGGCCGCCGTGTGTTTTCTCGCATGAGTGTTGCTGAAAACCTTGAGATGGGCGGCTATACGCAGCCCGATTCCCAGAACGCTAAGACCGTCAAGATGGTCTACGAGCATTTTCCACGTCTTCGCGAGCGTAAGAATCAGCTGGCAGGAACGCTGTCTGGTGGCGAGCAGCAGATGCTTGCTATGGGTCGTGCTCTGATGAGCAGGCCAAAGCTTTTGATGCTCGACGAGCCTTCCATGGGTCTGGCTCCTCTTCTGATTGAGGAAATCTTCCAGATTATTCGCCAGCTCGGCGATGCAGGAACCACCATTTTGCTTGTTGAGCAGAACGCTAATATGGCACTTAAGGTTGCTGACCGTGCATACGTCCTCGAGCTTGGTAAGGTTGCTAAGCATGGCACCGGCCAAGAGCTTCTCCACGACGATGACGTACGCAAGGCTTACCTCGGCGCATAACGGCGACTAATGGCAAATGTGCTTTGACGTCAACGCACCTTAAACGTTAACCCGGCTCCCACACAACGTAGGAGCCGGGTTTTGTTGTCATGTCTGAACAGTTTGCCTGAAAAGCGCACCATGTCTGAGCTATTTGCCTGTTTTTCTCGCCAAGTCTGAGCAAATTTACTCAGACATGATGTAGTTTTCAGGCTCGCAAAATTTGGCGCGGCGCAGCCTATCTTCACGCGCCTGATTTCTTCAAAGAATCTGTAACTTTTGCCTAAATACGTAAAAGAAACTGTGGATTTGCCTGATTTCATCAAAGAATCTGTGCCTCAAATACAGATTCTTTACACTTTTCAGGCGCACCTGGCGAGAAACCCGTGTTGTCGCAGGCGTACTTGTTAGTACACGCATTGACCGAGCGCAGTTGTCACGTTAAATCTCGTCGAAAGTGTTGTGGTGTTGCTGGCCGTCGTCCAAGGTAAGGACGGTACCCAGAAGTGCTGGCTCAAGAATCTGAATCCAGAGATCGCCTCTGACCTGCTTGGCATTCTCGGCAACAGCGCGAGCTGTAACAGGGGAGTCGCAGATGGCAACCATGGTGGAACCTGAGCCCGAGATAACAAAGGCGCAAGCACGAGCAAGCTTAGCTACCTGTTTGAGCTCTTCGTAATCAGGAATGAGCTCCTTGCGGTAGGGCTCATGGAGTTTGTCGTTGCAGGCAGCTGCCAAAAGACCTCCATTGCCTGTTTCAAGTGCATGGGTAACAGCAACGGTACGACCCATTTGATAAACAGCGGTCTGAAGAGAAATATTCTGCGGAACCACCTTGCGGGCATCCTCGGTGTTGACAGTGTACGGCGGTGCAATTGCAACAAAAGAGAGACCGCGCGCTACCAGCCTTCGAGTACAAACGGTATGCCCACCCTCAACAAATGACGAGGTCAGGCCACCGTAAATTGCAGGAGCAACGTTATCGGGATGGCCCTCAAAATGACAGGCAAAGTCGAGCGCACGCTCAGGATCCCAGCCACCATGAGACTCGGTCATCGCGGCTGCAATACCAGCAATTACGCAGGTAGAACTTGAGCCAAGTCCACCAGAAAGCGGAATAGGCGAATCGATAGTGATGTGCTTAGGAGTGGGCTCTTCGCCCAGCTTTTCGCAGGCTCGAACATAAGACGTCCAGACAAGGTTGTCATCGTTTCTGAACTGCTCGGGGCAGCCGTCAATGATGAGTGTAGGAGATTCCCTAAACGTAATTTTTGCGCGCAGGTTAAACGCAAGACCCAGCGTATCGTAGCCGACGCCAATGTTTGCAGAGGTAGCAGGTACAGATACGGTCAAGATGGTGTTGTCGAGCATGTAGAACCTGCTTTCTCAGAGTCTAACAAGCAAAAATACGCCCGCATGCTTCGGAAACGTACGAAGCAAGCTGTTCCTTCTCGCGAACGTCAGTATGAATGATAACGTTATCATTCAGCGATGAAAGCTGGATTGGCGGATTAGTGCCCGTGATTTCGGCGAGCGTATGCATGCACGCAAAGTCATCTAGGCCAGCGGTCGAGTGTTCCAGCGCGGCAAGCACGTCGGACGAAAACTTATACGGGCTAGCAGTGGACAGACAAACGCGCACGTTACCCGCCTGGCGAGAAACCCTGTCAAGCACGTGCTTTGCGACGGCTGTGTGAGGGTCAATCAGTACACGACAATTCTCCCAGGTAGAACGGATAGTCTCACGCGTCTGAGCGTCGGTTGCAAAGCCGGCATCAAAGGTTTCGCGGATGGTGTCCATCACCTGAGCAGGAACCGTGTAGATACCCTTGGTTACCAGCTGGTTCATCAGATAACTGACAAGCTCGGTGTCTTTGCCGGACGCAAGATAGAGGAGTCGTTCAAGGTTTGATGAAACCAGAATGTCCATCGATGGAGAGATAGTCTTTTCAAATGCACGCCTGCGATCGTAGATGCCCGTTTCCAAGAAATCAGTCAGCACCTTATTGCTGTTAGAAGCCACAATGAGGCGATCAACAGGAAGTCCCATCTCTTTTGCAAAGTAACCTGCGAGGACGTCGCCAAAGTTGCCGGTTGGCACGCAGAAAGTAACTTTTTGACCCTGGGTGATGGCGCCCTTGGCAACAAGCTGGGCATATGCGTCAAAGTAGTAGGTTACCTGTGGGGCCAAACGACCAATATTGATGGAGTTTGCGCTGGAAAGTACGGTGCCCTTACCGGCCAACTCATGCGCCAACTCCTTGTTGGCAAAGATTGCTTTAGCGGCGTTTTGAGCGTCGTCAAAGTTTCCCTTAACAGCGCAAACAGCTACGTTAGAGCCTTTTTGAGTTACCATCTGCAGGCGTTGAATATCAGAAACCTTGCCTTCTGGATAAAAGACGGTGATTCCCATACCGGGAACATCCTTGAAGCCCTCAAGTGCAGCTTTACCCGTGTCGCCAGAAGTAGCGGTCACAATCATGATGCTCTTGCCGGCGGTGGCAACCGCGCCCGCAGCACCCTCAGCGTCGACAGCGCCAGCTACGTCCGCGTCCTCGCGAGCAACACTCATCAGGCGGGGAAGCATCTGAAGCGCAACGTCTTTGAAAGCCGACGTTGGACCATGGAAGAGCTCAAGCAGCCAGTCTTCTCCGATAGCAGAAACAGGCGTGATAGCCTGGGTGTCCCACTGAGAGCCATACGCGCCCTCAATACAGCGAGTCAGCTCTTCAGCAGAGTAGTCGTCCAGCAGAGCAGAAAGCACGTCAAAAGCAGTAGCCTTAAAGCCCTGAGCACAAACCTTTGCAAGATCGAGGGGTTTCTCGCCAATTGAATCTTGGATATAAAGGCCGCCGTCGGGAGCAATTCCCTGCAAAATGGCCTGTTTGGCCAAAACGGTATGGTCAGAGCTTCTTGTGCTGTGATATGCGACGGCCATGAAACCACCAATCTTTAGAACGTGTCGCGTGTTGTGCGCCTCGCGTGTTGTGCGCGTGCAAATTGCGCGTCTCGCGTGTTGCGTTTCTATTATTTTAACAGTGAGAAGTAAATGTCGCTTGTAACATAGAATTGTTCATAGCATTATGAAGACGAGAAAAACTGTCAATTAGATTCTGTCTAGGTTTTTGGTAGTTTTTGTCTATGAGATTGTTATCAGTGCAGTCACCTTTGCGTGCGGTTGTCCTTGCTCTGCAATTAGCCTTGCAGGCAGTCGGTTTTCTCGCAAAATGACTGCTAGATTTGGAGTTATATGCAAAACGTTGCCCTACTTGGATTTGGAACGGTTGGTGCTTCAGTTGCGCGCATTCTTGATGAGCGCGTTTCTGACGTTAACCTGACGTCCATCTTGGTTAGAGCTGGTAAAGAGCACGTTGACCCTCGGGCAACATCTGATTTTGATGCGCTCTTGTCTGACCCTGCACTCGATACCGTTGTTGAGTGCATGGGTGGCCTCACGCCAGCCTATGAGTACATCAAAGCTGCGCTGACTGCTAAGAAAAATGTAGTCACCTCAAATAAAGCCGTGGTATCTGCTCATTTTGAGGAGTTTATGACACTTGCCGCTGAAGCGGGCGTCAACTTTAATATCGAAGCATGCGTGTGCGGTGGCATTCCTTGGATAGCAGGAATTCAGAAAGTTCGTCGTATTGACGAGATTTCTGCGTTCTGGGGAATCATGAACGGCACCACCAACTACATTGTCTATTCCATGCTCAAAGACGGAACGGACTTTGCTGAGGTTCTGAGCAAGGCTCAGGAGCTGGGTTACGCCGAGCGAGACCCGTCAAGCGATATCGACGGCATTGATGTTCGCTCTAAGACTATGATTTCTGCATCTATTGCCTTCGACGTAATCTGCACAGACCAGATTCCTATGTCTGGTATCAGAAACTTAACTAAGCGCGATCTTGCCATGTTTGGCAGTCACGATATGACAATCAAGCTCTTTGGTCGTGGTGTTTCTGACGGTTCATCGTATGCGGTAGCTGTTGAGCCAGTTGCGGTTTCGCTCTCAACCATAGAGGCCAACGTTCCAACTAACTTTAACGTTGCAACTGCCGTGGGAAATACCATTGGCGAGCTCAAGTTTTATGGTCAAGGTGCCGGTGGCGACCCAACGGCAAACGCCGTCGTGCAGGATATTATTGACTGTGCCGCGGCTCCTGCTGGGGGTCAGCAGACCTTCTCGGCAGGTCTTTCGTATAATCCTGAGCTGCTTGTTTCTGATTACGTATTTAGGACGCAAGCGGATGTTCCGGGTGGCTCGTTCTGGGAGCCGGGTGCTCAGTTGGTTAAAAATCTAAGTGCCGAGAAGGCCCGTAATCTTCTTACCAGCGCACTTTCGCAAGATCCTACAACCTTTATGGCTGCACTTGAAAAGAGGAATTAGAAATGATCAAAATTGCAAAATTTGGCGGCTCAAGTGTTGCTTCTGCAGAGCAGTTCAAAAAAGTTAAAGCTATTGTTGAAGCTGACCCTGATAGACGCTTTATTGTTTCGTCTGCAGCAGGAAAGCGCCACTCAACCGATAACAAGATTACGGATCTTTTGCTGCTGGTAAATGCCCACATTGAGTATCACGTTGATTGCACCTCTTTGCTTGCAGACATCGAGGCTCGCTTTGTGGAGATTGCTGATGAACTGGGAGTTGCATGGCCTGTCGCCGAGGAGTTTGAGAAGTTTGCTTCAAACATTAAGTCCTTCTCGCCAGAGTATGTAGTAAGTAGGGGTGAATGGTTCACCTGCCAGATCCTTGCTGAGTACCTTGGCCTGCCATTCGTTGATGCGGCAGACGTTATGCTGTTCCATCATGATGGCACCATTGATATGGAGCGCACTGCTTCTAGACTCAAAGAAGTTGTTGCTCGCAGCGGCTCGTTTGTGCTGCCTGGCTTCTACGGTGCTACCGTTGACGGTGCAATTAAGTTGTTCCAGCGCGGTGGTGGCGATATTACCGGCGCAATTGTCGCTCGCTGCCTAGACGCTGACTTGTACGAGAACTGGACTGACGTTTCTGGCTTCCTTTCTGCTGATCCTCGCATTGTTCAGAATCCACGCGCTATTGGTCGTATTACCTTTGACGAGATGCGCGAGCTTTCTTACATGGGCGCTTCCGTTCTTCAGGAAGAGGCAATTTTCCCTGTTCGCGAGGCAAATATTCCAATCCAGATTAAGAACACTAACCGTCCAGAAGATGCAGGTACCGTCATTCGAGAGACCGCTGATGGCGATACAAACGAGCACTTGATCACTGGTATTGCAGGCAAAAAAGACTTCCTGGCCATTCACGTTAAGAAGGCTCACATGTCCAACGAGGTTGGCGTTATTAGCCGTGCACTTAATATTGTTGAGCGCTACGGCGTCTCTGTCGAGCACATCCCAACAGGTGTTGATTCGTTTGGTATCGTGGTAAATGCCTCCGATGTAAAGGATACGGTCTATTCCATCATCAGCGATATTCGTCGCGAGATTGAGCCTGATGACATTACGATGGTAGACCGCTTAGCTCTTGTTTCTGTTGTTGGTCGTAATATGTCTAGGCGTTCCGGCACCTCTGGTAAGATCTTTGGCGCGTTGGGCAATGCGGGCGTCAACATTCGCATGATTACGCAGAGCTCAGAAGAGATTAGTATTATTGTGGGCGTCGATAATGCCGACTTTGATCGCACAATTGGCGTCATTTATAACGGATTTGTTCGTGACGAAATGGTTTCGAGGTAACTATGGCTTTTGATCCAAACGGTAAGGTCGTTGCAATTCTTGGTGCTACCGGCGTTGTTGGTGCCCAGATGATGCAGTGCCTTGAAGAGTGTAATTTTCCTATCAAGGAACTGGTGCTTCTGGCATCCGCTCGAAGCGCTGGTAAAACTATCGAATTTGCTGGCCAGCAGATTGTAATTCGCGAAGCAACACCAGAGGCTTTTGAGGGTGTAGATATTGTCCTTGGAGCAGCTGGCGACGAGCAGGCAAAAGAGCTGCTCCCTAAAGCAGTCAAGCGTGGATGCGTCTGCGTTGACAACTCCCATGCATTTAGAATGGACCCAAACGTTCCGCTGGTAATCCCAGAGATTAACGCTGAGGATATCAAGAACCATAACGGCATCATTTCTAACCCAAACTGTGCAACCATTATTGGCTTGGTACCTCTGTATCCTTTACATAAGGCAGCAGGTGCAAAGCGTATTATTGCTTCTACCTATCAGGCTGCATCAGGCGCTGGTCTTCCTGGTCTCACCAGCCTGAAGAATCAGATGGCTGACGTTGTTGCAGGTAGGGAAGTAACCGAGACCGCTCCTTTTGCATACCAGCTGGCAGTTAACCTGATTCCACAGATTGGCGGCTTTGACGAGGTTGGCTACACTTCCGAGGAAATGAAGATGCAAAACGAGGGTCGCAAGATCATGCACCTTCCTGAGCTGCGCGTTAACTGTACCTGTGTCCGAGTTCCAACGATGCGCTCACACTCTGAGTCCATCACTGTTGAGCTTGAGCGTCCTTTGAGTCCAGATGAGGCTCGCGCTATTCTTGAGGATGCTCCAGGAATCAAGGTTGTAGACAACCCAGCAGAGCTTCAGTACCCAATGCCTCTTGATACTTCTGACCAGGACCTTATCTATGTTGGTCGTATTCGCGAGGATCTTTCCGCTGATAAAGATACTCATGCGCTGACATTCTTCTGTTGCGGAGACCAGATTAGGAAGGGTGCCGCAACAAACGCTGTCCAGATTGCAGAGTACCTGCTGTAATATCTGGCGCGCAGCCACGCTCGCATCATTTTCGTTGACCAAGTACCCGTTCGATTCTATTTCGTAGAATTGAACGGGTATTTTTGTGCGTCTGAGTCAAATTTTTCAGCGATAGAGTGCCATTCGGCGGTAAAGTGGTAAAAAATGCGTTTAGTTGGAGTATCCAAAAATGCTTAGTTTCTATGCAAGCCATCTACCAGCAATTTTACGTGGACAAAATTGTGGAAATTAGTACAAAATTTCTGAGCTGGGTAAACGTAAGTGACAAAATTTCGAAGTCCAAAAATAAACTCCAACTAAACGGATTTTTTACCCAAAACAGCACCTCTAATTTGATACATCAATTTCTTGATTAGTTTTCCTGCATATCAGCCATTGTTTATGCAAAAATCACCTATCTAAATAGTTAAAACTTTTATTCGAACAGGTATTCTACTTTTACAGTAGCCATACAGTTTGGAGGCAAAATGGAGGCAGCCGATAAAAATTTTAACAAAAAAGGTAGACGGCAAGCCATCTACCTGGAGTTTTTGGTGCCTCCTGCGCGATTCGAACGCGCGACCTGCGGTTTAGAAGACCGACGCTCTATCCAGCTGAGCTAAGGAGACATATAGCGTCGTTCATTATAGCAATAAGGATTGCAAATACGTCGTGCCATCAAAGATTTTCTTATCAGAAGAATGACAAAGGAAAAGAAAAGTAGCTACACTAAAAGCAGCTACACTGATTACAGGCTTACGTGAATGGAGACACTATGTCTTACGATTTTGAATCCCGCGTTGATCGCGCTGGTACTGGTTCTAGAAAATGGAACGTCATGTACGACATGAATCCAGATGTAGCTCCTGGTATTCCACCTTTTTCTGTTGCTGATATGGAGTATCACACAGCCCCAGAGATTGTCGAGGGCCTCAAGGAATACATCAATGACGCAATCCTTGGCTATTCCGTGCCAACCAATCAGATGAAGCAGGCTGTGTGCAAGTGGATGAAGACACGTCACAACTGGGATGTGAAGCCTGAGTGGCTGCTCAATTCGTCTGGCGTGGTGCCTGCGCTCTTTTCATCTGTTGCCGAGTTCACCCAGCCAGACGAGGGTGTCATCCTGTTTACTCCTGTCTACCATCCGTTCTACATGGCAGTTGAGGAGAATAACCGTGCGCTGGTAGAGTGCCCGCTTGTCCTGTCAGAGGGTCCTCACTACGACATTGACTTTGACCTGCTTGAGAAACTTGCCGCCGAGCCAAAGAACACCATGATCATCCTGTGTTCACCCCACAATCCAAGCGGTCGCGTGTGGACCAAAGAAGAGCTTACGCGCATCGCAGAGATTGCGGTTAAGCACAACCTCATTGTGGTTGCTGACGAGATCCACCACGACCTCATCATGCCAGGCTCTACGCATACCGTCTTTGAAACAATTTCCGATGAAGTCGCAGCGCGTACCATTACGTGCACAAGCGCTTCAAAGAGTTTCAACCTTGCTGGCACGCAGTTCAGCAACATCATCGTGAGCAATCCAGAACTGCGTAGCCGCCTCGAGAAGCGCCTGGAGACCCGAGAGACCACCTCATGCAATCCAATCAGCTTCAAGGCCTGTGAGCTGGCTTATAGCAAGGGTGGGGCATGGCTTGACGCATGCATCAAGGCTGTTGACGATAACCAGAAGTTGGTCCTGGACTTCTTCGCCACCAAGCACCCTCGGGTGAAGCTTGCACCAATCACGGGAACCTACCTCCAGTGGCTCGACTTCAGAGACCTTGGCCTTACCCCAGAAGAGCTTGACCACCTGTTGCAGTTTGAGGCTCAGCTCTTCTTCACCGACGGAGTCTTCTTTGGCGAGGCTGCCCAGGGTTTCAAGCGTTGGAATTTGGCAGCCCCTCGCGTCGAGATTGAGGAAGCGTTGAATCGTCTGGATGCAGCACTTACGGCTCACGGTTTCTAGACACAGTCTGCGGCTTTAAGCGGACTGATTGCGGTTTCTTGACACCGCACCACTGCCATACCACCATATACCTGCTCGTATAGTGCATGAAATCACCTGCGGAGAAGCTCGTTCTTCTCCGCATTTTGTTTGGCGAGAAACCCGTTGCTCCGGCAGATTTCTAAGAAAATCAAAAAAGAGTTTGAAAAAACTGCGTTTCTCGCTTGCATCTTTTTCTGATTCTGTAATAATGATTTAGCTGCGTTTCATGAGGTGGCCAAATGGTGGGAGTAGCTCAGTTGGCAGAGCGACGGACTGTGGCTCCGTAGGTCGAGGGTTCGAGCCCCTTTTCCCACCCCATTCGAAACGTTAATTGGATCGTTAGCTCAGCTGGTAGAGCAGGGGACTCTTAATCCCAAGGTCCAGGGTTCGAACCCCTGACGATCCACCATTTGAATTTCAAACCCCGGCATGCGTCGGGGTTTTTATTTTTTGTGAGTCGCTAGTTTCTAATTGTTTGTTGAGAGCGATTGCGTCATACTGAAGTCTCCATGATTTTATTGTAGTTCGGAGGACTCGCCGTGATTTACACAATGACGCTTAATCCCGCGCTTGACTATGTCATGCATCCAAACACATTGGACATGGGCTTTACTAACAGCTCGTCATCAGAAGAGCTGCACTGCGGTGGTAATGGTATTAACGTCTCCACGCTCTTAAATGAGCTTGATAAGGTCACCGTTGCTATGGGCATTGTCGGTGGCTTTACTGGTGAATACCTGCTAAGTGATCTTCAGCGTCAGGGTATTCCAAGTAACTTCGTCAAGCTGGATTCAGGCTTTACCCGCATTAATGTCAAGCTTAACGGCATTGTTATGACTATGGTCAACGGCAATGGTCCACGCATTCCGGAGAAAAAGGTTGATGAGCTGCTGGAGCGCATGGATGTTGTTGGCGCAGGTGACACCCTGGTTCTTACCGGTTCTATTCCAAGCTCGCTTCCAGAGGATATCTACACTCGCCTTATGGCTCAGCTTGCTGGTCGCGGTATTCAGTTTGTTGTTGACGCTCCTGGTCAGCTGCTTATGGAGGCTATTAAGGCTCAACCATTCCTGATCAAGCCTAACAACCACGAGGTCGGCCGTATCTTTGGCGCAAACCCAGAGACTCCAGAAGAGTGCATTCCATTTGCAAAGAAGCTTCAGGACGGCGGCGCTCGCAACGTTATCGTTTCTTGTGGTGGTGCAGGTTCTCTGCTTCTGGATGAGTACGGCGCTGAGCACATTGTTCCAACCGCTAAGATTCGCCTGGTTAACGCAACCGGTGCTGGTGACTCCATGGTCGCGGGCTTCCTTGCAAAGACCACCGCTGGCTACGATTACGACACTGCGCTTATCTACGCTTCTGCTTGCGGTACGGCAACTGCAGCAAGCCGAGGAATCGCAAAGCGCGCAACCATTGATCGCGTTGTCACTGCTCTCTACAAGAAGATGGGCCGAGAAATGCCTGCTTCTATCGCAGAAGAGATTCAGCTTGCTCGCAAGAAAGAGGAGAGCCGCGAGGGTAAGTCTTCTTGGCTTGCAGATTCTGAGTAGTAATCGCAGCTAGAACACGTAGTTCTTTTGGCGAGAAACCCTCAGACGGTGCACTTTCGCCGCGTAAGAAATACTGAGCGTTTTGACTATCGTGAACGTACATACACTTGGCAAGAAAGATTCTCTTGCCAAGTGTTTTTATTGAAATTTATTTAACGATACTCACAACGTAACAGGTCAAAAAAATGTTACTCTGTACAAAGATAGGTTTGACTCTGCGACTGTTGTCCTTTTGGGCAGTCATGCAGAACTATACGCACCGCTTCGCGGACAATGATTGGAGCAAGTATGTTTGAGGGAGTCAATGCGTCCAATGGAATCGGCATCGGTACTGCTCAGGTTGCCGTAGATCCAGATCTTACTTTTACTCCACACACTGTTGAAGACACAGCTGCAGAGAAGGCTCGTTACGCAGAGGCCGTAACTAAATTCATCGCACAGACAAATGCGCAGATTGAGCGCATGACCAAGACGGTGGGCGAGGAAGCTGCTGCAATTATGGGTGCTCACATTGAGTTTGCAGAGGATGAGGGCATCAAAGAGGCTGTTAACGGCGCAATTGACGGTGGTACCTGCGTTGAGCAGGCTGTAAGTGACGCATACGACATGTACTACAACATGTTCCTTGGTATGGAGGATGAGCTTTTCCGTGAGCGCGCTGCAGACGTTGCTGACGTAAAGACCGGTCTTCTCGCTGACCTTCTTGGTAAAGAGGTTGTTGACCTCTCCACACTTCCAGAGAACTCCGTCATTGTCTGCCATGAGCTGACTCCTTCTATGACCGCAGACATCGATAAGGACCACGTAGCGGGTATTGTTACCGAGACTGGTGGTCGTACTTCTCACTCCGCAATCATTGCTCGTGCTCTCGAGATTCCTGCAGTTCTTTCTGTTCCTAACATCACTTCTGAGGTTGCAACTGGCAATGCTATTGTTGTCGACGGCACTAACGGTAAGGTTGTTGTCAATCCTTCCGAGACTGAGCTTGCTGAGTACAAGGCTCGGGCTGAGGCTTATGCTGCAGAGAAGGCCGCTCTTGAGGCTTATCGTGGCAAGGAGACCGTAACTGCTGACGGCATCCAGGTCCTGCTTGTTGCTAACATTGGCAACCCAGATGACGCTAACGGCGCAGTTGACGCTGACGCTGAGGGCATTGGCCTGTTCCGCTCCGAGTTCCTGTTCATGGACGCAAAGGAGCTTCCAAGCGAGGAAGAGCAGTTTGCTGCTTACCAGAAGGTTGCTCTGCGCATGAAGGATAAGCCTGTCATCATCCGCACCCTTGATGTTGGTGGCGATAAGGAGATTCCTTACCTCAACATGAAGGCTGAGGAGAACCCATTCATGGGCTTCCGCGCTATCCGTTACTGCCTCAACAATGCTGAACAGTACAAGGTTCAGCTCCGCGCTCTTCTCCGCGCATCCGCATTTGGCGATATCAAGATTATGCTTCCTCTTGTTACTACTGTTGATGAGGTCCGTGAGGCTAAGGCTCTTGTTGAGGAGTGCAAGCGTGAGCTTGACGCTGAGGGCGTAGCTTACAACAAGGACATTGAGGTCGGCACCATGATCGAGACCCCATCTGCATCTCTGATTGCAGATAAGCTGGCTCGTGAGTGCGACTTCTTCTCCATTGGTACCAACGACCTCATCGGTTACACCATGTGCGCTGACCGCGGCAATGATCGCGTTGCCTACCTCTACGAGGTCTACCAGCCATCCGTTCTCCGTTCTCTCAAGTTCCTCATCGGCGAGGGCAACAAGGAGAAGATCATGGTTGGTATGTGCGGCGAGGCTGCTGCAGATCCACTGCTCATCCCAGTCCTTCTTTCCTTTGGTCTGGACGAGTTCTCCGTCTCTGCACCATCTGTCCTGCGTACCCGTAAGACCATTGCTGCTTGGACAAAGGCTGAGGCAGATGAGCTCACTGCTCGCGTCATGGAACTTGATACCGCAGCTGAGGTTAAGGCTTTGCTTGAGCGTGAAGCTCGCTAAGTTCTAGTCGTAAAGTCTTAGCTTACACGATACAAATTCAGGGGCATCTGCGCTGGCAGGTGCCCCTGTTTCTTTAACGTTAAACCTTTTGGCGAGAAGATCGATCTTCTCGCAATGCGCAATCAGCAAAGCCCGAGCCTCGAAACGCGACCTACGGCGCAGGAGTCGCTCTGTGCGCTAGGGAACAATCACGGAAAGTGCAGCGGGAATAACCTCAATGACAAACTGTTCTGCAAAGGGAAGCTCTTCTCCGTCTACCTGAATAGGGACAGGCTTGTGGAAAGTTACCACTGCTTGCTTGAGGTGACGCTCCTCAATGATGCGGGAGTTGACGTGTTTACCAGCCCTTGCCAGGCCAAACAGAGCCAGCAGGTGAGGAATGATAGGCACTTTAGTGTTGTAGCAGACGGTAAGAAGGCCATCGTCAGGCTGCGCATGCGGACAGACCTTAAAGCCGCCGCCATACGTAGGGCCAATCTGGAAGGCCATGATAAGCGCTTGAAGATCAATGTCCTTCTCGCCATCAAACGAAACGGTGCAAGGGTAACCCTTGCTACCTGCAGCCATAAACTTGAGACCCGAGGTTAAGAAGAGCGCCTCGCCCTCGGTAGAGGAGTTGTTCGCGCGGCGCTTTGTGGTGTCGGCTGCAATAGCTGCATCAAGTCCAAACGACATGGTCTCCATGAAGTAGACGTCGTTGATGCGACCAATCTCTAGCTGCTTAACCTTGCCGCGAACCAGCTGTGCAAACGCGCCTTCGGGGTCGTTAATTTTCATACCCAGAGTGCGTGCATAGTCGTTTCCCGAACCCATAGGGATAATGCCAAGCGCTGGACGAACCTCTGGCGATAAGGTCATGAGGCCGTTGACCACCTCGTGGATGACGCCATCTCCGCCAAGTGCGACAACCGTGTCAAAGTCCGCAGCTTTTGCGGCCATGACACGAGCGTCTCCCATAGCTGTGGTGAGCTTGAGCTCGTAACCGTCCGTTGCAGCAGAATAGCTGGTTAAAAAGTGGCGAGCAAACTCTGCGCCAGCAGCACCTTTACCGCTATGAGCTGCCGGATTAGCAATGATAAGCGTGCGTCCAAGAGGGGATTGAGACATTTTGCACCATTTCTACAAGCGCTGCTGTTGAGCGCGCAGTTACTAAATAGTCTTGTCACCACATATCCAAATAAAATAGTGGAGAAAACAGTTCAACAACGTTTCAAGTTTAAACGGCTTTGTCTGTCTGTGCTAGGATAAACCATACAGAAATCGGTAGAAAAGGATAGCGCGTGAGTGAGTCTTCAACACAAACTAATAATGCGCAGGACACAAACGTAGTTTCTGCAAATACTAATAGTGCAAGTCTTGTTGCTGTTTCTGCTCGAGATGCATGGTATCCAACACATCAGCGTGACCAGTTCATTTTGCGTCAGCTGGTAAGTAAAGACTTCAAACTCAAATATCGCCGTTCCATTTTGGGCGTTGTGTGGTCAGTTTTGAACCCTCTTTTGATGATGACCGTTATGGCAGTTGTCTTTTCTACTTTTTTAGGTAACCGCGCTGAGGATGTTGTGAACTATCCTTTGTATCTTATTCTGGGTAACACAGCGTTTCAGCTGATGAACGATGCAACCACTATGGGAATGCGTTCAATTATTGATGCATCTAGCTTGCTTAAGAAGGTTCGCATCAATCGTGTTGTTTTCCCTGTTCAGAAGGTGCTTTTTGCGGTTGTAAACTATCTTTTCTCGCTCATTGCTGTTGGCATTGTTATGCTTGTCTTCCGCATTCCGCTGACAATTTATTCATTGCTTACACCTGTTGCTTTGCTGCTTCTGGCTTGTTTTTGCATCGGTCTTGCAATGCTTCTCTCGGCCCTTGCAGTCTTCTTTAGAGACGTTATCCACCTGTGGAGCGTTGTAACCACTGCCTGGATGTATGGTACACCGCTCTTCTATTCCGTTAACATCATGTCACCTTGGATGCTTCAGATTGAGCGCTTTAATCCAATGTTCCACTTTGTAACATTTATTAGAGACTGCCTTCTTTTCCAGAAGTTTCCTGCAACAAGCACCATTTTAGGCTGCCTTGTTTCTGCAGTTCTTGCCCTCGTAATTGGCTATACCGTCTTCCACAAACTAGAGAAGAAATTTATTCTGCACATTTAACCGCAGATTATCTTTTTGAAATAACCTTATAGCAGAACGTTTCTGGATGACTACGAGTTTGTGTGAAGCCAAACATAACGCCTTTTGAGTTGAATGAATGGCTTTCCACCACTGCAACGCAGTTAAAATCTCCAAGCTCTAAATGTTGCTGGTCTTCTTCAGTTGCCAGTTCAACACTGATTGTTCTTTTGCTCTTTAGAATTTTCATATGAAGCGTGTTTTCTAGGTATGCATAAATAGACGTTGATGCATCAGCAATGGTTAGATTTCCAACGGCAGATGCTAAAAGGTAATCGTTGTCTATCTGGCGAGAAGATCCGTCGAGTTTACGGATTCGAACAATGTGGATAAGTTCTTCTCCTGCTTTAAAACCAGTTTGATGAGAAATACTGTCTGTGCAAGGAACGTGCTCAAAGACAATGACATTTGTTTCAGGTACAAGATTGTTTCTGTGGGCATATTCTTGAAAGGACTCAAGCCCTTCTAATGAGCCAATAACCTCACTTGGCTTTTTCTGCCAAATAACGCGTACGCCCCTACCGTGAATAGGCTGAAGAAAGGCTTCATCGGACAGAAGTGTGAGCGCACGTCGAACGGTGTTTCTGGAGCAGGAATATATCTTAGTAAGCTCCATCTCGGTTGGTAAATAGGACTCATACGCATATGTCCCGTCTAAGATCTTATTTTTTAAATCATGATAAATCGTATTAAACCGTGCGCTTGGCATATTTTTTCCTTAACGTGCTGTTGAAGGTTGGAGTTGCATGTTCAAGTTGCTCTTGATTAGATAGTAGCTTTATAAAATGAAAGTTACATAAAATGATTCCTTTCATACCATTTACCGATAATTTCATACCGCTCAGAAGTAAGTTGTTTAAACAACTCGTTAATACTAATATACTTTTATTTTGTAGACATAAGCAAAATTGTTTTGAACGTGTATCAAAGCATAGCTTATGAAAATCATGAGAAGAGATGCAACCTAGCAAAGGGTTAGGAGCACTCTCTAAGGAGGAGTCTTATGTCCGGTATCAATCGTAGGCAGTTTGTCACCTTAAGTGCATCAGCTCTTTGCTCACTGGGTCTTGTTGCTTGTGGAGGAAATAACGACAAAAAGCAGGGAGGGTCTGATTCTGCAAACGGTTCAGTTTATTTCCTGAACTTCAAGCCTGAGGCTGATCAGCAGTGGAAAGATCTTGCAGCTAAGTATACTGAGGAAACAAAGGTTCCTGTAAAGGTAGTAACTGCTGCTTCTGATACCTATGCACAGACATTCCAGTCTGAGATTAACAAGGACGCCTCTGTAGCTCCAACACTGTTCCAGACAAATGGACCTTCTGGTCTTATTGGCGTAAAAGATTACTGCATTGACCTTAAGGGCGCCAAGATTCTGGATGAGCTCACTAATGATGCTCTTAAGCTTCAGGAGGATGGCGTTGTCTACGGTGTTGATTATGTAGAGGAAGACTACGGTATTATCTACAACAAGAAGCTGCTTGAGAAGGCTGGCTATAAGGGAGACGACATCAAGGACTTTGCTTCACTGAAGAAGGTCGTTGAGGATATTCAGGCTCGCAAAGCAGAGCTTGGCGTAAAGGGTGCATTTACCAGCGCTGGCCTTGATTCCAGTTCTGACTGGCGTTTTACTACACACCTTGCAAATCTTCCTCTGTATTATGAGTTCAAGGACACTGGTAAGCCTGAGGCTAAGGAAATTAAGGGAACGTATCTCCCTAACTACAAGCAGATTTTTGATCTCTATATCAACAATGCTACATGCAGCCCAACAGAGCTTTCTGGTAAGACTGGTGATGACGCTGTGGCAGAGTTTGTTAACGGCGACGCAGTCTTCTACCAGAACGGTACCTGGGCATACAATGACATCAAGAAGCTTGGTGACGATGCTCTTGGTATGATTCCAATTTATATTGGTGTTAAGGGTGAAGAGAAGCAGGGTATGTGCTCCGGCGGCGAGAACTATTGGTGCGTAAGCTCCAAGGCAGACGACGCTTCCCAGAAGGCAACGCTTGACTTTATCTATTGGTGCGTAACTTCTGATACAGCTACCACTGCAATTGCTGAGGAGATGGGCTTCACCATTCCATTCAAGAACGCAAAGGCAACTAAGAATGCTCTTGCAAATATTGCAGCTGAGTATGCAAAGAAGGGCAATGAGTCCGTGGCTTGGGACTTCATTTACATTCCTTCTCAGGAGTGGAAGAACAATCTCTCCAGTGCACTTAAGGGCTATGCAGCAGGAACAGAGGACTGGGATGCTGTTAAGTCTGCATTTGTTGACGGTTGGAAGACTGAAAAAGAGGCTAACGCATAGTAGTCCTTCTAGTAATGCTTTGATTGGTGAGAGACGAGAAGAGAGATCTCTCTTCTCGTCTCTTGTTATTGGAGGGTATCTCTATGGCTAAGATGTTGAAGCGGTGGTGGCCATTATTTGTTCTGCCTACTGCGCTATCTTTTTTGTTTGGCTTTATGATTCCGTTTGTGCAGGGATTTTATCTTTCGTTTTGTAAATTTATTACCATTAGCGATGCTAAACCAGTTGGTCTAGATAACTATGTAGCAGCGTTCTCTGACCCACAGTTTGCTAATGCTTTTTGGTATACCGCATTATTTGCATTAGTCTCAACAGTTCTTATTAATGTATTAGCGCTCGCAATTGCGCTTGCCTTAACTAGAAAAGACCTTAAGGGTACCAATTCATTTAGAACTGTCTTTTTTATGCCTAATCTTATTGGCGGCATTGTTCTGGGATACATCTGGAATATTTTGATTAACTGCGCGCTTTCTATTGTGGGCGAGCAGCTTCTTGCGCTTAATAGCACTGCTGGATTCTGGGGAATGATTCTTCTTACTCTTTGGCAGCAAGTTGGTTACATGATGATCATTTATATTGCTGGCCTGCAGTCTATCCCAAGTGATTATCTTGAAGCAGCGAGAGTTGATGGAGCAAATGCTTGGCAGACACTTTGGAAGGTAAAAATTCCAAACCTTATGTCTACCATTACTATTTGTCTTTTCTTGACGGTAACAAATGGCTTTAAATTATTTGATCAGAACTTAGCACTTACTGCAGGTGAGCCTAAGCATGCAACCGAAATGCTTGCTCTTAATATCTACAATACCTTCTACGCTCGACAGGGAGCAAAGTGGATGGGTATCGGCCAGGCTAAAGCTGTTATTTTCTGCATTCTAGTTATTTGTATTGTCATGATTCAGCTGCGAGCCACCAGGTCAAGGGAGGTGCAGCAATAATGAAGCGCGATAAGGTCATTAACAAAATTTTAGCTGTATTCTTTACCATTCTTTCTCTTGCATGGATTTATCCAATGGTTATGATCTTGATGAATTCATTCAAAGAAGAAACAACTATTACTACATCCACGGCGTTTGATTTTGTTACATCAGAGAACTCTGCAGGCTTTGCTAACTACATTGCCGCTTTAGAGAAGCAAGGTTTCTTAGCAGCCTTTGGATATTCTCTAGTAATTACCATCACATCTGTAGCACTGATCTTGGTTTGCTGCTCAATGTGTGCATGGTTTATTGTTCGTGTAAAAAATCGCATTAGCAACATTTTGTACTACCTGTTTGTCTTCTCGATGGTAGTGCCTTTCCAGATGCTTATGTTCACGCTGTCCAATATGGCAAACACGCTTGGATTTAATACTCCTTTCAATATTTGCTTCATTTACTTGGGCTTTGGCGCTGGATTAGCAGTATTCATGTTTGCTGGATTTGTTAAGACCATTCCTCTTGAGATTGAGGAAGCTGCAACTATTGATGGTTGCAACCCACTTCAGACATTCTTCCATGTTGTTTTACCTATTATGAAGCCAACGTATATTTCTGTTGGTATTCTCGAAACCATGTGGGTCTGGAATGACTATTTGCTTCCATACCTCGTACTGGATAGAACCAAATACCAAACTATCCCAATTCTGATTCAGTACTTTAGAGGTGGATATGGACGCGTAGAGATGGGTCCAATGTTTGCCTGCATCATGATGGTTATTGTCCCAATTGTCATTATGTATTTGCTGTGCCAGCGCTACATCATCAATGGTGTCATTTCTGGCGCGGTAAAAGGCTAAATCTCAATGTATTGCAGCAAGCTATAGGCATTTCTGAAAGGTTTTTATCATGGCAGAAATCGTTTTAAAGAATATAAAAAAGATTTACCCAAATGAGAAGAAGAGCAAGTCTCTCTTTGGTAAGAAAACTGAGCAGAAAAAGAGCAACCTTGAGGTGACTGAAGAGGGTGTTGTCGCTGTTCAAGACTTCAATCTCACTATCAAGGAGCACGAGTTTGTGGTGCTTGTTGGTCCTTCGGGCTGCGGCAAATCTACTACGCTTCGCATGATTGCAGGCCTAGAAGATATTTCTGCTGGCGAGCTTTATATTGATGGAAAGCTTGTCAATGATGTTGCACCAAAAGATCGAGACATCGCAATGGTCTTCCAAAGCTATGCGCTGTATCCAAATATGACCGTTTATGACAACATGGCGTTCACCCTTAAGCTTAAGAAGGTTGACCCACAAGTAATTGATCAAAAAGTCCGTGCAGCTGCAGAAACATTAGGCATCACGGCATATCTTGATCGTAAGCCAAAGGCACTTTCCGGTGGTCAGCGTCAGCGTGTTGCAATTGGTCGTGCAATTGTTCGTGATCCAAAAGTCTTCTTGATGGATGAGCCACTTTCAAACCTTGACGCAAAGCTAAGAAACCAGATGCGTACAGAGATTATTAAGCTTCGTCAGAAGGTTGATGGAACCTTTGTCTATGTTACACATGACCAAACAGAAGCTATGACCTTGGGCGACCGCATTGTCATTATGAAGGATGGCTTTGTTCAGCAAATTGGAACACCACAAGAAGTGTTTAATAGACCGGCTAATCTCTTTGTTGCTGGCTTCATTGGCATGCCTCAAATGAATTTCTTTAACGCACATCTTATTCGCGTGGACAATGAGTTCCATGTGGAGACAGAAAACATGTCATTTGAAATTTCTCCTGAGATGGCTAATCTGTTAGCACAGTCTTGGGTTGCTGCGCCAGCAACAGATGTCATTGTCGGCATTAGGCCCGAGCAAATTTATTTGACTGAGCCAAATGGAATTGGCGCTTTCAAGGGCAATCTTGAGGTAAGTGAGCTTATGGGCTCTACTGTTCACCTTCATGTTCATACTGAAGACGGTAATTTTGTCCTTATTGTTCCAGCAACTGAACTTGCAAAACGAGACCTCAAAATTGGTGATGAAGTGTGGTTTAAATTCGAAGACAATGCTGTTCATCTCTTTGATAAGAATACGCAGGATAATCTAGTCAAGTATTAAAGCTTTGTACTGGCTTATCTTGTAAAGATAAGCCAGTACTCTTTTTGTGAAAGAGGCAACTATGGGACGAGCAAGCGGAGTACTTATGGCCGTTTCTTCTCTTCCAAATTCATATGGGATTGGCACGTTTGGCAAAGAAGCTTTCGATTTTATTGATTTTCTCGTCAGGACAAAACAAAGGTATTGGCAGGTTTTGCCTCTTACTACCACAAGTTATGGTGACTCTCCTTATCAGTCTTTTTCTGCTGCAGCGGGAAGTCCTTACTATATAGATTTAAAAGATCTTGAGAAACTTGGATATTTAAAGTCAGACGACTTTGAAGATATTTCTTTTGGAACTAGCAATACTTGCGTTGATTATGGTGCGCTTTTTGTAAATCATCGTCGTTTACTTAACCGTGCCTTTGATAGGTTTATGCAAGATGTTCCTGCTGATTTTGAGAAGTTCTGTCATGATCATGCAGAATGGCTTGATCCATATGCGGAGTTCATGTCTCTAAAGGAAGAGTTTGGACATAAAGCCTACTGGGAGTGGCCAGAACTTTATCAGCACAGAAACGAGACTACTGCAAAAGAAATTAAGAAACTGCAAAAGTCAGTTTTGTATCACAAGATGACTCAGTATTTCTTCTTTACTCAATGGGCAAAGGTTAAGACTTATGCCAATAAAAGGGGAGTACTTATAATTGGTGATCTTCCCATTTATGTCTCGCGCGATTCTGTAGAGATGTGGGCACAGCCAGAACTGTTTAAAACGGATGAAACTGGACGTCCCGTTACGGTTGCAGGAACTCCTCCAGATCAATTTTCTTCAACTGGACAATATTGGGGAAATCCCATTTATAACTGGGAGTATATGAAGAAATCGCATTATGCATGGTGGGTTTGGCGAGTAAAGACAAATCTTGAGATGTTTGATGTGCTTCGAATCGATCATTTTAGGGGCTTTGAGGCATACTGGGAGATTCCTTACGGAGCTGCAAATGCTACAGAAGGCAAATGGACTAAAGGGCCAGATTTGGAGCTGTTTAAGGAACTGGAAAAGCAGCTGGGTAAGCTTCCAATCATTGCAGAGGACCTTGGCTTAATTACACCAGAGCTTATCGCCATGCGAGACAAAACTGGTTTCCCAGGAATGAAAATCTTGCAGTATGGATTTGATGGAAAGCATGATTCAAGAGATCTTCCTCACAATTACACTGCAAATACTATTGCTTATGTGGGAACGCATGATAATCCAACTGCTCGTGGTTGGTATGAAACTCAGGCTACTGATAGAGAGCGTGAACAGGCAGATATTTACCTTCATCGCTCAAAAGATGAGCCAATTGGTGAGGCGCTTTCACGTGGAATTGCAGCTTCTGTGAGTGACACGTGTATTCACACCATGCAAGATCTTCTCGGCTTAGATGATTCTGCACGTATGAATGTTCCAGCCACTGTTGGAGGTAATTGGTGTTGGCGTATGAAGCAAGGAGCCATTACGCGTCATACAGAAGATTTCTTAAGAACTATTACTGAGATGTACTTCAGAGTGTACAAAGAGGAGAAGTAATGAACTTAGACACTTTATCTCTTCAACAATTTAACCAACCTCTGACTGAAATTACTGACAGGCAGGTTTTTGAATTACTGCTTCAAGTGGTTAAGAGTAAGTCGGAAGCTCTTCCGTTAAATAATGGTAAGAAGAGGCTCTATTACATCTCCGCAGAGTTTCTGATTGGCAAGCTGCTTTCAAATAACCTCATCAATCTGGGAATTTATAACGAAGTAAAATCGCAGCTTTCTAGAGCAGGCCATTCGCTCGAAGACATCGAAGAGATTGAAGTTGAGCCTTCACTTGGTAACGGTGGTCTTGGTCGATTGGCAGCATGCTTTATCGACTCCATGTCATCACTTGGTCTGCCAGGCGATGGTGTAGGCCTTAAGTATCATTTTGGCCTTTTTCATCAGCAGTTTTTAGATAGACAGCAAACTGCCGTTCCAGATGCTTGGCTTGCTGATGATGAGTGGCTTGAAGACGAGAAGACATCATTTACCGTGGAATTTAGAGATTTCTCGGTGACATCTGAGCTCTATTCTATTGATGTTTTGGGATATGGCCGAACAAAGAAAAACAGACTTCGTTTGTTTGACCTGCAAAGTATTGATGAATCACTAGTTTCTGATGACGCTATTGATTTTGATAAGACTGCTTTAAAAAAGAATCTAACGCTCTTTTTGTATCCTGACGATTCGGACGAAGACGGTCAGCTTCTTCGTGTGTATCAGCAATATTTTATGGTTTCAAATGCTGCACAGCTGATCGTTAAAGAGGCGGTTGAGCGCGGCAGTAATGTTCATGACCTCGCTGACTATGTTGTGATTCAGATTAACGATACGCACCCCACAATGGTAATTCCAGAGCTTATTCGTATCTTGACTGAGAAATACGATATTTCGTTTGAAGAGTCTGTAGACATTGTTTCTTCATTGGTCGCGTACACAAATCATACGATTTTGGCAGAAGCTCTTGAGAAATGGCCTCTTAAATTTATCGAAGAAGTTTCTCCAAAGATTGCTTCGATTAT
This sequence comes from Atopobium sp. ICM42b, assembly GCA_000564995.1. GTDB lineage: Bacteria > Actinomycetota > Coriobacteriia > Coriobacteriales > Atopobiaceae > Lancefieldella. Next base: position 142,525 of record JDFH01000014.1, read on the forward strand.
CAAAAAGCTTGACGAACACATCCGTAGTACCGTTGCAGATCCAAGTGTACAAGTCATCATTGATAAGAAAGTTCACATGGCTAACCTTGCCATTCATTACGGCTTTAGTATCAATGGTGTTGCAGCGCTTCATACTAAGATTTTGGAAGAGACAGAGCTTAAGCCATTCTTTGATTTGTACCCAGAGAAATTCTCTAACAAAACTAATGGAATCACTTTCCGTCGCTGGCTAATGGGTTGTAATCCCGAGCTTGCCGAGTATCTTGATGCGTTATTAGGAGATGATTGGAGAACAACCGCTCATCTCGAGGGGCTTTTAGAGTATCGCGATAACGAAGAAGTCCTCAATCAGCTGCAGGAAATAAAGCAAGCAGCAAAAGATCGAATGGTCAAATTTTTGCTGGACAATCAAGATACAAAAGTTAATGCCGACTCCATTATTGATGTCCAGGTGAAGCGTTTCCACGAATATAAGCGTCAGCAAATGCTATTGCTTTATTTGATTTGGAAATATTTTGATATTAAGTCTGGACACCTTCCAAAGCATCCTATTACTGTCATTTTTGGCGGTAAGGCTGCACCAGCATACGTGGCTGCTCAAGATATCATTCATGCAATTCTTGTTCTCTCGTCTTTGATTGCAAACGATGCAGATGTTTCACCATATCTTCAGGTGATAATGATCGAGAATTACAACGTTACTGCCGCTGAGCACGTTATTCCAGCAGCAGATATCTCTGAGCAGATTTCACTGGCTTCCAAGGAGGCTTCTGGAACTTCCAACATGAAGTTCATGCTTAACGGCGCTGTTACCGTTTGCACAGTTGATGGTGCAAATGTAGAAATTGCCGACTTGGTAGGCAAGGAGAATATCTACACGTTTGGTGCTTCGAGTGATGAGGTTGTAAGCCTTTATGAGCACAAATGTTACAAAGCAAAAGAGTTTTATAAGAAGCCCCAGATTAAACCACTCGTTGATTTCTTAATTAGCCCAGAGTTTATTTCTCTTGGAAATGAGGAGCGCCTGGAGCGTCTTCACAAAAACTTGTGCTCAAAAGACTGGTTTATGACGCTGCTTGATTTGGAAGCATACATTTCAACAAAAGAGCACGTGTTCGATGATTATGAGGATAGGAGAGCGTGGCTTCAGAAGTCTCTTGTAAATATTGGTATGGCAGGAACGTTCTCATCTGATAGAACTATTGCCGAATATAACAATGAGATTTGGCACCTTACTCCTGATAAGTAGATGTAAGTAATACGGACCAGCAAACCGACACTTAAGCCAGCGGTCTAATGTAGTCTTAACAAGCGGACTTAATAAGCGGCCTAGACCAGTAGTCTAGGCCGCTTAAATGTGTTCCTCTAGCGATTTAATGAACAAAAATATCATCTGTTTTGGTCTCATCTGCATAAATGACAAGAAATGAGCTATGGTATATACATAAATATTCACCCTTCACGCTGAAAGAAGGATGTATGAACAGCACTTCTGTTAGAAGCGTTAGAAGCACTCGATTTTCTCGCTTTACGGTTTTAGCAATTCTTATGCTATTTGTGGGTGCAATTTTAGCGTTTGCTCTGCCACACACAGCATTTGCTGCTGACCCAACAGTTTATTCCGAAGATGTGGACGGCGCTCCGCTTGACGGTACGCAGACCGTGGCAAATCCATTCCCTGACTTTATTTCAGATGCTGAAATTCAGGCAGAGATTACTGCTCAGGCCGCCAAACCGCGAGAGGACCGTACGGGTGTCATCGCGCGTTATTACTGGGTAAAGCCTGATGGAACTGCGCTCAAGTTGGACATGGATCCAACTAAATATTCTGTTGCGCAGATGATTGCCGAGGGCGGAGAAATTCGTGCTTACTACGTCCTTCTCGGCGATGCAGAGAATCTGATCAACTTCCCACACAATGATTCAAATGGTTATGGCCTGCGTAAGGTGGCTGTTTCGGCGCATGCTGCTGTTGATACGTACAAGCCAATGGATGCAACAGGTGCTCTTTCGGGTGGTGGTCCAAAGACCAATTTGATGTTCACTGTCAAGGTAAATGGCCAGTCCATCATGGGTGGTTCTTCATATGAGGAGCCCGCTGCTGTATTTACTGCACCAGTTACAGCTCGTCAGTATATTGAGTTCTCCGCGCCATTGAACATCTCTGATAGGTCTTATCAGCTGGGAATTCAGGGTGGTATTAAGAAATCTTGGGGAGGCACTCACGCATACACCAAGCGTTATCCTGCGCGAGTTATTGATACAGCAACGGCTGTGTATCACTATGTCGACGATCTTGCATACAGGCAGCTTAACGGCCTTGGCCTCAGTGATCCTATTGCTCAAAGAAATGCTGGTCTTCCTATTTATGGTAATGGCGCAGTGAGCGTTCTTGGTCTTGATGATCTTGCTGCTACGTATACAACTTCTGCAGCGTTTGAGGATCGTCAGGTGTCTGCTCGTTACAACACAAAGGGTCATGTCGTGTATATGCCTGAGTATGCTGGCGTTACTGCAGATGACTCTGTTGCTGGCGGTAATAAGTTTGAGACCGATCCTTCAACCAACCTGTTGCTAACCACTGTTCGTAAGTCAGTCGACGAGATCAAGGCTGCGGGACCTGGTGATTCTTACGTTTATATTGCAAACGATATCGACGTTCCAGAGGGAACATCTCTTGCAATTGGTACGTATAACTCTGGTCCTCGCGATAATTCCGTTTTGGCTCCTGGCTTCAATGCAGACGGTTCTGTAAACCGTACTAGGCAGTATTACCTCACGTATCGTGCAGTTCCTTCTCCTTTGAAGCTTGTGAAGACTGACTCTGATGATGCTTCCAAGCCTGTTGCTGGTGCAACCTATAGCCTATACAAGGCTGATGGCACACTGGTTAAAGAGGGGCTTACTACTGGCGCAGACGGTACCTTTACATCCGGAGATGTTCTTACAAAGACTGAGCTGACTACATTGGTTCAGAACACTGCGGCAACTGCAGATTTGCTGACTAAGGGTATCTATCAGGATGGAGATAAATTCTATCTGACGCCAGGCGATTATTACCTGGTTGAGACTGCATCTCCAGAGGGATATGAACTCAATGCAAATCAGATTCCATTTACGGTAGCTCTTGCAACATTCAATGCTGCAGACCAGACCATTGTTCCTGTAGAAGTTACTACGGCAGATAAGCCAATCACTCCTACACCAACCCCAACGCCGGATCCTAATCCAGAGCCAAAGCCTAAGACTCCTAAGAAGAAGAGGTCTAACCTGCCAGATACCGGCGATGCAATGTCCATTGCAAGCGCACTTGCAGCTGCAGGTATTATTGCTTCTGGTCTTGCGTACTCTGTAAAGGTTCGTCGTTAGTTTTGATGTGTAGCTCACAAGTGCAAAGAAGGCTGTGCTTCGCACAGCCTTCTTTTTTGCTGGTAAAGTAGAGCAGGGTAGACGCTTAGTTGGGCGTTGACCTGCGCAGTCTGTGCAATCAACACTGTTTGAGGCAAAAGATATCCTCAAGCGGTAAAAAATCCGTTTAGTTGGAGATTTCATTTTTCTACATACAACGTTTGCCCAGATAAAAGTTTTTGAGGCGGTAAAAAATCGTTTTAGTTGGAGATAAAACGTCTATTTTTCAATTTTCATTTCCAACTAAACGCGTTTTTTACCTTTTTCGGAACATAATTTTGAGCTCAAAAATTACGTATTCATGGAAATGAATTTAATTGCATGAATATTCAAGGAAATAAATCAAAAGTTGATCATGACAAGTAATGAGGAAAATTGCTAATAAGATGTCTGTGAAAACAGAAATAACCGTGGCAAAATTGCTAACTCGTCTAAAAACCACCAGACCCATGAAGAAACAAGAGGTGGGATAAATATTCAGAATTATGCTTTGAACAGGGATAATTTAAAATAGGAAATTTTATGGAGCGGCGGACGGGACTCGAACCCGCAACAGTCAGCTTGGAAGGCTGATGCTCTACCAATTGAACTACCGCCGCAAGGGTAAAGCAAAAAGAAAAAATGGTCGGGGTGACTGGATTCGAACCAGCGACCCACTGCTCCCAAAGCAGTTGCGCTACCAAGCTGCGCTACACCCCGAGCCGAGAGAAAAGTATAGGTGACAAATCGCCCAAGAGCAAGAATAAATTGCAATCTTTTTTGAACTAATTTTTGTCTATCAGATTTTTCTATTTTGTTATGTAATCGAAACATTGGATGACTATGCTATTCGTAACCACTTCGAAAGGGGTTTCATGAGCTATTCATCTAAGGTAATCGCACAGCTTGAAGAGCGTTACGCAGATCAGCCTGAGTTTATCCAGGCAGCAAAAGAAGTTCTTACCACCATCCAACCTGCACTTGATGCTCATCCAGAGTTCGAGAAAGCCGCATTGCTAGAGCGTCTTGTTGAGCCAGAGCGCATTGTTATGTTCCGCGTCCCCTGGATTGACGACGCTGGCAACGTTCAGGTTAATCGCGGATACCGCATCGAGTTTAACTCTGCAATTGGACCTTACAAGGGCGGCCTTCGTCTCCACCCAACAGTTAACCTTTCTATCCTGAAGTTCCTCGGCTTTGAGCAAATCTTCAAGAACTCTCTGACCACGCTTCCAATGGGCGGCGGCAAAGGCGGCTCTGACTTCGATCCAAAGGGCAAGTCTGACCGCGAGATTATGGCGTTTTGCCAGTCCTTTATGACTGAGCTTGCTCGCCACATTGGTCCAAACACCGACGTGCCAGCTGGTGACATTGGCACTGGCGCGCGCGAGATTGGCTACATGTTTGGCCAGTACAAGCGCCTTCGCAACGAGTGGACCGGCGTCCTGACCGGCAAAGGCCTCTCCTTCGGCGGCTCCCTCGCTCGCACCGAAGCAACCGGCTACGGCGCAGTTTACTTCCTCACCCACATGCTTGCCGAGAAGAACGATTCGCTCGCGGGCAAAACGGTCTGCATCTCCGGCTCCGGAAACGTCGCTACCTACGCTGCCCAGAAGGCACAGCAGCTGGGAGCAACCGTTGTGACCGTATCTGACTCCTCAGGTTATGTCTATGACCCTGAGGGTATTGACGTTGAGCTGCTGAAAGACGTCAAGGAGGTTCGTCGCGCACGCATCAAGGAGTACGCCGACGCACGTCCTTCTGCTACTTTCTTCCCAGGCGAGCGTCCTTGGAGTCAGAAGTGTGACGTCGCTATGCCATGCGCAACTCAGAACGAGCTCGAGCTTGCTGACGTGCAGAAACTTGTTGCTAACGGCACCAAGTACGTCGTTGAGGGCGCTAATATGCCAACCACCCTCGAGGCAACCAATTACCTCATCGAGAACGGCGTCTTTTTCGCACCTGGAAAGGCTGCAAACGCAGGTGGCGTAGCTGTTTCCGGTCTTGAGATGTCCCAGAACGCCGAGCACCTGTCTTGGACGTTTGAAGAGGTGGACTCCAAGCTGCAGGGAATCATGGAGAGCATCTACACCGCTGCTTCAGAGGCCGCAGCAACGTACGGCCACCCCGGCAACCTGGTCTTTGGCGCAAATATCGCCGGTTTCCTCAAGGTTGCAAATGCAATGATGGCGCAGGGTGTCTGCTAGTTCGCATAACACTTGGCGAGAAACCCGTTGTTTCAGCACGTATTTGAGTTAACTACATCGTTGGCCTTAACGTAAGATTTAAAAGGACCTTGGTCTTGTACCGACCCCCAAAAGTTAGACCAAAATCTAACGATTAGGAGGTCGGTATTTTTTATGGCAAAACATAGTTTTGAATTCAAGAAGAAAGTCGTTTTAGAATATTTGGATGGCAAAG
>JDFH01000015.1 GCA_000564995.1 Atopobium sp. ICM42b
TTGATCTCTGCTGCGAATGCACGAATTGCCTCGTAATCAGCAAGAATAGCGTCGAAAATCTCCTGTGGTTTCTTGAAGCCCTCTGCTGCCTCGGAAAGAGTTGCGTTCTTGAGGAAGGAATCCATGGAGCCCAGTGGAGAGCCGTCGTTCATCAGAATGAGCTCGGCAACCTCGTCAAGCTGGTCATACATTGCACCGTAAACCTTGTCGAGGTCAGTGTGCACATTGTAGAAAGAAGGGCCGCTGACATACCAATGGAAGTTGTGAATCTTGTGAGCCTCAACAGCGTAGTTAGCGAGAAGAACATTGAGCTTGTCGTTTAGCATAATTAAAACCTTTCTATATGATTCCTAATAAATAGGAATGATTACTATTTAATATCTATATTCCCCTCTTTGGATGGGATATACAAACTTTCTAAAAATTTTTGAGATGCAATGTTTGAAGTCGCAACTCCACAATAACCTGCATGATTTTTGCTATTGCAGTCGACCTGCACTCGTCTTTTTGACAAAACGGTTAAATCACACGGGTTTCTCGCCAAAGGGTTAAAGAAAGAAGGCAAAATCAGCGCAATCGAATTTTTAGCGTTCTCTTCCAAGGAGACCACATGACCAAGATTCCAGAGGGCTACCGTTCAAGCCTTTCGCTTTACGATACTCAGAAAGCAATTGAGCAGGTCAAGAACGTGTTTCTGACCAAACTGTGCGCCGCATTGAAGCTGTCGCGCGTCACTGCTCCGCTGATTGTTGACCCGCTTACCGGCATGAACGACAACCTCAATGGCGTTGAGCATCCGGTTGCTTTTGACCTGCCAAACGTAGGCAAGAACGCCGAGGTAGTTCAGTCGCTCGCAAAATGGAAGCGCTATGCACTTTGGCGCTACAACTTTGCCGTTGGTCGCGGTCTGGTCTGCGACATGAACGCTATCCGTCGCGACGAACAGCCCGATAACCTGCACTCCATTTACGTGGACCAGTGGGACTGGGAACGCATCATCACGCAGGACGAGCGCAATACCGATACGCTGGAAGACGCCGTTTGTCGCATTGTTGAGGCAATCTGCGGAACCCTTGACGAGCTCAAGTGGCACTATCCGCAGCTTAACACGCAGCTCAGTCGCGAAGTTACCTTTGTGACCTCGCAGGAGCTTGAGGACCTCTACCCTACCCAGACGCCTAAGCAGCGAGAAAATCTGTTTGTTCGCGAGCATCCAACCACCTTTATCGTGGGTATTGGCGGCGCTCTAAACTCCGGACAGCCTCACGACTTCAGGTCTCCCGACTACGACGACTGGTCACTCAATGGTGACCTGTTGTTCTGGGATGAGACCTTGGACTGTGCGGTAGAGATCAGCAGTATGGGCATTCGTGTTAACGCTGAGGCACTTAAGTCGCAGCTGGCAATCGCTGGATGTGAGGACCGCCTTGAGCTGCCGTTCCATAAGATGCTCATTGACGGCGAGCTGCCTTTTACCATTGGCGGCGGCATTGGCCAAAGTCGTCTTTGCATGCTGCTGCTAGAAAAAGCGCACGTCGGAGAGGTGCAGGCATCTATCTGGGACAAGCAGACCGAAGACCGCTGTGCAGAAGCAGGCGTTTCTCTGCTCTAAGCAGCGGGCCTGAACACGCGAAGCGGATCTACATCGCGTGTCACTAAACGCGCGTAGCCGCCCTCAAAACTAAAAACATTTTGGCGTTTCTCCTGTTAACGCTACAATAGTAACCCAGTGTAATTAAATGCCACTGAGTCTAACTGGCGATTTAAGGAGCGACTCTATGAATTGCCCCAACTGCGGAGCTGAAATTAGCAAACACGCAAAGTTCTGTTCCAACTGCGGACAGAAGCTTTCTGATGTCGCGGACGCTGCTAACGTCGAGAAAACCGATGCGCTCGCCGATTCCACAGAACCCGCACCAGAAACCGCACCCGACAACTCCACCACAGCCACCGAGGTTATCGCGCCAGCAGAAGCTGATGAGCCAGCTGAAACCGTAACTGATCCAGACGCAACTGTCCTGGCAGAGTATCCGATCGATGACAAAGACGCAACTGCTGCAGAAACCTCGCTCCTAGAGGTATCGGCAGACGACTCCTACATCACCCCAGATGAGGCGCCTACCGTTGTCACCGACTTGGACGCTGTAGCAGATGCTGACGCAGACCCCACCGTAATCGCAAACTCCAACGTTTCTGCCGAGGAGCCTACGACCTTCATTAATGACCCAGATCGCATCGACGTCTTCACCTCTGACGATGTTGATTCAACTGCTATTTCGCACTTCGACCCTTCGCAGTTCACCGTTGTTTCAAGCGGACCTAGTTCCGTTGAGCGCAAGCAAACCAAGGACGGCTCGGACACACTCCGCAAAGTGGCATTTGGCCTACTTGCGGCTGTTTTGGTTGTAGGCGTACTGGCCATTGCTTGGGTCATTCAGTCCCACCAAGACGACGCAGCTAAGCGCAGCGCCGTCCAGCAGCGCATTGCAACCTATCAGGAGCAGATTGAGAGCGTTGGCGTTGATCCTCGCAGTGACAGCAGTCGCGTTGAACTTCTTAACCAGTACGAGAAGCTCAATGAGATTGAAGAACAAATTCAGACTGATCAGAAGAATGGACAGTTCCGTATGCCTAATGGCAGTGACGATACAGGAATCAACGTTCTGAATAGCTCAATCTCTGATCGACAGAAAAGCATTCGCGACTGGTTTGAGGCCGACTACAAGCGCAGGCTAACCGCAAACAGCTTCAACGACACAGATACCGCAAATACTATGGATCAAAAGTCTGTGGCAAATAAGCTTGTTGAGCTACAGGCTCTTCTCGGAGATATTGAGCACGAGAAGGTTATCTGGGGCGACGATACAGGCAACAATTCAACCTATGATTCATACCACTCTCGCGTATCTGACCAGATAAAGAAGGGTGAAACTCTTAAATCTGGCGTGGCCGAGAAGACCAAAAAAGAGCAAGAGCAGAAGGATAAAGACAAGAAGTCCGAGGAAGACCGCAAAAAGGCCCAAAAGTGGGTTGGCACCTATAGCGGTACCGGCACCGACGGCAAGCCAATGGAGGTTGTCATTCAGAAGGACGGCACGGTCATTTGGCGCATCGGCGGTCAGCCAGAAGTTCGTGGCACCTGGACTGGTGACGAGTCAAAGCTTGAGCTTAACTTCAACGGCCAGGTCAGTGGTAGAAGCGAGCCCTTCACCCTCTCTTCCACCAACGGTGGAAGAACCGTAACCATCAGCTCTCAGAGCAGTACTTGGAATACTGACACACTTTCTAGGAAGTAACGCTGACTAGAAAACCGCACGTCACAGACACAAATATGGCGAGAAGACCGATCGATCTTCTCGCCATTTGTTTACAAAGCGAACGCTGTTCCACACGGTAGTCGTTCTTCTTGCCAAACTCCTACGCGCCAAGTGCACGTTGTCCAAGCACTAAAGCACCTAGAATGCCCTGGTTTCCCTCGCAACCTCCAGGAACAACGTAATTCTGTATGTCCTCTATCTCTGGAGTGTTGATGTAGCCGTTGAGGTACGCAATAAGTTTCTGCTGGATAAGCGGGAACAGTTGCTTCTGCTCCATGACGCCTCCGCCCAAAATAATGCGCTGAGGTGAGTAGCACATTACATATGTGGAGAGGGCTTTTGCAAGGTAGGCAGCCTCAAGCTCCCATACCTCGTCTTTTTCGGTAAGCTCAACAGCTGGAAGCCCCCAGCGCTCTTGAATAGCAGGACCTGATGCCAGCCCCTCAAGGCAGTTCTGGTGATAGGGACACTTAGTCTGCTGCCAAGGATCGTTTGCCTCACGTTCAACAAGAATATGACCAGCCTCGGGATGGAGCATGCCGTGCTGGAGTTTTCCTTCAAGCAACACGCCGGCGCCAATTCCGGTTCCTACTGTCAGGTAGACAACGTTATCAAGGCCGCGAGCTGCACCAAAAACTGCTTCTCCTAAGCAGGCTGCATTGACATCGGTATCGTATCCAACGGGGACGTTCAGTCCATCCTTCAACGCCTGCAACAGATTGAAGTTGCGCCAACCTTGCTTAGGAGTCGAGAGAATCTTTCCGTAGCTAGGCAGGTCAGGATTGACTCCCGTGGGGCCAAATGCGCCAACACCTAGAGCCTGAATAGAGCGAGCTTTGAACCAGTCCACAATCTTTGGCAAAACAGACTCTGGCGCTGCCGTGGAAAAGACCTCACGCTCGCAAATTTTTCCGTCTGGTGTACCCGTGGCAAGAACAATCTTTGTTCCGCCAAACTCAATACCACCAAGAAGCGTCTCTGCACACATGTTTTTCTCGCCAGTTACTTGTTAAGGAGCTTCTCGTACACGTCAATGAAGTCCTCAGCAATAATGCGGAAAGACTCGGCCTGCATAAGCTGGTCCTCAGCGTGGAGCAAAATGAGCGAGAACTCAACATTGCTGTTATCAATTGCGGACTGCTGCAGCATGTTCAGATGCGTGCTATGGCCCTCATTAAAGATCTCTGTACCAGCAATAATATCTGCACGCGCGCCATCAATATCGCCCGTTTTTGCCTTCTGGATAGCGCCAATATACATTGACTTTGCCGTTCCAACAGTAGCAATAATCTCAAAGGCTGCTTCTTGCGTAGCAGTCACGCCGTCATCTAAATCCATTTTTACCCCATACTCTTTTCTTGAGCACCTGGGAGCTCAGAAAATCTTTTACCGCTTATTTAATAAGCTCCAGTGCGTCGTCAAGGATTTTTGCAGCGTTCATCCTGCCGTAATCAACCATAGGAATAACGGCTACAGGAGTAGATCCTGCTGCAGCCTCAACGTCTGCCTTTGCATACGCAATCTGAGGTCCAAGCAAAAAGACGTCTGCGCCATCAATGAGCTCAAGTGCCTTATTAAGAGGATTTGCAATAATCTCTGCATCCAAACCACGAGAAGCAGCCTCTTTCTGAAGCTTCTGAACAAGCAGGCTCGTGGACATTCCGGCGTTGCAAGCAAGTAAGATTTTCATGTGATCTCCTTTTGATAAGCCAGCCACCAAATACGATGGCTGGCTTCAAGTGATACTCAGATTATAAGCTTACAAACTACTCTGCATCCTGAGCGTTCTCTGCAAGAGCCTCAGCCTGCTTGGCCTGTGCACGCTCGGAGATCTTCATGAATGGCAGGTAAATTGCCATGGCGAGAAGAACCTCGATAGCCTGCCAGATAACGGCACGATAGTCGCCGCCGGTTGCCAGCCAACCACTCAGGAAGACTGGGGTGGTCCAAGGAACCATTGCAACGCAAGGGCTAATCCAACCAAGGTTGGTAAACAGGTAAGTCAAACCAATGAACAAATCTGGAACAAGAACAAATGGAATCATCAGAGGAAGGTTAAAGACGATTGGATAACCGTAAATAACTGGCTCGTTGATGTTGAAGATACCTGGGAGAAGAGAAAGTGCTGCAACGTCTTTAGAAGCCTTGTTCTTGGAGAAGACAAAGGTGTCAAGAAGCAGCATCAGAGTACAACCAGAACCGCCGATCAGCGCAAAGGTGTTGATGATCTGCATGTTCATGTAGTGATCCTGAGGAATTGGCTGACCAGCTGCAAAGGTTGCCATATTGTCAACAATAAGCATGGTCAAAATTGGCTCAATCAGAACACCAGAGATGGTGGACTGGTGAATGCCAAGGCAGAAGAGCAGGTTTGCAAAGGTGTAGATGATGATGACTGCAAATGGACCAGCATTCATGAGGCCCTTCAGTGGGGCGGAAATGCTTGTTGCAATGATGGTCATAAGGTCGGTACCAGCGCAAACTGCAAGAAGAGCAGAAGCAATACCAAAGACGGTCAGGGTCAACATCATAGGAATCATGGTGTTAAAAGAATCTGCAACCGCTGGTGGAACGCCCTCACCAAGGCTGACCTTCAGCTGCTTAACGCTGGAGAGCTTAATGAAGATGGTGGTAGAAAGCAGGCCAATGATGATTGCACCAAAGAGGCCGTTAGTACCGGTGAAGGAAGTGGAGAAAGCACCAGTTACATCAACACCAGTAACTGCATAGCCGGTTGGCAGAAGCTTAGCAACATCAGCCACAGGAAGTGCAACTGCTGCTGCAGCTGCATCAGCGGCGTTTGCTGCATGAAGAACAGCACCTGCAGTAGCAACAATGCTCTGAGGCATCATGATGATAAGTGCAGCAATACCAATAACAACGCAAGAGATTGCGTTTTCAAAACGCTTGTTACGAGCGAGGCAATAACCAATAATGCCTGCAAGAATAACTGCCGAGAAACTCAGAGTGCCCTGAGCAATTGCTGCGCCCCAAACCTTGAAATTAGCCAAGGTAACTGGATCATTTGCAAAGATGAGTGGGAACAGAACGTTGTTGATCAGTACTGCAATACCAGCCAAAATGTAAATTGGACTGACAGTTGCAAATGCATCGCGCAGGCTTCTCAAATGAACTTGATTACCTACTTTTGCAGAAACTTCTGCAAATTTATCTAGAAACGATGCCTGGCCATTATCTTTTGCCATGAACAAACTCCTTTCACGAGTTTCTAGTCAACTATATGTGTAGTGGCAACTTGCTTAAGCCACTCAGCTGATTTCTTAAGACGACGGTTGTAGTTATCTTCCAGATCAACCTCAACAAAGCCATAACGGTTCTTAAAGGCATTTGCCCAGGACCAGTTATCGATGATGGCCCAGTAGTGATAACCACGGCATTTTGCGCCGTCCTGAATTGCACGAGCAATCCACTCAAGATGACGACGGACAAAATCAACACGATAATCGTCTTGAATTACGCCGTTTTCGTCTTTCTTAAGATCTTCTCGCTCTACGCCCATGCCATTCTCGGAAACAAACCACTCAAGCTCTGGATACTCATCACGAACCTTCATGGCAAAGTCGTAGAGACCCTGTGGGTAAATCTCCCAACCACGAGAAACATTCATCTCTGCTTCTGGCCAAATATAGGGATCAGCAAAGTTTGGAATGCCATTCTCGTCAGTATCTTTTGCAGGAGCTTGAATACGCTCTGGGTGGTAATAATTGCAACCCAGCCAATCCACAACGCCGTCGGCAAGAATAAGCTTGTCCTCAGGGCGAATAGGCAGGTCAACACCACGGGTCTGCAGTGTATCGATGACATCCTGTGGAAGCTCTCCCTTAGTTACCAGGTCAAGCCACCAGCGAATGTTGACGCCGTCGGTCATGCGCAGCGCCTCAAGATCTGCCTCAGATGGATTCTCTTTGGTATATGGTGGTGCAAAGCAGTTGATGAGGCCAATGCGAGAGTCCTCAAGCATAAAGCCTGCGGCTTTTGCGCGGCGATACTCGCGCACGCCAAGTGCGTGAGCAAGTGAAATGTTGTACTGAACTGCACGAGCACGCGAATAATTCTTAACAAAGGGGTACCAGCCACCAAGTGTGTAGCGGACCTCTGGCTCAACAATTGGCTCGTTAAAGGTAAACCAATAACGAATCTCTTTTCCAAACGTTTCAAACGCAATGCGCGCGTAATGCGCATATGCCTCAACAACCTCACGAGACTCCCAGCCACCGCGATTGAAGAGGTATTCAGGCATGTCAAAATGATAGAGGTTTACAAAAATCTCAATACCAACCTTCTTAGCAACAGCAAAAAGGTGATGATAGTACTTCTCGCCCTCTGGATTAAGGTTGCCGTTAATGTCCAACAAACGGCTCCACTGAATAGAAGTGCGAATGGAATCCATGCCAAGAGACTTGAGAAGCTGAAGATCGTCTTCCATTCTTTCTGTAAAGTCATTTCCGGCGTAGGATCCAACGCGATTGTGGAATGCATGAATGTCCAGGTTAGACCAGGTGTCCCAAAGGTTTGGCAGCTTTCCTCCGTCTTGCCATTTACCCTCGGTCTGTGGACCAGACATTGCCCCACCAAAGAAGAAATTCTCAGGCAACTGATACGACATGCCTATCCTTTCTCAAAAGTATCTAAACCTGACATGTCAACTTTATGAAATAGATATGTTAGGTTTTCTATGTAGTATACTAATGCAAATCAGCTAGAATGCAAAGTAAAAATTTTGCTACCTGAGGAGGTGTCATGAATAAGTACGACTTGATTGTTCAGGATCTCAAAACTGATATTGCTATAGGCACGTATCCTGCTTATTCTCGCCTGCCTTCTGTTGCTCAGCTCTGCGAGCAATATGAAGTGAGCAAAATTACCATTAATAAGGCACTAGAAGTTCTTGAGCAGCAAGGGCTTATCTTCAGGCGAAAAGGCTCCGGCACTTTTGTCAAAAAGTTGGAAGAAGGAACACAAATTAAGCCAAGTAAAGAAGTCTCCGGTCAAATGGAAGGCTTCATGGCTGAACACGCTGCCCGAGGTGAGCGCGTTAAATCAAAGGTCTATACCTTTGAAGTTGAGCGTCCCTCTGAATACATTGCTAAAGCTCTTGATATTACTACCGAAGATTTTGTCTATAGAATTGTGCGCGTTAGGCTTGTTGAAGGAATTGCGCAGGTCATCGAGTATACCTACATGCCTATCAGCTTAGTACCCAATCTTAAAAAGGCTCATCTGGAGCACTCAATTTACAACTATATTGAGAGCGAAATTGGGCTCAGAATTGCCAATGCGCACCGCGTAATTAGAGCCGTCATGCCTACAGAGGTTGAGGCCTCAAGGCTAGAAATTAGTACAAGCGACCCCCTCTTAGAGGTTGAGCAAATCGGTTATATCGACGATGGTCGCGCGTTTGAATATTCCATCTCGCGACATGCGCATGGCTATGAATTCATGACCATTTCTATGCACTAACCCCTGGTATAACGTTACAAATATGGCGAGAAGACCAATTGATCTTCTCGCCTTTTGCGTGTATGGGCGCGCGGCGCGGGGTGCAGCACGCAGCGCAACGCAGCCTGGTTGCTGCTCGGCAAGCGCTCGACGGCTGCTCGGCAGCTGCTCGGCAACTACTCGCCGAGAATGACGTGCCTGAACTCGCCGTCCTCGTAGATTCCGCAGCTGTGAGTGCCATCCTTTGGAATACCTACAGAACCTGGGTTAAACACGGTGACCTCAGGATGATCATGGCCCTTCTCGTTATATTTTCTGTGCGTATGGCCGTACACAAACGCGTCAAGACTTGGCATCTGAGGCCACTTATCAACGCTGTTGTGAATGCCAGGGCCAAAGACGTGACCGTGAGTAAAGAAGATGGTGAACTGCTTGCCCGTCTTTGGATCCTTATCAAACAAGATGTTGTAATCAGCCATGCAGGGGAAGTCCAGAACCATCTGGTCAACCTCTGCCTCGCAATTTCCGCGGACCGCAATGACCTTATCGGAAATGCTGTTCAACATCTCAATAACGCGCTTTGGTGCGTAGTCTGCAGGAAGATCGTTGCGAGGGCCGTGATAGAGCAGATCTCCCAGAAGCAAAACGTACTTTGGCTGCTCCTCCTCTATGACCTGCATGAGCTTCTCGCAATAGTCGGCAGCGCCGTGAATATCTGAAGCAATTACAACCTTCATCAACGTATCCTCTCTATACGTGTTTCTACACGTAGCTTCATACGCGTGTATCAATAAATTATTTTATGGTATTGATGGCGTCCAACCAGTTACAAGCGCTGGCAATTCGGTCACCGTGTAAACGCCAGCTTAGAACCTACCGGTCATCCTTGCGTCAGGATCAGCCTCGGAAACACGCTTACGAAGATCTGCAATAGCTGCAGGTATCTCGTCTGTGTTGTATGGCGTCATCTGGTACACCCAGTTAATCCAGTTGCGATACAGCAAGTTGGCGTGCGCTCGCCAGGTAAACAGCGGCTGCTTTTCTGGATCGTTATCAGGGAAATAGTTCTCTGGCAGGCGAATAGGCAGGCCCTTGTGAAAGTCGCGCCAATACTCCTCTGCAAGCGTATCGCGATCATATTCAAAATGACCGGTTACAAAAATCTCGTGGAAATCTCTGGTGGCGAGAAGTGCAGGTCCGCTGGTAAATCCCTCAGAAAGCACGGCAAGCTCTGGATGATTCACCAAAGCTGATGTCTCAATTGCAGCATGGCGAGAGTGTGGCATGTAATGTACCTCGTCAAATCCATTGGTGAGGAAGCAATACTCATCGCATAAACGCTGCGGAAAAATACCAAAAAGCTTAGCGCCCAGCATCTTCTTGGGAATATCGTGCAGGTAATACAGGCCAGCTAGTGCGCCCCAGCACAGGTACATCGTAGAAAAGACGTGCTCCTGAGACCAATCAACAATGCGACAGAATTCATCCCAATAGTCAACGTCCTCATATTTAAGATCTTCGATAGGAGCACCCGTAATAATCAGACCGTCATAATTCTTATCTTTGAAGTCATCAAAAGTTGAATAAAACGTGACCAGATGGTCGGCGGCAGTGTTTTTAGATTCATGCGAAGAGATGCGCATAAAGTCACACGTTACCTGAATAGGAGACTTTGAAATCAAACGGAGAATCTGAGTTTCTGTCTGAATTTTCTTAGGCATTAAATTCAAAATTGCCAGGCGCAGCGGGCGAATCTCCTGGTGTTCTGCAACTTCTTCCTCAAGCGCAAAAATACGCTCCTCTTGCAGTGTCTTCTTAGCTGGTAAACCATCTGGAATATTAATAGGCATGGCAACTTCCTTTGGCTAATCGTTGCACATAAGTATACTTGTTTATATGGAAATAACTTTTGCCGAGCTCGGGCTAAACGAGCAAATTCTGGCAGGCGTAGCAACACTTGGGTTCAGCGCGCCTACTCCCGTGCAAGCCGCGGCAATTCCCGCTGTCCTCGCGGGAAAGGACGTTGTTGCGTCTGCGCAAACGGGAACAGGTAAAACTGCAGCGTTTATGTTGCCTACGCTGCAGCGCATTGCTGTCGAGAAACCCGGTGGGACCGAGAAGCTCGATGCCAAGGAGCCCAACGCGAGCGCCAAACCCAACGCGGCCGCCGGACGCGGCGCCAAGCATAACGCCAAGCGAGGCGACGCCAAACGCAATACATATCCTCGCGCGCTCATCATCACGCCAACGCGAGAGCTAGCTGCTCAAATTGATGCCGTTGCCAAGAGCGTTTGCGCATCCACCGGTCAGCAGGCCGTCATTGTTACCGGTGGCGCTCGCTACAAGCACCAGATAACCGCGCTGCAAAAAGGTTGCGATGTACTGGTGGCAACACCTGGCCGCCTGATAGATCTTCTCGACAAGAAGCATACAAGCCTTGAGAACATCCAGGTACTGGTGCTCGACGAGGCGGATCGTATGCTTGACATGGGATTTTGGCCAAGCGTTCATCGCATTATGGAGCAGCTGCCCAAAGCGCATCAAACGCTGCTTTTCTCGGCAACGCTCCCCGCATCAATCACATCGACTATAGACGCGCTGCTTAAAGATCCAGAGCGCATTGAGATTGCAAGAACCGGACAGACTGCGGCAACAATCGAGCAACATTTATGCTCGGTCACTCAGGGACAAAAACCGCAGCTCTTAAAGGCGCTTATCGACTCGTTTGATCCTGCGCCAGAGCGTGTGTTGGTGTTCTGTAGGACAAAGTCGCGCGTTGACAGCATTTACAAAAATCTCAAAGCCGCAGGTCTCAAGGTTGACGTTATGCATGCGGACCGTCCGCAAAAAGCTCGCGCAAGAGCGCTGGAGCGATTCCGTAGTGGCGCCATTCAGGTTCTTGTTGCAACTGACGTCATGAGCCGCGGTATTGATATCCAGGGCATTGACGCAGTCATTAACTTTGACGTGCCGCTTGACCCTGAGGATTATGTTCACCGCATTGGCCGAACAGGCCGTGCAGGAGCCGCAGGTCAGGCGTTCACTTTTATGGGACCAGACGAGGTCACGCCTCTCAGAGAAATTGAATATTTTACAAAAGCGCTCATTCCTACATGGGATCTATCTGGCTTTTCTTACGATACTGGACGCATTATGCTCCAGGACCCCCGCTCTACCTCCAAGACCACGCGTTCGATGTTCTCGGGCTCAAGGTCAAGAGGCAAAGGATTTGGATTTGGCGGCAGATATGGCCGACATACGTAATCTATAATCGATGCAGTCAGCTCATACAGTAAAGGAATCAAAATGGGCCCTTTTAATGGCGTTGGTGTAATTTTTGCTCTTGGAGCAGCAGCTCTTCATGTGGTTATTTTTTATCTTGAGTCATTTGCCTGGACTTCTGACGGCACACTCAAGGCCTTTAACATGACAAAAGAAGAGGCAGAGAGCACCGAAAAAATAGCTTTTAACCAGGGATTTTACAATCTCTTTCTTGCCATTGAGGTATTCGTTGGCGTCTTCTTGATGGCCACCAGAAATCCAGCAGGCAAAGCGCTTGTTATCTTTGCTGTATGTTCAATGGCATTTGCCGCAATTCTTCTCTATGTAACTTCTCCCGACAAACGCTCTGCAGCCATCAAGCAGGCAATATTCCCCATTATGGCTCTCTGCAATTTGATTCTGTAACTTTTGAACATAGATGCTGGGCGCTTGCAGACACCCAGCTTTTTTGTAAGCGCTTCTCGCGAGAAGGACCATCATGAAACAACTCCGCCCATATCCACAGGTTATTGTCACCAAGAAAGCAGCTCGCGCGCTTGCGGGCGGACATCCTTGGGTCTTTGAGGGCGAGGTTATTCGTGTAGAACCGTCTCCAGAAAGCGGCAAGCATGCTCAAAACGGTTGCATTGTTGATGTCTTTGAAGAGAACGGTACCTACCAGGGAACCGGCCTTCTGTCAGAAATGAGCAAGATTCGCGTCAGAATTGTGACAAGAAACGCCAACGATAGGCTTAACGAAGCGTTTTGGAGTCGTAAGATTAGCTGGGCGTGGGAGCACCGCAAAACCACTATGGGAAACCGCGCTCTACCAGGCACTGAGCCCGATACCAATTGCTGCCGTGTCATCTTCTCTGAGGCCGATGGCTTTCCTGGCTTAATCGTTGACCGCTACGAGAATGTGCTTGTTGCGCAGGTAGGAACCGTTGGCATGGAGCATCTGCGTGATGCTATCTATCCACTGCTACTTGAAGTTTTCTCTGCAGACGGCCAGGTAATCGACGGCATTTACGAAAGAAATGACTCCCCCTCTCGCCTTAAAGAGGGACTTCCGCAATATAAGGGCTGGTGGACAAGTGGTTCTTCTGACGAGAATAGCTTGATTACAGAAAATCCTCTTACGCTGCCTTCAACTCATGTTCTTGCAACCGAAAACGGGCTCAAATTCAATCTTGACCTGGAAAACAGCCAGAAAACCGGCTTTTTCTTAGATCAAAAATATAATCGTCGAGCAGCTCGTCAGCTTGCGCAAGGTCGCCGTGTGTTGGATTGCTTCTGTCACGTTGGTCCTTTTGGTCTTAATGCCGCAGCTGGTGGAGCAGAATTTGTCCGCTGTGTAGATGTCAGTCAAACCGCCATTGACCTTGCGCGCCAAAACGCGGAGCTCAACGGCTTGGCAGACCGCATGGACTTTACCTGCGCAAATGTTCTCGAATATCTGCCAAAGTTAGCTCAAGACCGCGCTCAGCTCAAAGCAGAGGGAGGTCCGTTTGACCTCATCATTCTGGATCCGCCCGCATTCACTAAGACACGCGACAAGGTTCGCAGCGCCATGCGTGGCTATAAGGAAATCAACGCTGCAGCCATGAAGTTGCTACCTCGAGGCGGCTACCTGGCAACCTGTTCCTGCTCACACTTCATGACCAGAGATCTTCTCGCCCAAGCAATTGCCGAGGCAGCTCACCACACCAACGTACAGCTCAAGCAAATTGAAGAGCGACAGCAAGCTCCTGACCACCCAATTCTTTGGGGTGTTCCCGAGAGCCATTACCTTGATTTCTTTATTTTCCAGGTGATCTAGAACTACAATTCCATTCTCCAAAGAACACTTTATGAAATTTATTACATATTGTGATATAATACTCTTATAAAATATTTTATGAATTTATAAGAGTGTTTACGGCATACTTTGGAGGCTCTTATGGCTGAGACGGATGTCAGTAATTCATCTGAACAAGTAACCTCAAGCAAATACTCGTCCCGATTAACCTACGGGCTATTAGCTTTTATTGGTGGCTTTGCCGGACTTCATACATTTTATAGAACAGGTAAAATCTCGTCCTTCAGGACTGTATTATCTGGGTGTTTCCTCTATTTTCTTGTCTCTTACAACTATTGGTATCTCTATGCTGTTCTCGTGCTTATAAATTCTTTTATTACACTCTCTATCGTCTTTGATAAAAATGTAACTAATCAAAATGTCCAAGGGCACGCGTCTCAGCCCCAAACAGCTGACGAGAATGACAAATTAATCTTAATCACAATCACTGTATTTGCATTATTCCTGTTAGTAAGCGCGACTCTATCTTTTGTATTCAGCATCTCAATGGCTATAAAGCTCATTCTTCTAGTAGCTTTTATTGGTCTTGGGGCTTTGCTGATAAACGCTAGTGGAATCAAGATCTCTTTTAAATAATTCCTCTAAACTTCTCAATTTTCCAAACTTTTGCTTTTACGACGCTCTTTGAAGAAGGCTTTGAGCTGTGCAGATGCCTCGTCTGCTAATACTCCGCCTGAGACAGCAAACTCGTGATTGAGTCTTGGATCGCTACTAACGTCAAACAACGTACCCGTTGCGCCGCCCTTGGGATCAAACGTACCAAACACACAACGATCAATACGAGCGTTGACCATCAATCCCGCGCACATCAAGCAAGGTTCCAGCGTCACATAAACCGTACAACCCGAGAGCCTCCAGCGGCCAAGCTTTTTTGAGGCCTCTTGCATGGCGAGAAACTCAGCGTGCGCAGAAGGGTCGTTATCAATTTCACGGCGATTGTGGGCAACGGCAATAACCTCTCCATCGCACACCACAACTGCTCCGATAGGCACTTCTCCTATCTGTGCTGCAAGCTCTGCCTGCTCAAGAGCAAGTTTCATGTACTTCTGATCAAGAGCAGCCTGTGGGGTCAAAGGCTCTTGTGCTTCGTCACTCATAGCTGCTCCTCTCTTGTCCGATTGCTGGCGTAAATCTTACGGAATTCTGTCTCGGCTCTGACGCAAATCCGTCGCGATTCTGTCACGAACCTGACGCATATTTGTCTTCACTCAATTATGAAGCAAAACCTAACTTGCTAAATCCCCTACTCGCAAAAAACTGAATTATGCGGTAGGATATTACCGCTTTGGAGAGGTGGCAGAGTGGTTGAATGCGGCGGTCTTGAAAACCGTTGAGCGGTGTCCCCGTTCCGAGGGTTCGAATCCCTCCCTCTCCGCCATTTTTGGCGGCCCTCAACTCCATGTTTTACTTCCAGAACTTCCATTCCATTTCACGTCATTTCTAGCTCAACGTTCTTCTCGTCAGTGTGTGGGCGAGCATTCCATTTACCGAAAGATTCCTTAACAAGTTAAAAGCTTTAATCAAAAACGCCTTAGATTTTTAGTTTTGGGTATAATTAACCTGTCCAAATGGATGGCTGACACAAAATTGTCAGTGATTGAAAGGATTTAGCATGATTATTGCCGCAGTTGTAGTTATTGTCCTTCTTGTTTTCTGGGCCATTAGCATTCACAACAACATCATCCGCGCAAGCAACAGGTGCGATAACGCTTGGGCAGCTATCGATACGCAGCTTCAGCGTCGTAACGATCTGATCCCTAACCTGGTCAACACCGTTAAGGGTTACGCAACTCACGAGTCTAAGACTTTTGAGGCAGTTACCTCCGCTCGCGCTGCAGTCGCAAACGCTCACACTCCTGAAGAGAAGATGCAGGCTTCCGGCACTCTTTCCAACGCTCTGACCAACCTGTTTGCTGTTGTTGAGAACTACCCAGAGCTCAAGGCTAACCAGAACTTCCTGGAGCTCCAGGCAGAGCTTACTGACACCGAGAACCGCCTCAGCTACGCTCGCTTGAGCTACAACGATGTTGTCATGAACTACAACAACATCATCGCTGTCTTCCCAAACAACCTTCTTGCTGGTGGACGTTCCCCACGTACAAGCTTCCAGGTCACCGACGAGTCCGCTCGTCAGGCACCAAACGTACAGTTCTAAGAGCTGTTTCGTTACACTTTGTACCAGCTCAGCCCGGTATCTGCGTTCCGCAGGTACCGGGCTTTTTTGTGCGCCGTGAAGCTTTGCGGATCGGGCTGGTCATGCGCTGGTCGCACCTCGACTGCAGGTAAATCCGAGCAGCTAGATTATGTGAAGAGTCTTTACAGCCTCGCGAGAAAATCGTTAAAATAGTTACATCTGTGAATTGTCCTCGCAAGCACAATTCACGTTCTATTGGATGAAGAGAAAGGTCAGCATGAAACCTCGACCTCACAGTCGCTGACCTCTTGCGGTGTGCCGATTTGCACCGTGAGGGGTGAAATCGCAATGCAGTCCCCGTGGCAAATACGCAGAGTTTCTCGCCAAAGCCACGCTTTAGTCTTCGGACGCATGTAAGGAGCACACATGATTTATCTTTCCCAGTTAATGGGTAATCCGGTTCTAGATTCAGAAGGCGAGAAGATCGGTTCTGTCTCCGACCTTGGAATTGCTACCGGAGAAGTTTTTCCTCGCATTACTTCCCTGGCTTTTATGGGCCCTGGCCGCACGCCAATGATGATTTCTTGGCGCAAGTATGTTGATACCTACGATGAGGACGTCATTAGGCTCAAGGTGCCTTCAACTGAGATTCGTTTCTCGTACCTCCAGCCTAACGAAGTTCTTCTCGCCCGAGATATTCTGAACAAGCAGATTGTTGATACGCGTGGCATTCGCGTCGTCCGCGTAAACGACCTCAAGCTTTCCGATACTAGCTCAACGCAGCTGCGTCTTCTGGGCGCAGAGGTTGGCGCACGCGGTCTGCTGCGCAGCCTTTCTCCCCAGCTAGAGCACCTGGTTACCCGCATTGCGCGCGCCATGGGTCACCCCATGCAGGAGCGCATCATTGCGTGGAGTTACATGGACCTGGTTGAGCGCGACCTCTCCAACGTTAAGCTCTCCGTTTCCCACAAGACGCTGGACGAGCTGCACCCTGCTGACGTCGCAGACATCATCGAGCGCCTGGACTCGCGCCTGCGTAGTCAGGTGTTTGCCCAGCTTGATGACGAGCAGCGAGCCGGCGCAATGGCAGAGTTCAACGACGACGCTATGGCAGTTGAGCTCATCGGCGGCCTGAACGAAAAAGAAGCATCTCGCATCCTGTCCGAGATGGATCCAGACGACGCAGCCGAGCTTGTCTCCGAGCTGAGCTATGACCGTGCCGAGAAACTCCTGCGCTTGATGGGCGTTAAGGAGCAGCGTGCAATTAGGCAGCTGCTGGGATACCGCGAGTACACCGCCGGTCGTATTATGACGTCCGAGGCGCTTTCTGTTCCTGAGGACCAGACCGTTGCATACGCCTTTGATCGCCTGCGCAACCTGGACGAGGACTTTGAGACCGTCCGCTACCTTTACCTTACTGACGAGGATGGCCGTCTGTCCGGAATTGTTACCTTGAACCGCCTGATTGTCTCCGAGCCAGAAACTCGTCTGGAGGAGATTGCCAATAAGAACCTGGTCACAGCCTCACCAGAGGACGACCAGGAGGACGTTGCTCGAAACATTGCA
Source organism: Atopobium sp. ICM42b (assembly GCA_000564995.1). Classification (GTDB taxonomy): domain Bacteria; phylum Actinomycetota; class Coriobacteriia; order Coriobacteriales; family Atopobiaceae; genus Lancefieldella. The sequence goes on from JDFH01000015.1 coordinate 17,597, forward strand.
AAGTACAACCTGCTGGCCATGCCTGTTGTTTCTGACGACAACCGCCTGTTGGGCATTGTTACCGTCGACGATGCTCTTGACGTTCTTGAAGAGGAACACGCCGAAGACCTGCAGATTGTTGGTGGCGGCAGGAGCGATTCCGATTCTGGCGACCGCGGCCGCAACATTATTTGGTTCCTCCACCGCAACCTCTGGCTTTTGTTCTGGGTTGCCTCCGTTGTGACTGCTGCCTTTGTAGGAACAGCCGCAACATCTAATCCAATCATGGGTATTTTCGCAGCTCTTTGCACTATTACGATGCCAATCTCGCTGAACTTGAGCGAGAATACCGTCAACTACGTGACAAACTTCTTCCTCACAGACGATCCTGGCAGCGAGAAGTCTCCTTCTATCTTAGGCTTTGCCTTCCGCTCGCTTCTACTGGGTCTTCTGGTCAGCGGACTCATTTGCATCCTTGGTGCCGCAGCTCACGCCCTGCTAGAGGCTCTGTTCCATCCGTACGATCCAAATGCAGGCGTATTCTACGCCGCGCTCTTTGACCAGACTATTATTCAGATTTTTGGCGCAGCAGCTGGCTCTACGCTCATCTCCTTCCTGCTGACCCCAATTTTCTTGGCTGTACTTCGCCATCGTGAGGAGAAAAACCAGGAAACCTCAGGTCTCACGCTTACCCTGATTTCCATGGGCCTTTCGGTGGTGACATTCTTCGTCCTCTCTTACGCTCTCTCGCTTGTAGGTGTGATGTAAATGGCGCAGGAGAACGCACACGTAAAGGACGCGGTTGCAGAGCAGGGCGTGGTTGTAGAGCAGGACGCTGCTGCAGAACAGGACGCGGCTGGTCAGCTTTCTGCGGGCGACGGAATCGTTGTCGAGCAGGGCAAACGCACATCTAAAGAGAAGGCTCCGGTCAACAAAAACAGCCTCAAGTACATCTTGATGGCAATGGGTCCCGGTCTTCTCGCTGCATTTGCTGGTAACGACGCCGGTGGCATTGCAACCTACTCCAGCGCGGGCGCTACGTTTGGCTATTCGCAGCTGTGGACCGTGCCGCTCATGTGCTTCCTGCTGATTGTTGTTCAAGAAACCGCAGCTCGAATGGGCTGTGTCACTGGTAAAGGCATTGCATCGCTGGTGCGCGAGCGCTTTGGTATCCGCCTGTCCACGCTGGCAATGGGTGCGTTGCTGCTCTCCAACATTGCTGTTACCTTCTCCGAATTCGCAGGTATTGCGTCCAGTATGGAGCTCTTTGGCATCCCAACATACGTCTCGGTGCCTATCAGTGCCCTGATGGTGTGGCTTCTGACCGTTGGCGGATCGTACCGCCGTATCGAGAAGATTTTGCTGGCAATTAGCTGCATTTTTGTCACGTACGTGGTAGCCGGCGTGCTGGCTCAGCCTGACTGGGGCGAGGCCCTGCGCGTCACCATCATTCCACAGCCCTCCGCCGAACCGTCATACATTTCTCTGTTGGTCGCAAATATTGGTACTACCATCAGCCCCTACATGATCTTCCTGGTTGCATCAAATGTTGTCGAGAAGAACCTTGATACCAGCGACATTCCCGCACAGCGTGCAGACAATGTTGCCGGCGCAATCCTGGCCGAGGTCATTACCTGGTTCATCATGCTGACCACCGGCGCTGTCCTCTTCCCTCGTGGAATCTCTGTTGACTCCGCTGCCGACGCTGCTCGCGCCCTTGAACCACTTGCTGGTCAGTATGCTAGTACCCTCTTTGCGTTGGGTATGGTCGGCGCATCCTTCCTTGCAGCGTGCGTCCTGCCAGGCATTACCGCAAGCGCTATCTGCGAGGCATTTGGTTGGGAGCGCGGAGCCGACCGTAGCTGGCAGGAGGCCCCTGTCTACCACGGCATTATTACTACCGTCCTGGTCATTTCTGCGCTGGTTGTTCTGATCCCAGGCATGAGCCTCTTTGGCATCATGATGGCCGCCCAGGTCATCAACGGTATTCTGCTGCCAATTCTGCTTGTCTTTATGGTTATCATTGCGGCCGACAAACACATCATGGGCAAGTACGCCAACGGCCGCATCTGGAACGCACTGACCTGGTTTACCATCGTCACCGTTATCATCCTGACCATTGTGATGTTCATTCTGCAGGCCATGGGCTTGTAGCAAACGTCACGCAACTGCAACACAAAAATAGGGCGAGAAGATCGATCTTCTCGCCCTTCGTTTTATGCGTTTATCTGCTGCTTATTACTTGCTTGCCTTGTCAAACTCGTCCTTAAAGTCAGAGAACATCTTGCCCATGCGTCCAAGCTGCATGCCAAAGCCCTTTGCAGCCTTGTTTGCAGTAGCCTGTGCAGACGACTTGCTTGCAGACTTAGCGGCGGACTTTTCTGCAGCGGACTTGTCAGCGGCGACCTGCTCCTCTGCAGATGGCTTCTCGAGGCGAACGTCCTCTGCAGCAACGGGAGCTGGGCGCTCGGAATCGTCTTCTGCGTCGGGCTCGGTAGCATCTTCGATAGCACGCTTTGCCTTGGCCAGCGTCTTACCCAGGACAAACGCGCCCTTCTCGGTGGCCTCTGCAACAGCCTTTCCGGCCTTAGCGGTAGCCTCAGAAGCCTTTGCGGCGGCGGCTGCGTATCCCTCGCCTGCTTTTGCAGCTAAGCCGCCGGTGAGCTGGGCATCTGCTGCCTCGTCAGAGAGGACCATGGCGCCGTTAGAATAGCCAAGCAACCACTCAGGCTTGATGGCAAACGAGCCTACCAGCGCCTCAGATCCAGCACCGTCACCCACAAGAAATGCCGAGACCACACCAGTGACCTGGTCAAACTCTGCACCGCTCACGTAGCCCAGACTTTTTCCATTCTTAGTGCGGGCTTCCATGCCGTGCCATAGAATGCAGGTATCAAAGTCCAAGTTCAGGCGTTTGATTGCAGCTTTATCGACGTTATTCTCGGGATCTTTAACGCAAAGTCCCTGCTCAATGGTCTCCAGAGACTCCAGAGTGACAAACGCGTCATCCTGCTTAATCATGCCGGCAATATCGGGCTTCTGAACCATCACGCCCACTACCTGCGAGGACTGACCCTGTTTGAAGGGCGCAAAAACCACGTTATGAATTTTTCCTAACTTGGAAAACCGCTCTTCTCCCGCGTGCTTGCCCTTTGTAGCAGGCTTTTTGGGGAGAAGGACCTTTGCGCCTAGGAGCTCGGTTGTTTTCACGTGAAACCTCTCTATAAAAAACGGGACGTCATAAGGCGTCCCGTCACATTGCTTGTAAGTGAGGCTTATGCCTCCTGGTAGCCCTCGCCAGCGTGCTCCTGCTCGTGAGACTCAACGTTCTCGATGCGAACTGCCTGAGCCTCAGCAGTTGTGGCGGTTGGCTCTGGAACAACAAAGGAGTCTGCAACAACATCAGCAGCATCTGCGACAGTATTAGAAGCAGAGGTCACAGCGTCAGAAAGTGACTCACGGAGCTGATCCATACGCTCGCGAGCAAGATCAACCTTTGCGCGGAGCTCGTCGGTCTTTGCGTCAACAGTAGGCTTGACCTCGTCAATCTTAGTGCTTACAACCTTTGATGTGCGCTCGTAAGAATCAAGTGCGGAATCCCATGCGTCATTGACAGCATCTGCAGCCAAAGCGCGAGTCTCCTCGCCGGAACGTGGAGCCAGGAAAAGACCAGCTACAGCGCCAGCAGTAGCACCAAAAATAGCGCCTAGAAAGAAACCAGCAGACTTCTTGCTCATAAGTACCTCCTGTTAAACAGCAAAACGCTGTACGTAATCATACCGCAATAAGGGCGTTTATCGAACGGGCTTTGAACGAGGAACGTTAATCATGTTCCAGTCATCTGGGACGTCAGTGACCTCGGAGTCGTCCGTAGCGTCCTCATCAGCTTTTGCCTCGGCAAGCTCGTCGGCGGGTGCCTCGGCGGCGTCGGCTGCGGGCTCGGCGATGGCTGCGGGCTCGGCGTCGGCAGCGGGTGCGACCGCGTCCTCGTCGGCTGCATCGATGCCTGCGACCTCAGCGTTGTTCTCCTCAGCGTCTGCAACCTCAGCCTCAACTGCATCAGCAGCTGCGGCATCAGCGACGTCCTCGGAGGAGTTGTCGGCAGCGTAATCCTCTGCGTCTACGCTTTCTGCCTGGGGTACAGCGTCCGCCTCAGGTTCCGCGGAGTCTGCGAGCTCATCGGTCTTCTCGCCGTCAAGGCTCTGGATAAGCGCAACGAGGCCAGAAACGATTGCATTGATGTCTGGGTCGGCGTCCTCTTGGTTGCCATATGCCCAGTTGAGGAGCCACACAGCGCTGGAAAGCGAGGCTGCAACCAGCACGTCGTCTGGACATGCGAGGATGATCTCGTAGAGGCCGCGACGGGAATCTACCAGGGAAGTCTTGCCCGAAGCAACGTCTCCCGCGAGGTTGGTCAGGGCCAGAAGCTCAACGGTTACGTGCTCAAGCAGGTGCGCAACCTCGGTGTCCTTGGCAACAAGGCCAAAGCGAGCGTCGGCGTCACCCAAGCACAGATGATTGGAAAGACCTGGCAAAAGCTCAAGTACGCGCTCAGTTGCCTCAGCGTTTTCCGAGGTCAAACGTGGCGCTTTGGCCGAAAACTCAACGGTAGCGGTCAAGTTTTTAGGTCCTACCACAACTTTTTTGATAGAAATCAACTGCGCCATTTCAACCTCTTTCTATTGGTTCACTCTATTGTAATCATTCTTTTAGTTATTCATTTTCTGATGTGTCAGAGTTTTCGCCGGCTGGCTCAGATTCACCGTCTACCTGTGGTTCTGGGGCAATTACACGCAACAAAGATAGTCGGCGACGACGCATCGACTGCACGCGGAACACGTAGCCATCCTTCTCAAAAACCTCACCTGGACGAGGCAAATGATTTGCCAAATCCAGCACAAAGCCCGCGATAGTCTCGTACTCCTCGGATTCCCCGACCGGCCATCCAAGTTCAGCTGCGTCATTGAGCGAGAAGCGACCATCTACCAGCCACTCTCTATCAGAGAGCTGCGTCAGATACTTGTTGTCCGGATCAAACTCATCCTCAATCTCGCCAACAATCTCCTCGACGATGTCCTCAACGGTGATAACACCAGCGGTTCCGCCGTACTCGTCAACCACGATGACCATCTGGTCGCGACTTGTCTGCATCTCAGTGAGCAGCGGAATGATGTCTTTGGTATCGGGTACGTAGTCAGCAGAACGCACGAAGCGCGCGATCTTCTCGTCGCTAGCGTGCTGGTCAAGCGCCGGCTCCAGCAAATCTTTGATGTGAGCGATGCCCACGATGCGATCGATATTCTCGTGGTAGATAGGGATGCGCGAGAAGCCCGTCTGGCGCATGACGCGCAGGACCTCGGCGATAGTTGCGGTGTCCTCCATGGCGGTCATGTCAACGCGCGGGACCATTACCTCGCGGACAACAGTGTCGCCCATCTCGATGACCTCGTGGATCATGGATTTTTCTTCTTCAGAAAGGTCCTCGGAATCCTTGACGATGTAGCGGAGCTCTTCCTCGGTGACCTCTTGATGGTCGTTGGTAGTGTCAATGCCCATCAGCGTGGTAACCGCATCTGCCGAGGCAGACGTGATGAACACGAGTGGACGCACAATCTGCATGAACGCCTTCATAGGGCCGACGACTGCTTTGGCCACTGCCTCGGAGTTTGCTAGGCCAATACTCTTTGGAACCAGCTCGCCGATGACCACGGAAAAGAAGGAAACAATCAGCGTAATAGCCACGACAGCTAAAGGAAGCGCCAGGTCAGCGTGGACACCAATGCTAATAAGCCAAGTGCCAAATGGCGCGGAAAGGCTTGTTGCAGCAAATGCTGAGGACGCAAAACCTACCAGGGTAATTGCGACCTGGATTGTTGCGAGGAAATATCCGCGATCAGTGGCAATGTCAATGACAGCAAGGGCTCTTGGATCGCCCTCGTCCACGTCCGCCTCAAGTGCCGCGCGACGAGAGCTAACAATGGCCATCTCGGCCGCAGAAAAAAAGCCGTTTACCAGGGTAAGCAGCAGAGTTATTCCAATACTTAACGCAATGTCCATCGAGTGTATGGGCACCTACCTCTTCGAAGTTACTTTTTGTACAGACTATTGTACTCTAACGCGCTCTACCTTGTAGTCTTCAGGAATTTGACACAGTCTCGCCATGAAACGTCAGGCGCGAGACGCGATGGCGCGAACGGCTCCGCGAGGTGATAGCGTCAACTATACGAGCAGCACGCTTTTCCCGCGATACGAATTACTTTTCTGCGATTTTGCCAGCCATTTTAATATCATGCTTCTCTATTTTCTGCGTTAATTCTGGCTAACACGCAGTTCCCAATATTTGATGCAGAATTTTGAATAACTCGTCCAATTAATTCATTTCCATGAATACGTAACTTTTACGCCTAAAATTATGTGCCGAAAAAGGTAAAAAACCCGTTTAGTTGGAAATGAAAATTGAAAATTGGTTGATTTATCTCCAACTAAGACGATTTTTTACCGCCTTAAAAACTTTTATCTGGGCAAACGTTGTATGCAGAAAAATGAAATCTCCAACTAAACGCATTTTTTACCACTTCGGGTCACTTCGGAGTCATTTCGGGGTCACTTCGGGGTCATTTGCATCATTTTTGTCCGCTTAACTCCCTTAACAGCAAAAGACCCTCACATTCAGCTGAGTGTGGGGGTCTTGCTCAATATACCGCTAGATTAGAGCTGCTTGCCAGCCGCGACCAGGTCCTTGACCTGCGCACGAACGGCGTCCAGGTCCTCGTCAGAAGGAATCCAGCCAATAGCGTGAACAGGCAGTGGCATGGTAAACTCAGCTGCCTCAAGCTCGGCCTGAACCATCTTTGGTCCAAGTGGAGCCCAGCCGTAAGAGCCAAACGCAAAGCCAATACGGTGGTCATTCTTTGGAGAAAGACCGCTCATATAGGTCAGGAAGGAAGAAACGGTAGGCAGGAACTTAGAGTTCAGCGTAGGCGAACCAACGCAGACATACTTGGAATCCAAGAAGTGATACATGACGTTGGAGATATGAGTCTCCTTGAGGTCGATGAGCTGGGCAGGAATGCCTTCAGCCAGAAAACCGTCCAGAAGAGCGTGAGCCATCTTGTCGGTTGAGCCCCACATGGAGTCGTACACAACCAGGGCTTTCTCCTCAAGCTTGCCGGTAGTCCACTCCTCGTACTTGGAGATGATGTCGGCAATGTGGGAGCGCCATGCAACGCCGTGAGCTGGGGCGATAATATCGATGTTCTCCAGACCAATGCCCTTAACTGCGGTAACAGCGGAGTCAGCCTGACGACCGTAAGGGAGAACGATGTTTGCGTAGTACTTGCGAGCCTGCTTCATGACCTCGCAGTAGTCGGACTCGTCCTCAAAGCGGGTGCTTGAAGCGTAGTGCTGACCAAATGCATCGTTGGAGAAGAGGATCTTGTCGTAGTCAGAATACGTGACCATGTTGTCTGGCCAGTGGACCATTGGGGTCTGCACAAAGGTCAGGGTGCGCTTACCAATGTTGAGCGTATCGCCCGTCTTTACGCCGTTGACGTTGATATTCTCGCCATAGAAAGCCTTGAGCTCCTTGACGCCCTGAGGTGCGCTTGCGTAGACCTCGGCGTTTGGCGCGAGCTCCAGAATGCGAGGAACGCTGCCGGAGTGGTCCATCTCAATGTGGTTGCAGATCAGAACGTCAATCTTTGCTGGATCGATGATGCTCTTAATGCGCTCGACCAGCTCCTCGGAGAATGGGCGCTTGACGGTGTCAATGAGCGTGACCTTCTCGTCCAGGATAAGGTATGCATTGTAGGTGATGCCCTGCTCAGTGGTGTAGCCGTGGAACTCGCGAGCGTTCCAATCCAGGGCGCCTACAAAGTAGACATCGGGTTTGATTTCGACAGAACTAAGCATGTGTCCTCCAAAGACCACAGTGCGAAAATTTGACACTACAAGGATATCATTTGCCGGCTAGTGAATGTATGTTCACGTAAACTTTCCAGAAGTTGTCCGAATCTAAATTCTTTCCGTGCTGGAATCTAGATTTTCACTTTGTCCGAATCTAAATATTTTCCTTGCTGTTATGTTCTTTTGACAGTGTTACCATAATTTACATAGGTCTAAAACGTATCCGGAGAGGGGAACCTATGAAAATGCTGCGCGCAATGCGTGAGCCACTGAAGTATGTTCAGGGCAAAAATGCTTGTCTCGAGTTTGAAAAAGAGATGGGCTACATGGGAAAACGCTTCCTTTTTGTTTGCTCTAACAGCGGCTACAAAGCAACCCACGACATGATCGAGCAGAGCTTCGAGGGCAAGGGCGACTATTACCGTCGCTACGAGGTCTTCGGTGGCATCTCTTCCAACGGCGAGATTAACCGCATGAAGGCTATCGTCGAGGAGGACAACATCGACGTAGTCGTCGCTATCGGCGGCGGCAGCGCTGTTGACACCGCAAAGGCAACCGCATATTACGCTGGTAAGCGCATCGTTATTCTTCCTACCGTTGCAGCTACCGACGCTCCATGCACCGGCCTCTCCGTTATTTACAACGATGACGGTTCCTTTGACAAGTACCTCTTCTACCCACAGAACCCAGATGCAGTTATGGTCGACACCCAGATCATCGCTAACGCACCTGTTTCCTTCCTGGTAGCAGGCATGGGCGACGCACTGGGCACCTACTTTGAGGGCCGCGCATCCATCCGCACCGAGTCTCCTTCCCTCGAGGGAACCGGCATTACCCGCGTTGGTATGGCAATTGCTAAGGAGTGCTACCTCACCCTTCGCGATTACGGTTCACAGGCAATTAAGGCTTGCGAGAACAACGTTGTAACCCCAGCTCTTGAGGCTATCTGCGAGGCAACCGTCTACATGAGTGGTGTCGGCGCTGACAACGTTAACTGCGCAGCAGCTCACTCCTTCTACAACGGCCTCACCTCTCTTGGTGGCCACAGCGCACCTCACGGCAACTGCGTTGCTTTTGGTACCCTGGTCCAGCTTGTTCTTGAGGGCGTTCCTCAGGAGGAGTTCGACGAGGTCCAGGACTTCTGCCTTGAGGTTGGTCTTCCAACTACCCTCGAGGAGGTTGGCATCACCACTGACGAGCAGATCAAGAAGATCGCTGAGGCTGCTTGCGTTCCTGGCGAGACCATCCACAACCTTGCTGGCGACGTCACTCCTGACGAGCTCTATGCAGCTATCGTTCAGGCTGACGCTATGGGCCGCGCTCTTAAGGCTTAAGGTTTTAGCTGAACGTCGCGTCGCGACACACGTCGACAAGCCGCAACAGCACATTCGCAGCCGCAACAGCACATTCGCTTGATACAGAAGAGGGACCGCAGATGCGGCCCCTCTTTTTTGTTACAGTTTTGATGTGATGGCGAGAAGTGCGGACGATGTCGCAACGGCACACAGCACAGACGAGGCTCGCACCGAGGCAGCAGCATCGACACGCCTACATGCCCAGCACCTGCTTGATGTCCGCAGCAATCAGCTTAGGCTCCAGATGATTTTCTCGCATAAGGTCCGCGATGTTAACGCGGTCGTAGAAAGCCTTCTTGACGCCGTAGTTCAGCACGCGTGCGGAAGAAGTTCCCAGGTAGCTGGCTATATTTTGTCCCCAGCCACCCTCGATGATGCCGTCCTCAATGGTCACGATGACGTCGTGGTCTTTTACCAGGTTGTCGAGCAGATTCTGATCAACGCCCGAGGCAAAGTATGGCTTGACCAGCGTAGCTTCAATTCCCAAGGTGGAGCTGAGGGCTTCAACGGTTTTCTCGCCAAGGTCGTAGAAATCGCCCAGGGCAAGAACGGCCACCTTGGAGCCCTGGCGCGTGACCTCGTAGGTGTTGAGGTCGTCGAAGTTTGCGCGGACGGGTCCCTCGGCGTGGACCACGGGACCGGAAGGAATTGCGATGTAGACAGGGTGTTTGTCCTGTTCAAGCGCCCAGTCGAGCATGGCAACGTACTCCTCGGCGTTGGACGGCGCGAGGTACACCATGTTAGGGATGTTTGCGATCATGGAAATGCTGCTGAGGCCCTGGTGGGTGGCGGCCATCAATCCCCTAATGGAGCCGGAGCCCACGATAACCGCAGGATTCTGGTTGAGCGCCAGGTCCTGGGTCAGCTGGTCGTAGGTGCGCTGGATGAAGGTTGCGCTTGAGCCCCAAACCACGTGCGCGCCGGCGTGAGCTGCGCCGGAAGCCATTGCAACTGCAGTTTCTTCAGCGATGCCCACGTCAAGGTAGTGCTTACCTAGCTCTTCTCGACGTTCCTGCGTAAGGCCGAGAAGACCAGGAACAGCCGACATGAGCACCAGAAACTTAGGATCAGTCTTTGCGCGCTTGAGCGCATACTCTGCGAAGATGCTGGCGTACGACTCGGAGGAACCGGATGCAGGGCTCTGACCAGTCTGGATGTCAAACGGCATGTGCCAGTGCCACTTCTCCTTGTTTGCCTCCGCAGGAGCGTAGCCCTTGCCTTTGAGCGTATTGATGTGGACCACGACCGGATGAGTTGAGTCTTTTACCTGCTCAAATGCGGCGATAAGAGCCTCGATGTCGTTGCCGTCATTGACATACAGGTAGTCCAGGCCCATCGATTTGAAGAGGTTATTCTCGGCAGCTCCGTTGGTACGGCGCAGCTCAGCAAACTGGTCGTACATGCCACCGTGGTTCTCGGCGATGGACATCTGATTGTCATTGAAGACGATGATAAAGTTGCTGTTCAGCTCGCCGGCAACGTTCAAGCCCTCGAGCGCCTCGCCGCCAGACATGGAGCCGTCGCCGATAACGGCGATGATGTTCTCCTTGCCGCCCATAATGTCTCGAGCCTTTGCCAGGCCAAGCGCCAAGCTGATGGACGTGGAAGTGTGGCCGATTTTGAAGAGGTCATGCGGGGTCTCGGCGGGATCGGTGTAAGGAGACACCGAGTCGTAGAGCGCGGGATCCATGTATGCCTGCTTGCGGCCGGTGAGCATCTTGTGCGGATACGTCTGGTGCGAGACGTCGTAAACGATATGGTCAACAGGCGAGTTGAACACAGTGTGGAGCGCAATTGTTGCCTCGACGATGCCAAAGTTTGGACCAAAGTGGCCGCCATGCTTTGACTCCATGACCAGCAGATTGTCGCGAATCTCCTGCGCAAGCACCACGCGAGCCTCCGCGTCCAGCTTTTTTACGTCTTCCGGTCCATTGATTTGCTCTATATACATGTGCGGCCTTTCTTGGATTTAAGCTACCATCACGAATAACATCGCCATCTCAACGCTGTTTGTCTGAAATACGTACCCAGATAGCCGCCGCGCAATACCGACAGGCAAGAAAATAAGCCACATGAGCAAGTGAGTGCTAAAAGCTTACGCCCACGATCAACCATACCGTACGGGCAACATCATTAGTTGCTTGTACTGTTTTGATGATGGATGATGATGGTTGAAGATGGCTGAAGATGACTGAACACACCTATGTCGGATAATCTGTCAAAAAGACGTATACATGACGCTTAAAACACCTGAAACGTGCAGAATATCGTCATTAGGTGTGTAATAAACCCGTAATTGAGCAGAATATCTGACATAGGTGTGTTCCTTAGGTGCGGAATTTACCGATAGTTAAATTATTTATACCTTTCTATTCATTTTCCAGCATATTAAATGAAATTTATGCATAAAAATGTATATCAGGTATTAAGGCTCTCTAAATGTCAGACATTGAGCCCAGTTATCCGGTTATCTTGATTAAGCGCTTAACGATTCTTCAGCGAGGCTTAACAAAGCTACGAAATTTTGTGCGCAAAGCCTAAAAAACCAACGCTAGACGCATTGCACCAGCGTAAAAGAACCCTCGCACCTGAAAGATGCGAGGGTTCTTGCTTGAAACTCGTTATTTACCTACGACCTTGCGCTCGCCGGCCGCGACTCCGTGCTGTGTTCGCAGCGCCTGCCATGCTCGCAGCGTCAGTGTGCCCGCAACGGTGCCGCGTTCGCAGCGCCTTCCGCGCTCGCAGTGTGCGTCTGACCTGTGGGCTAGCGCTCGCCGGCGGCGCGACGCTCGGCGTACTCGGCAGCAAGACGAGCCTGAATGTCGTGTGGCACCTGCTCGTATCCTGCCAGCTCAACGGTATACTCGCCCGTTCCGCGCGAGAGGGACCTCAGCCTTGTAGCGTAATCGGTAACCTCGGCGTATGGGATTGTCGCCTTAATGGTAGTTTCACCAGCGGAAACACCGGTGCCGGAAGACATTCCCTCAACGCGACCGCGGGAAGCGGAGACGTCGCCCATGACGGAGCCTGCGTAACTGTCTGGAACGGTGATCTCCAGGTGAGCCATAGGCTCCAAGAGAACTGGTTCTGCCTGGTCAACAGCCTTCTGGAAACCAATGCGAGCAGCGGTCTTGAATGCCATCTCATTGGAGTCAACAGGATGGTAAGAGCCCTCGTAGACAGCAACCTTAACGTCAATCATAGGATAACCAGCCAAAACGCCTTCGCGCATGGTCTCCTGAACGCCCTTGTCAATTGCAGGGATAAAGCCGCGAGGAATGTGGCCGCCCACAATCTCGTCGACAAACTCGTAGCCTGCGTCTGGGTTTGGCTCAATACGCAGCCAGCAGTCGCCGTACTGGCCGGAGCCGCCGGTCTGCTTCTTGTGCCTACCCTGAGCGCTTGCGACTCGACGGATCGTCTCGCGATATGGGATGCGAAGCGCAACTTTATGTGCGGAAACGCCGGCTCGCTGCTCAAGACGCTCGAGAAGAACGGCTACTTGTGCCTCGCCGATTGCAGAAACAATGGTCTGGCCGGTATCCTCGTCGCGCTCAACCTTGAGGGTTGGATCGGCGTCGGCGGCCTTCTCCAGGAACGCGAACAGCTTGCCCTCGGTACCGCGCTCATCAGGCTCAATGGCCGTGCGGTACAGGGAGTTGGGGAACCTGAACGCGGCAGCCTCAACCTTGCCGGTAACGGAAAGCGTGTCGCCCGTCATGGCCTCGAGCTTTGGAACTACCACGATGTCGCCGGCTGCGGCGGTGCTGACGTCAGCCGTGTCTTTGCCGCACATACGATACAGGTGAGAAAGGCGCTCGGGCTTGCGGGTGCGAGCGTTGATAAGCTCGGCACCTGCAGAAACAGTACCCGCAAGCACCTTCACAAAGGTAAGCTTGCCGTTCTGTGGATCCTGCAGCGACTTGAAGGCAAACGCAACAGGGCGCTCGTCATCAGGTGAAATATCAAGCTGCTCACCGTTGACCAACGGAATGCGACCAAAGTCGGACATAGTTGGGAACCAGCCATCAATGGCGTCAAGCAGGGAGATGACGCCCTCTTCACGGACGCAAGAGCCCGAGAAGACAGGAACAAAAATGCGCTCCATAAGGGCCTTACCCAGCAGGCCTTCAAGCTCTTCCTGGGTAATCTCTCCGCCCTCAAGGTAGCGCATCATCAGCTCATCGTCTGCCTCAACAACTAGCTCGGTCAGGGCAGCGCGGGCAGCTTCTGCCTCTGCTTGGAACTCGGCAGGAATATCGGTTACCTCAGGCTTGCCGTCTACCAGCTTGCGCGCCTTCTGATGGACAACGTCAATGATGCCGGAGAACGCCTCGCCAGAACCCATTGGAATGGTCACTGCACCAAGCGAGGAGCCAAAACGATCCTGGAGCATAGCCATTGCGGTCTCGTAGTCTGCATCAGGGCGGTCCAAGCGGTTGATGAACAGCGCGCGGCAGAGAGACAGGTCCTCGGCGGCAAACCAAAGCCTGGTGGTGATAGTGCCAGGTCCACTAGCTGCATCAACGACAAACAGCGCAGTCTCAACAGCGCTCATTGCCGAATAGGCGTCACCTACAAAGTCAGGATAGCACGGTGCGTCAAGCACGTTAATGCGTGTATTTTCCCAGGTAATTGGTGCGATAGTAGTAGAGATAGAGAATCCGCGCTCTGACTCTTGTGAATCGTAATCAAGCGTGGGCTTTGTGCCTGCGTGGCCGCCTAAACGAGTGGTTGCACCCGTCAGATGCAGCATTGCCTCGGCAAGCATGGTTTTGCCCACGCCACCTTGGCCCACCAGGACCACATTCTTTACCTTAGAAACATTTTTTTCGGCCATGATGCCTCCTCTGACTGCGGCAAGCAGCCGAGAAGGTCAGCCGATAGTACGCGCCCGAGTCTAACGCGATATGCCTCGGCCCTTCCTGCTACTTACCGAACAAGAAAACCTCTAGCCACCCTACCGTACCGCAAAGCGTAAAAAGAGACACCCACCATTCGATAAACGACATGTGGTGGGTGCCTCAAAGTTTCTTCTCGACAGAAGAATTTGAACTGTTACCGCAGGTAAATGACGCGAAATTTTGCCATATCACCCGCGTGCATCACAAAAGTTAGATTCTAACTCCTCGGTGAACGGTGTTGTTAAAGATCAGGTAGCCGATAATCGCGTTCACCAGCGACAGCGTGACAAAGATAATGTTGGGAAGTGTCTCGTTGACCACGCCTGCTGAAGAGCTGAACGAGTCCATAACCGGGATAATCATCATCATGAACGTTCCGCCGATAACAAACATGGAGCCCAGCGTACCCACAAGAGAAGAAACGGTGACCGAAAGGCTTCTCTTGGTGATATCGACAACGGAAGTCCAATCAAAGTTTGGTCGGCGAATATCAATGGCCAGGCCCACGTTAGACACCAGAAACACAATGCAGAGTGGCAGAATAACGTTTCTCAACGCCGTTTCAAGGGTGATGTGACCTGGGATCAGGAAGAAAATCTGGGTCAGCACGCTGAAGATGAACACGTAGATCATGTTAACGGCAATCTTTGCGCCAAAAATCTGCTTTGGAGATACAGGCATAGTCGCCATCAGCCAGTTTGAGCGGCCTTCCAGCGAGTACGAAATGGCGGCGGAGTTGGCGGCGCAGAACATCGAGGTGCCAAACCAGGTGGTTATCATGCCAAGGATGGTTCTTGCCAGAGGTAGATAGCGCGGGACCTCGGACGCAGGAACAAAATAGGCCACGATAGACGACGTGCTAAAGAACATAGAAATAAAGGCGAGAATAACCATCAGCAAGCAGCCAAAAAGCATGTTTATAAAGACTGCTGGATAGCCCGTGATGGTCTGAATTTCTTTTCTGATCAGGGCAACAAATGGCGTCGCAGACTTGGTGGAAATCTGTTTAGTGGTGAACTTCTTCTGGACCTTGTCCTCGCTTACCAGCGCATTAATGCGGTCGTTGAAGCGAGAAATAATTGCCACGATTGCCGCAGGAGCTCCAACAGAGACCAGCGCAAACAGCAAGAAGCTAACAAGGGAACCAGAATTAAAGAAATCCGCAATCCACAGTGATGGAAGATAAACTACGCCAACTGAACTTGCAACGTTAAAGACGGTATCACGGAAGTTATCCACCACACCTGGGACAAACTTGTCCGCGTTGAAAGATACCGTAAAGATAAAGAACAGATACGCGACCATAAAGAAAAGGCCAAAAACGCCGCCAATGACCATTCCCAAGTTCTTAAAGTGCAGTTTTGCAGCAAGGGCTGCAACCGCAAAAGCCAAGAGAATTGCAGCAGAAACTGCAAGGTTAGGTCCAAGAAGAAGCGCAAACAAAGCGCCAATCAAACGTGGAAGCGTGACTGCCTCAAAGCTAAAGTAAGCCAAAAAGACTGGCAGCATAATGGTGATAGACCAGATACCCTCTGCAGCATAAAGAGCAGCTACGCGAGAATAGATAATGGTGCTCTTTTTGATTGGCAACGACATGATAAAGTCGTAATCCTTGTACGCAAAAAGCACGCCATTGGCCTTTACAAATGTCAAAATAACACCAGGTAGAGCACCAGCTAGAATTCCTGCGAGAGGCAGCAGCCTTGTGAAGCCGGCAATGGCTAACGTTGTTGAAACGCCGTAGATGTAGACCATCATAAAGAGTGCGCCAACAACTGCAAAAACGCCACCGACAATAGGCAGAGCATTTGCGCCAACTTTTCTCTCAAAATTCTTTCGAGCACCTATAACCTGCGTAGTCCAAATCATGGTGATCTGAACCTTAAGCAGCATCCAGAACACTTTGAGGTCAGAAGGCAGTTTGAGCTCGGAGCGATCAAGAACAGGAACCTGACCAGCGCTTACTTGAGCTGGAATAAAGACATCTCCTGAAAGTTGCAGGTTCTGCTCAGGCACATCAGGGCGCTGAGGAGCCTGTGGAACGTTATTTGCCATGACTAGTTCTCCTTAGGGAAGGAAGGAGGAACTGGAGCGCCTGGAGGTACTGGTGCTCCGGGCGCGGCTGGTGCTGCAGGTGCGGCTGGTGCTGCAGGTGCTGCTGGTGCTGCGGGTGCCGCAGGTGCTGCAGGGGCTGCTGGAGCAGCTGGAGCTGCTGGTGCTGCAGGAATGACTGGCTGAACAGTGGCGCCGTCCTTTGTGGTGGCCATATCCTGAGCAATCTCGGCAGAAACACCAGGAGCGCCGGCCTCAAGTCCAAGGAAGACTTCCTCAAGAGAAGCGTTGCCGCGAATCTCATCCGTTTTACCTGCGGCAAGAAGCTTGCCCTGACGAATAATTGCAATTTTATTGCAGAGTTTCTCGACAACCTCAAGAACATGTGACGAGAAGAACACGGCAGATCCGCGGTCGGCAAGCTCGTGCAGCATCTTCTTCAACTCGAAGCTTGCTGCTGGATCCAGGCCAACAAATGGCTCGTCCAAAATGATAAGCTTTGGCTCGTGGAGCAGGGCGGAAATCAGAACCAGCTTCTGTTTCATACCGTGAGAGTAGCTGCCAATAGCGTTTGCCAGGGAATCAGTGATGCCCAAGCGGTTGGCCAACGTAGTAATGCGCTCGACGCGGTTCTCTGCAGGAACGCCAAAGATGTCACTGACGTAATTGAGGTACTTAATGCCGCTCATGAACTCGTAAATGTCTGGGTTATCTGGGACGTAAGCGATGACCTGCTTTGAGCCAACAGGGTCAACCAGCACATTCTTTGAATCCACAAAAATGACGCCGCCCTCAAATGGCTGAGCACCAACGATAGACTTGATAAGCGTGGTCTTACCTGCGCCGTTGTGGCCGATAAAACCGTAGATGTCGCCAGGCATAACGTCGAGCGAAAGGTCAGAAACAGCTACCTTGGAGCCATACTTCTTGGTAAAGTGCTGGACGCTCAACACGGGAACAACCTCGCCAGGAGCCGCTGGTGTTGGGGCTGCTGGGGCTGGGGCCGGTGCGGGAGAAGCCGCAGACACAGGCGCAGCGGCAGCTGCAAGTGCGGCTGGTGCGGCTGACGCGGCGGGAGCCGCAGGAGCAGCAGGAGCAGCGGGAGGTACGGGAGCGTTAGGAACAGGTGGCTGTGGAATATTGTCGGCCATGTTAGTTTCCTTCTTCCAATTTATCTATCTTGTTCACACGAGTGTCTTGAACTTTTGGAGAGCGCTTTGCCCTTCTCAGAGCATCGCGCAAAATCCATTCTACCTGAGCGTTAGTTGAACGCATGTCGTCTTGCGCCCAGCGTTCAACCGCCTCCCAGACTTCTGGAGCTACACGAAGTGGATATTGTTTGCGAGGTGCCATGGGTTTCTCGCCATGCTTTACTGCTGCAAGGAACCGGTGTTAAGCACAGGCTGAGCCTCGGACTCGCCGCAGAGAACAACCATGAGGTTGGAGGCCATGACAGCCTTGCGATCCTCGTCGAACTCAACAACGCCATTCTCGGAGAGCTGAGTGAGGGCCATGTCAACCATGGAAACGGCGCCCTCGACGATCTTTTTACGTGCAGCGATGATTGCCTCTGCCTGCTGGCGGCGGAGCATTGCCTGCGCAATCTCGGGAGCGTAGGAGAGATGCGTGAGACGAGCGTCGTCAACGGTGATACCAGCAACGGAAAGGTTGCGGCTCAGCTCGGACTGAAGCGCCTCGGAGACTTCCTCGATGTTGGAGCGCAGAGTAATTGCGGTGTTGGACTCGGACTCGTCCTCCATGTGGTCGTAGCTGTAGATGCTCGCGACGTGCCTAAGCGCGGTCTCTGCCTGCATAGTAACGTAGCTGTCGTAGTCGTCGACGTCAAAGAGGGCCTTTGCGGTATCGCTCACGCGCCAAACAACAACCTCGGCGATCTCGATTGGGTTGCCCATGCGGTCGTTGACCTTGAGAACTTCGCCGTTCAGCGTACGAGCACGGGTGGAAATGATGGAGGTATGTACGCTTACACTGGGAGTAACGCCTGCAGCGAGAGAAGAAAGGTCTCCCAAGTTTGTGGAAAGAGTCTTGGCATAGTAAGGATTTGCCCAGCGAAGACCCTCGTCCTTAACGGTGCCAATATACTTACCAAACAGCACGCAAACCTTTGCTTGACCAGGCTGAAGGCTGAATAAGCCGCTTGAAACAAACATTCCGGCAAAGAAGAATACCAGCGCACCAATGATGCTTGGGAACGATGGGTCCAGGAGAGGATTTCTGTCTGCAGCGATAGCGCTGAGTACAAAATTAGCCAAAAACAGGGCTGCAACTGCAAAAAGAACAATGGTAATCAGCAGGAACAGCCAACCACTCTTGGACTTAATGATTTTCTCGGTGCTCATAAGATCTCCTTTGTGACAATGAGCTTCATGTTGGCATCATTGTGATATCACGTTGATTACAAGTCAATAGAAATTTTTATTTAAATATTGTTTAAAAATCGCAGGTAAGACGGTGGTTTTGTTGGCCTCGGCGCGCGGCGAGAGGTGAGCGGTGAGAAAAACGCTTGATGCGGCGCATGGCGAGAAGTTCGTCTCTTCGAGAAAAGTAACCGATCTGTAAGGCTTGGACTAAGCGCGCCTGATTTCTGCAAAGAATCTGTAACGTTTGCCTGAAAACATCAAAGAATCGGTGGATTCTGCCTGATTTCATCAAAGAATCTGTGTCCCAAACACAGATTCTTTGCACTTTTCAGGCGGGCCTTTCGGGACGTGACTTTTGAATCCGAGGTTAGTTTCACGAGCACTCTTATGGAGCCTGATTTTCTCGCCAAGTCTGAGCGATTTGCCGGAAAAGCGCACCATATCTGAGCGATTTGCCGGTTTTTCTCGCCAAGTCTGAGCTGTTTTACTCAGACTTGATGCGGTTTTCAGGCTCATAACTAGAGGCAATCAAAAGATGGAGGAGAACAGCTCGGTTGCATAAAAACACACCTCGGGAGAAACCCCGAGGTGTGTTCGGTGTGCACTATTGCCTGTTCGCAGGCTATGCTCGCAGGTGCTGCTCGCGCCCGTCGTGGCCGCAGCCGGTGCGGAACCCGTGGTGCGCTAGTCGATACGAGCGTCTACCTCAAGCCAACCAAGCTGGTCGATGTTACTCTTGACATGCTCGCAAGACTTGCGCCATGCCTCAATCTCGGAGTCGGAGAGCTCGGGCACAAAGACCTTCTCGACACCATTGGCGCCGATAACCGCAGGAAGTGAAGAGTAGAAGCCAGAAACGCCATACACGTCGTTGAGCAGCGTGGAGACTGGCGTGATCAGCTTGGTGTCGTGAACAATAGCCTTGATGACCTCGACAGCGCCGTTTGCAATGGAATACTCGGTGCACTGCTTACCGCTGTAGGTAACGTATCCGCCCATGCGACCAGCCTGCTCAAGCTCTGGGAGGTCAAAGGTCTTACCTGCCTGAGCTGCAACTTCGTCGAGGGTGAGGCAGCCAATGGAAACGTGTGACCAGCAAGCAAACATGCCGTTGCCGTGCTCGCCGAGCATCCAAGCGTTGATGCAAGATGCTGGATAGCCGGTAGCGCCGGAAAGTGCGTGGCGGAGTCGAGCGGAGTCCAGCGTGGTACCGGAGCCGATAACCTTATTTGGATCGGCGCCGGTCAGATACTGGAGCTCGGTGGTAACAACGTCGCAGGGGTTTGCGATATTGACCCAAACGCCATCGAAGCCTGCGTCTGCGATGCGCTTGGCAAACTTCTTGGCCTCGTCAGTGGTGACGAAGAGCTCACCATCACGACTACCTGCTGCAGCCTCAATGTGGCCAGCAGCATTAACGATAATGTCGCAGCCAGCAAGTTCCTCATAGCGGTCATCAAGCTCAAAAACGCGAGCAGGGTGTGGATAAAATGGCATTGCGTCCAGCAGGTCGTTTACCTGAGCCTTGCAGAGGACCTCATTTGTGTCGCTAATGTAGAGCTCAGTTGCAAGTCCCTGGTAAAGTAGGGCGTTTGCAACATGCGCGCCAACATGATTAGCGCCGATAATACCAATTTTGCTGATGAGAGCCATAGTCCACCTCTTTTGTCTCGCCAAAATACTGTGCCTGTTAGCTTAACGGTTTTCTAGACAAACGGGAAACGATACAAAAAATGAAACATATTAGATACAACAATCCCCTCAACGTGCCATTTAAGCCCGCAAACGGTATAGTAGTAACCCAAGATTTGGAGAGGAACTATGGGATACAAGACACCAACATGCTCTATTGCACGTAGCTGCGGAGGCTGTGAATGGCTTTCGGTCCCCTATCCTATCCAACTTAAACGCAAGCAAACGCAGGTAGAAGAACTTCTCGCCCCACTGGCAAGCATCAATAACGTAACTATCGAGCCCATTCGTGGAATGGACGAGCCTCTGGCTTATCGTCACAAAGCAGCAACGCCATTTGCACCAGGCAAGGGCCGCACGGTTCGCTCTGGTTTTTACGCAAGCGGAACGCACAAAATTATTGCCTCAAAGGAATGCCTGGTAGAAGATGGTCGAGCTCGCGCTATCCTCAACGACGTGGCGTATCTTGCCGGCCAGTTCAACATTCACGCCTATCAGGAAGATCGCGGCAAAGGGGCGCTTCGCCACGGCGTAGTACGCTGCGGATATGCCACTGACGACGTCATGCTGGTACTGGTGGTCAACGGTCAGCATCTGCCTCATGAACAGGAGTTTGTTGCTGCGCTTCGCAAGGCGCACCCCGAGCTGACCAGCATCTTCTTGAACGTCAACCAGAAGCGCACCAACGCAATCTTAGGGCGAGAAACCCGTCTGCTTTGGGGCTCAACGTCTATGAGCGACAAGCTTTTGGGCTGCACGTTTGAGATTGGCTCAACCAGTTTCTACCAGACAAACCCCCAACAAACTGAGGTGCTTTATCAGCTGGCCATCGACGGCGCGCTTGCTGGCTCCACGCAGACCAGCGCCACGCAAGACGGCGCTGCGCTGACCAGTGCTCCCGCACAAGCAGCAACCTCTGCTCAAGCCAACAACCTACGAGTTCTTGACGCTTACTGCGGCACAGGAACCATTGGACTTTGCTTGGCGCACGCCGCCGAAGCTCAGGGCATCAACCTCTTGCTCACTGGTGTTGATCAGGTTGAAAACAATATTCAGATGGCTCGCAGAAACGCTCGAAACAATAAACTTGATGCTGAGTTTATCTGCGACGATGCCACTCGCTACATGCAAGCTTTAGCAAAAGAAGGTCAGAACTTTGACGTTATTATTCTTGACCCGCCTCGCGCTGGTTCCACGCCCACCTTCCTCAAGGCAACTGCCCAGCTAGCTCAGAAGAAAATCGTGTATGTGAGCTGCAGCGTTGTGACGCAGGCTAGGGACCTCAAAGTTCTTCTCGACAGTGGATTTGCCATTGAGCGCGTGACGCCTGTGGACATGTTCCCTCACACCAAGCATGTGGAATGCGCTGTGATGCTTTCTCGGGCTTAGATTAAATTCGCAAATTGAATTGAGGGGCAATACCTGATAATCCTTCATTAGTAGCTGCCAAGGAAACTTATAGAGCAAAATTAATTAAGGGAAATGTTTATAACTGGAATACAGTAATAGGGGATGGTCGCAGAATCATCCTCTATTTTTTGTGCAAAAACGAAGAACTTTGTATATTGCATTTTGATATTAGGCTCCCAGTTTCAGTGAAGAATCACAGTCTTCAACATCATAATGATGGAAAGAAAGTCTATTTTGACAAAATACCTCTATATGATTATAACTATGTTCATAGTTATATAGATACTAAACTTCAGATACAAGTTACAAAAAATAAGGAGGTATGGTTATGGCCACAAAAAATATTTATGTTGCAGAAGCAGATCTACACTTATTTGATGATGCTGCCAATTACGCCGGAAGTGTTTCTGCCGCTGTGATACAGGCACTTCAGGACTTTCTAAGTGTTCAACACAACAAAAGCGAAGGATATGACAAGATTGAGTTAAACCTCTATGAAAAAGGGGTAAGAAGAAAGGTAATGTTCTATGGTATGGAGATTACTCGTGTAGAACGTCCGGTAGACGGTGGAATAAGGATTGACACGATTTATAAAACTGCAAAAGGGCAGCTTGCGGTAGCAACCAAGGTTCGCAAGGAGCTTCCGAATTGGGCGAAAGGAAATCCACACGTATGGGAAAACCCGCAGTCTTGGTCACATGATTTTTGGAATCTGGGGGACAGAGTATTAAACGTATATCCGGACACAGAGAGCCTAAAGGAGAAGGATGCGTATCTTGCCGAGTGCTGCGAATCTTCTCTTTCGGAAAAGCCTTATGAGTTTTTGGATATTTAGATTAGGCATAAATACTAGATTTATAGAACTATAACAAGCAAATAATGCGATAGCTTTGTATTTATATATCACTTAGATTAAAGTCGCAAACTGAATCGAGCAGCTATGAAAACGGTAGAATTTGGAAAACAACATAACGACGTAATCATGCTGCTTCATGGTGGCGGTTTGTCTTGGTGGAATTATAAAGCTGAGGCTGAACTGCTGAAGGATCAATATCACGTTGTCCTGCCAATTCTTGACGGACATGCAGGTAGTGACAATGATTTTATAAGTATTGAGGAAAACGCAAGTCGGCTCATTTCTTTTATCGATAAAGAATTTGGAGGCTCGGTTCTTCTTATTGGAGGGCTGTCCCTCGGCGCACAGATTTTAGTAGAAATGCTGACGCAACGAAACTCAATTTGCCAAAACGCTGTCATTGAAAGTGCATCTGTCATTCCGTCCAAGCTGACAAATGCCCTGATTAAACCAACGTTTTCTCTAAGTTATGGCTTAGTAAAAATGAAAAGTTTTGCTCAAATGCAATTTGACTATCTTCATATTCGTAAAGATTTATTTGAAGACTATTATCGGGACACGTCACAAATCTCAAAAGAAAACATGATTGCATTTTTGGAAGCAAATACATCCTATGAGATAAAACCCGGCCTTCAAGATGTCCACGCCAAAGTCCATATACTCGTCGGAGGAAAAGAACAGAAAAAGATGATCTGTTCAGCAGAGCAATTGCATAAGGTGCTGCCTGATAGCATTCTTGAAATAAAGAAAGGCTTATATCATGGCGAATATTCCATCAATTGCCCAGAGGAGTATACAAAAGAACTCCTAGACATGATTAATGCCCAATAGGACCCTTACCATCCGCTGACCCATCAATCTGTCCTCCAAAACCCAGGAGCTCTCCGTGATTATAAAAAACGAAATACCTCTTTTAGAATATGACGATGCCTCCCCAGAGGTTATTTCAGCAGATCACGAATGGACCGCAGGTCGGCTACCAGAAAAATGCCTCTTTGCATTTCTTGGAGACGTTGTCCATGATTACGCCAACGAGCACGGAGCAGAGATCGTAGAAACAATCGTGACTGTTTCTCGAGACATTAAAGTCTACGTTTTGGATTCATATGGCGAGAAAATCTGTTTAGTTCAATCCCCTACTGGATCTGCTTCATCCACACACGTAATGGACATACTGGTTACCTGTGGATGTAAGAAAATAGTTGCAGTTGGTTCTTGCGGCGTTCTAAAAGAGATACAAGAAAATGCCTTTCTCGTCCCAACTAAAGCTCTTAGAGCGGAAGGGACGTCCTATCACTATCTTCCAGTATCAAGATATATAGAGCTTGATAAGGAGCCAATTTCTGTTATAGAAGAAACCTTCAAAAAAGACGGACTCCCTTTTGAGACGTGCACCACCTGGTCTACTGACGGTTTCTTCCGTGAGACAAAAGATATGGTTGAGTATCGTCTGCAAGAAGGATGCTCAGTTGTAGAGATGGAATGCTCGGCACTAGCCGCTTGCTGCAGAAAACGAGGAGCGCAGTTTGGTCAGTTTCTCTTTACAGCAGACTCTTTGGCAAACGTTCACGAATATGACGAGAGGGACTTTGGCAAAGACTCCCATGAGAAAGCGCTGCTTCTTGGCCTAGAAATACTCAGAAACTTTACCTAAACCATTGCTGGGCACCTGCGCTTACTGCGTTTCGTAAAATTTAAGCGTACAATTGTTAGCATGTTCTACTTGCTTTTCATCAGGGCATTTCTACAAATAGTGAGGCTCATATGAAAGTACAGCAGCTCATTAAAGATACATGTGCGATAGTCTCCGAGGACATCGGCACAGCAAAGGCAGAGCAAATTGCACGGGATGCTCAAAAGCGATACGAAGCGCTCTGCACAGAAAACGCGTCCGATTCTAAAGAGCTCCGCGCCCACTCTTACAAGCGTATTTACCCTGGTATTGCAGTATATGAGGCTCTGCGTGCGGAGGGTATTTCTCAAGAAAAGGCCGTCTGGTATATTCGCGAATACTTCCAGCGCTTTGCCGCCAAGCGAGTTCCTCTGTTCCAATGGGCCATTAAAACGTTTGGCCTTGCGCGCAAGTTTCCTAGTCTCTTTAAATCAGGTATCGAGAAAAGCTGCACATCAAGCGCAGGATTTGCCTTTGAATATCCAGATAGTCATGGTAACGAAGCTCGCCTCAATATTGTGAGCTGCCCCTACTATGAGATAACCAAAAAATACGGCTGCCCCGAAATAACCGCTGCATACTGTGACAGTGACGATGCGGGATATGGCAATCTGCATCCGCAGCTTATCTGGGGCCGCACAAAAACCATAGGCCATGGTGGCGATTGCTGCGATTTTCTTTTAGAGTATAAAGAAAACTAATCACAGGTAGACGCTGTTTGCCTGCGCCGCCGCTAGAAATTCTGTCATCTACATGACGCGCTTTGAGCACCTCTACTAGGAGTTTTTATGCAAGAAAATCGCATGTTTTCCGACGTCAAGCTGGCAAAAAGACTGACTCCGGCTTGGCTTAGTCCTTTTCTGGCTGTGTTCTTGTTGATTGTTGGGCAAATTATTGGTGCTATTGTAATGACCATTTCAGCAGCTCTTATTATTGCCCCTTACTACATGGCGCACCCAGATCTACCAGATCGTCTTTCTGATTCCCTCAATCTGAGAGAGATTTTTGGAGACTACTATCTTCTGATAACGCTTCTTTCCTTTGTCTTTATCGCAGGCCTCTTTTTCCTGTGGGTAAAACTCTTTGAAAAACGTCCGATTGTCACTCTGGGATTTTACAAAGATAACTGGAAGAAAGAGCTACTCAAGGGCTTTGGTCTAGGAATTCTTCTCTTCTCTATTGTGATGTTGATTCTCATTTTGACCGGATCTTATCAATTGGTTGGCACTACTTTTACGCCTTATGCCTTCGGTTTTGTTCTTCTCACCTTTCCGTTTTGGCTGATTCAGGGAGGAACAGAAGAGCTTGTTACCAGAGGCTGGCTTCTTCCTGTCATGGCAGAAAAATCCAACAAAATTATTGCAATCGTGGTTTCAAGCAGCCTATTTGGTCTTCTGCACATGTTTAACAGCGGCTTTACTATGCAATCCCTGATCGACCTAATTCTTTTTGGCATCTTAGAGACGTTCTACATCATCAAAACTGACAATCTCTGGGGAGCTGCTGGCATTCACGGAGCCTGGAACTTTGCTCAGGGCAATCTCTTTGGCGTTCTGGTAAGCGGTAGCACTACAGGCAGTTCTTTGCTGCAGTTTGCTCCCGGCAATGGGCCAGATTGGCTTACCGGCGGTAGCTTTGGCGCAGAAGGCTCCATCGTCTGCACGCTTGTTATGGTGGTAACTGTCTTGATTCTTGCCTATCAGCTCAAGAAATCTGGCAAACTTTTTGTAAAGAAATCTGCCGAGAAACCCGTTGAAGCCGAAAGCAACAATTTATAACTCCTATAGTTCTATGAATTTTACAGATAGACCGATTTTCTCGCCCACTTCTCCTGCACCTTAAGGAGAAGTGGATTGTGTATATACGGTTAATTTACAGCTTGAACAGCAAGTTCTTCTCGTCATTTATTATGATTTACCTATCTTTTTTGCTGTTTGAGGAGAAATAATGCGCGCTAAGAAAGTTTTGAGCATCTTATTTGCTCTTGCTCTTGTTTTGAGCAGCCTACCTGCATCTGCAATTGCTGAATCTATTGAAGACGCAGGTAAATACTCTGTTGTAGTCTCGTACGTTAACGTATTAAACGACGAAGAGATTCACGCTCCTTCTAAGCAAGTTGTAAATGAGGGAGAATCTTGGTCTGTTACAGCTCCAACAATCACCGGCTATGACCTGGAAGATCCTGCTCAAGCAACTGTTACTGGCGTTGCTTCTGGCTCAGATCACTACATCAAGCAGACTGTCTATTACATGCCTGGTTATGTTACCTACACCGTTAAGCGCATGAAGGAAATGACTACCGGCAATTATGTTGAGGCGTCCTCCGAAGAAAATTACGGTGTGCCCGATTCGATTGTTACCGCTTCCGATGTCACCTATCCAGGTTTTGTGCGCACAACTACAGACCTTTCGCTCAAGGTTACCGCAGATGGAAAGGCTGTTAAGTACATCTATTACGATCGCAATCCTCGCAGCGCAATCTACTTCTCAACTTCCGGCAGTGAGCTGTCTCCTGTAATTGGAAATCCAGGAGATCCTGTTCCTGCCGTCCCCAACCCAACACGAACTGGTTATACCTTTGCTGGTTGGGACCTTAATGACGATGGTATTGCAGATTCTTTACCTACCACCATGCCTCAAGAGCCTGTTACTGCAAAGGCACTTTGGACTCCAGCAACAGCAACGTATCACTATGCCTATTTTATTCAGGATCCAAACAACCCTTCTGACTACAACTACGTTACAACCACCGCAGCTTCCGGAACTGTTGGAACAATGACTGCAACTGCTCCCGTCCAACCAAATACAGGCGTTTTCCGCTTTGAAACATACAGTCACGAGAGCGATCCAACTCCTATTGCAGCAGATGGTTCCACCACTATTAACGTTTACTACAACCTTGCAACTATCACCGTCAATGTGCGTCCAAAGAGAAATGGCTCCATTCTTGCAACGCTTACGCTTCGTTATGGTGAGTCGTTTAATCCTTACGCCATCAACCCCAATACCGGCAACAAGTACAGCGACGACATGCTCGCTGCCATGCGTGCAGACGACCCTTCTGGAACCTACTATTGGTACGGCATAATCCCTGGTGTTGGCGGTACTGCAACCACTTTCCAAGCAAAAACAACTGACCCAGGATCCAAAATTACTGCAGATAATGTGCTTGAAATTTACGGCCGCTATACCAATTCCACTGCTCTTGGTCCACGTTACCGCTTCTACTACTATCAAAACCTTGATGGTACCTACGATATGGACGGAGACCACACGCTTTCTCGACCTGGCATGATTACAGAGATTGCTAGAAACGGTGGTGACGGCTATCTTGAGAGCGAGAATAGACATCCTGGTTTTTCGTATGACGGCTACCGCATGAGCATTGGCCATTTTGATGGAACCAATTACGATACGCTCGGTTGGACCAGTTGGCAGCCATACAACTACGATTACCTCATCACTGATTACAATTCCAACTTGATTGAGCACCGCTATAAGCGCAATACCTATACCGTTACCTACGTAAGCTCTGGTACAACTGTTGCTACCCACTCTCATCTCTTCGGAGAGCCGTTTAACGCAAGCACCGATGTTCCTGGCGCCTCTTTAACTTCTCCACGCCCTGGTTATGTTTTCAAGGGCTGGTACGACAACTCGGAGACCGTGGGCACTCCTGTTACCGACACCACTATGCCTGCAACCAATACCGTGTTGTACGCCAAGTGGGCGCCTCTTACCGCAACCGTTACCTTTGACTCTGAGGGTGGTTCGCCAGTCAACTCGCAAGAGCTTACCTACGGAGATGCAGCTACAAAGCCAGCTGATCCTGTACGAGAGGGCTATACCTTTGCTGGTTGGATTCTCTATACCAATGGTAACCCCTCTGTATACAGCTTCTCCGCAGCAGTTACAGGTGACATTACCCTTCACGCACTCTGGAAGAAGAATGATTCTTCCGTCTCCTACACGGTCATTCACCAGACAGACGACGGTCAAGTTCTTGCAACTACAACCGAAACTGCGCCAATCGGTTCTCTTGTCAGCAAATGGGCTCTCGACGCCGCTGATCGCGGAGACTACGCCTATGTAGACGTTTCTTCTCGCTCTATGATTCTTGATGAGAATGCCGAGAATAACGTCTTGACCTTTACGTATAGCAAGGAAGCTCGCTACAGCTATACCGTCCATTACGTTGACGCACAGACCGGTGAACAAATCCATTCCGACGATATTATTGGCAGCCAGACGCTCAACCTGCAGAATGTTTCTGCTCGTGAGATTGACGGTTACACACTTCAGGGTGACAGCACCGGATATGTTTCTGCTGACCAGCTTGAATACACGTTCTACTACACAAAGAACCCTGAAGCACCTGCAGCACCTCAGACCCCAGCAAAGCGTAAAAGCTCTCTGCCCGAGACTGGCGACGCTTCAAGCGTGATTCTTGTTAGCACAGCTCTAACCTCTGTGGCTTCCTTGGGAACCTCTCTTGTTTTGCGTCGTAGGAAAAGAACCGAAGCATAACAGAAAGTTCTAATGCAACTACAAAACCCGGGTGCCTCGCACTCGGGTTTTTGTTTGCGTATTCTTGAAGTAGCTACAGGCGGGCACAACTCTACAATCAGAAAAGCCTAATGAGGCTCATTACTCTAGCCATAAATCTGCAAACCAATCTTCATAACTAAAGCAACAGTATTAAATTCTGATTTCACAGGTAGTTTGATTTTCTCGTTACCTCATCCTTGTAATTAAAATAACAAAGGAGGAGGTGTTTTATGTCAAAGAAACAAATCAATCTATTTGTAGGCTCTATCGGAGCTTTTATCGGAGTATTTGTTTTTATCGCTTATATTCCACAAATTATTGCAAATCTACAGGGCGTAAAGGCTCAACCTTTTCAGCCGCTATTTGCAGCAGTTTCTTGTCTCATTTGGGTCATCTATGGTTGGACTAAAGAGCCCAAAAAGGACTGGATTCTCATTATTCCAAATACTGCTGGTGTAATTTTAGGCGGATTAACATTCCTCACCGCTTTATAGTGATTAAGCAGCAAGTTTAATTTAGAAATCCGACAGCACCTAATGGTGTTGTCGGATTTTAATTAACACGCATCTCACCTCTGTAGCCATTCTTGACACTTTTTTCGTTCTACATCATAAACAAACTCAACAAACTAATTCTTAGACATCCATTCCCGGAAAGCCAATCTGTCGCAGCGCCTCATACAGCACAATGGCGGCAGCATTTGAAACGTTTAGCGCACTGACCGAGAACTCGTTAGGATCGATAAAGTTTCCGCAGATATCCTGCTGCAAAAGCGCTGGGTGAGCATACTGGTCATCGCCATCAAGCGCATCGTGTTTTTGACTCCAGTCCTCACGATTAACCAGGCTTGCGGAGTCTTGCAGCATTGGGATTCTCTCGCACTCATCTGCGTGCTGTGCCAGAAGCTCCTCGGATAATCCCAGGCTTTCCTTACCAAAGATAAGGTAGTCCCCATCGCAATACGTTGCCTGCGTATAGGTCTTTTTAGCTTTCTTAGTCAGAAAATGTAGCGGGGATCTACTGGTTGCGGAGGTGCCGTCGACCGTGGAGACAGCGTCGTGTGCAGCGTCCCCAGTAGGTGCGCCAGATGCTTGGGCAAGACCGTTCTTCTCCAGAAATTGATCCCAGTTATCGTAGACAGAAACGTTAAGGCTTTGCCAGTAGGCCATGCCTGCTCGTTTGAGGCTTTTGTCATCAAGCGAGAAGCCCAATGGGCCCACCAAGTGCAAGTGAGTCCCGCTCACTACGCAGGTGCGACCAATGTTTCCCGTATTTGCGGGAATCTCGGGCTCTACCAGTACAACGTTGAGCATTGGTTATGCCAGAACAAAGCTGGTCAGGAATGCAATAAGTCCGCCAAGTGCCATGGTGGCTGGCAGCGTCACAAACCAAGCAGCAATAATCTTGCGCGCAACGCCCCAACGCACGGAGCTGCGACGGCGAGCAGATCCTGCGCCCATGATAGATGTGGTGATGACCTGTGTAGTTGAGACTGGTGCTCCAAGTGCAGTCATAATCTCAATTGCAACGGTAGAACTTGTTTCGGCGACAAAGCCAATAACTGGCGTGAGCTTAGTAACACCATCGCCAACGGTGCGCATAATGCGGCCGCCGCCAATGGAGGTACCCAGTGCCATGGTGGTTGCGCAGAGTAGTTTGACCCACAGAGGAATGCCGTTAGAAGGGTCGTGAAGACCGGCGGTAACCAGGGCCAACGTGATAATTCCCATAGTCTTCTGAGCGTCATTATTGCCGTGGCTGTATGCCATAAAGGCAGCTGAGAGCACCTGAAGACGGTGGAAGAGACCGTTTGCCTTTTTAGGTGGCCAATCAGCAAAGATCTCAAATACCAGCTTCATAATAAAGTAGCCCAGGGCCATACCAATAAGAGGCGAAGTAAACAGAGGAATAACAACTTTCTCTAGGACACCCGCCCAAAGAATGTGACCTGTGCTGCCGGTAAAAACAATGGTTGCACCAATAAGGCTGCCGATGAGCGCGTGCGAAGACGAACTTGGGATTGAGAACCACCAGGTAAAGAGGTCCCAAATAATGGCGCCCATCAGTGCAGCAAAAATAACGTAGAGCTGTAGCTGAATATCAACCAGACCAGACGCAATGGTCATAGCAACTTTCTCGCTCATAAGCGCGCCGATAAAGTTCATGATAGCTGACATGATAATTGCTGTGCGTAGAGGCAAAGCCTTGGTATACACCGTGGTAGCAATAGCGTTTGCGGTGTCGTGGAAGCCGTTAATGAACTCAAATATCAGAGCGGAAACAAGTACCGCAATAAGCAGGATGCTAGCCATTTTTCACGATAACATTCTGAACAGCGTTTGCAACGTGCTTGCAAGCGTCAAGAGTAGACTCAAGTCTATCCAAAAGGCTCTTCCACTTGAGAACCTCAATCGGATCATCAACGTTTCTGAAAATAGAGCTCAGGGCGTTACGATAAACAACATCACCCTGGTCCTCATACTCATTTGCAGAGCGTGTATGGCGAATGACCGAGTCATCCTTGTGATAATCAGGGAGACGATCAAAGGCCTTTTGCAGCTCCTCTGATGCAAACAGAATCAGATGTGCCACCTGAACTGCCTCTGGACGCATTTCTTTGATGTCATACATGCTGAGGTGTGCAGAGACGCTCTCAATACCGTCTGCAATCTCATCCATAAGCAGGGCAAGACGTGAAATGTCCTCGCGGTCAAATGGGGTGATAAAGGATGTGTTGAGGGTGGAAATAATCTTTCCTACCTGGTCATCGCAGAGTGTCTCGTAGTTCTTGATTTGGACTTCATAATCTTCTGAACTTGGGAATGACTCCATATAGGAGACAAACAGTTTTGCTGTTGAAACAATCAACGCTGAAAACTCAGAGAACATGCTGTAGAACTCATCTTCTCTACGAGAAACTCGGCTCATATGACGCCCTTCACTTGGACTTTTTATTACATATACAAACACATTTAGTATAGCTGTTTAGGGCGCGTACGCTGGAGATAATGATAATTTCAACTTCTCCATAGAGAAGCTGTTGATCATAATAAGATATGGACTAGGAAGGCCAGATTATGCGAGAAAAGCTGTTTGAATACGTTGCAAA
Organism: Atopobium sp. ICM42b; assembly: GCA_000564995.1. GTDB lineage: Bacteria > Actinomycetota > Coriobacteriia > Coriobacteriales > Atopobiaceae > Lancefieldella. The sequence goes on from JDFH01000015.1 coordinate 49,460, forward strand.
TCAGTACGGTAATTGGATCTCTGCGCTTTTAGATGGCTCTGTTGACTTTGATGAGCTGTGTCAATGGATTGATGCAAGTTATTCTGCAACGAACTAACGAATATCTTGTTTAGTACTTGGGTAAGTATCAGCAATCTGTTTGTTAGACATTGGAGGTTATTTTATATGACAAAAAAGCACACACTTTCTTTTGACGAGAATTTCTTCAACAAGCTGGGCCAATTTGGCAGTATTCTCTCAGTCATGATGTATGTTTCTTATATCCCACAGATTACAAATAATCTTGCTGGAAACAAGGGTAGTTTTATCCAGCCTCTGGTTGCTATGATTAACTGCACTGTTTGGTTTGTTTACGGCGCTTTCAAGAAAGAGCGCGATGTTCCTATTATGATTGCTAACGCCCCTGGTATTCTCTTTGGACTTGTTACTGCAATTACAGCGCTGCTATAATCTGGCATCCAGCCAGGTCCATCAGTTTACTAAGACTCAACGATAGGGACGGTTCATGTGGCACTTATAGGTTTCTTTAAAGTTGTCTATATTCCCCTGGTCGTCCTGTATCTCATAGCGGCATATGTCCTTCTTGCAAAGCAAAGCTTGAGCAAAATCTTTAAGCGCACAAATTTTGACCTCTTCCGCGGTGGAGCGCTCGCACTTTATTACCTTTTTATAGCTATGGTCTTCTTTGTAGACATAATGCTTCTTACCACTAAAACTGTAGTTAAGCAGCAATTTCTTGTTCCTTATATAGTTGGAATTATTGCTATTGCTGTTGCATGCGCAATCTTTACGCAAATAGCAAAACACTCTAAATCAGATCGTTTTATTACCATTAGAGACTTGGTTGTTCCGCTTATTTGGCTTGCTTCCTCATTTGTTTATACGCAAACAATATTTGCGCTTTTACTTGCAGCAGAATAGTAACGCTCGGTTGTTCCATCACTATTCAGAGGGCTTCTCGCCATTTACTTACCTGCCTCTATGCGAACCTTTTGGCCCTCAACGTGAACCTTGTCCTGCGCAAAAAGCTGTAACACCTCAGGATACAGCTGATGCTCTACCTGGTGAATTGCCTCTTCAAGCTGGTCAACAGTCCAGCCCTCCTCAACCACAACAGGTCGCTGGGCAATAATGGGGCCGCGGTCGTAATCGGCGTTTGCCAGATGAACGGTAACGCCTGTCACCTTGACCCCGTATTCATACGCATCCTGAATAGCGTGCGCGCCACGGAAGCTTGGCAGCAGCGCTGGGTGCAGGTTGAGCACGCGATTAGGGAAGGTGTTCAGAATAGGAACGCCAACTTTACGCATGTAACCAGCCATAACAACGTAGTCGACGTTATAGCGCTTGAGCTCGGTAGCAATCACCATGTCCGCGACAAACGGATCCTCGTACGTCTCTTTTGAGAGTGTCAGAGTTTGCAAACCGGCTGCCTCTGCCCTCTTCAGACCATATGCATCGGGGCGAGAAGAAACGACCAGTTCAATGGTTGCGTCTAGCTTGCCAGCATCAATGGCATCAATAATAGCCTGCAGGTTGGTACCTGAACCGGAAAGAAGAACGCCAAGCTTAATTGGCATCGTTGTAGACCACCTTTCCGGTGCCTGGGATAATCTGGCCCATGACAAATGGCTCAAATCCCTGGTCAGAGAGGGCTTCTGCTACATCGTCAACGTCGTCCATGTCTACGATAAGAGCCATACCAACGCCCATGTTAAAGGTGCGATACTGCTCATCAAGAGACAGGTTTGCTGCGCTAGAAACGTATGAAATAACTGGTGGAATATCCCATGCAGGACCAGCCTCTCCACCACGATCAACCTCTGCGTCAAGGTGAGCTGGCAGTGCACGGTTAAGGTTCTCGGTGATTCCACCACCGGTGATGTGTGCCATAGCCTTGATAGGAGCTCCTGCGCGAAGAGCGGCAAGCAATCCACCTGCGTAAATAGTAGTTGGACGCAAAACAGCGTCTGCGAGTGACTCTCCACCGAGCTCCTCTAGTGGCTGGTTAAGCTCCTCAACCGTTTTGCCCTCAATGGCTACCTTGCGTACCAGCGAATATCCGTTGGAGTGAATGCCAGAAGAAGGAAGTCCCAGAATGACGTCACCTTCAATGACCTTCTCGGGACCTAAAATCTTTGGTTTGTCAACAACGCCTACGACAAAGCCAGCAAGATCGTAATCGTCAGGATTCATAACACCTGGATGCTCGGCCATCTCGCCGCCTACCAGCGCGCAGCCACTCTTGCGACAGCCTTCTGCAATGCCACCAACAACCTCGGCGACTGCCTCGGCTTTAAGCTTGCCCACAGCAACGTAATCCAAGAAAAACAGCGGCTCGGCGCCCATGGGAACAATGTCGTCGACGCACATGGCAACCAGGTCCTCACCTACCGTATTGTGGCGATTGAGAAGCTGAGCAATAGCAAGCTTAGTGCCAACGCCGTCGGTGCCACTGACCAGTACAGGCTCTTCCATGTCTTTGAGTGCTGCTGCCGAGAAGCAGGAGCCAAAGCCACCCAAGCCGCCAATGACCTCGGGACGAGTAGTTGTAGCAACAGCAGCCTTGATGGCGTCGACCGCACGAGCGCCCTCATCAACGTCAACGCCTGCGTCGGCGTAGGTAATCTGCTTGGTTGGATCAGCGGAAGTGGTCATTGTTTCTCCCCTTACTGCTCTGAGGGCATAAGGCCCTCATCAATTAACTGCTGTTCTACCTGGTCAAACTTTAGTGCATACGATGGATGCAAGTTGTCTGGTTTGTTCTCTGGCAAGAATCTCTGATGGAAGTCCTCTGGAATTTCCACGGGATACTTACCGCTAAAGCAAGACTCGCAATAACCCCTTGAGGGTACGCATGCAAGCAGGCCCTCAAGGCTTAAGAAGCCCAAAGAATCTGCGCCGATATACTCGCAAATTTCTTCTGTACTCATTTTTGCTGCCACAAGCTGGTGCTGGTCAGCGGTATCAATGCCGTAGAAGCAGGGCCACGCTACCTTAGGAGAAGCGCTTCTGACGTGCACTTCTGTGGCTCCCGCGTCTCTGAGTAGCTGAACAATCTGTTTTGAAGTGGTTCCGCGAACAACAGAATCGTCCACCATTACAATGCGTTTATCTGCGACAACGTCAGAAAGTGCGTTGAGCTTAAGTCGAACACCCAGCTCACGAAGCTGTTGTGTAGGCTGAATGAACGTTCTTGCAACGTAGCGGTTCTTGATGAGGCCGGTACCAAAAGGTACGTCCAGCTCTTGCGCAAAGCCCTCAGCTGCAGGAACACCGGAATCTGGCACACCAATTACCAGGTCAACGTCTGCTGGCGTCTCTTTTGCCAGCTGACGACCCATCTGGTGACGGACGGAATATACCGAGCGGCCACTAATAATAGAGTCAGGGCGCGAGAAATACACCTGCTCAAAGATGCAGTCTGCCTGCTGACGAGGAGCAAGTCCCATCTCAGAAGACAGGCCATTATCCGAGATGCGGATAATCTCGCCAGGGGCCACCTCGCGCACATACGTAGCGCCCACAATATCCAGCGCGCACGTCTCAGATGCAACTACCCAGTTATTCTCGCCTTCCTCGCCAATATGGCCGAGTACCAGCGGACGAATACCGTTAGGATCCCTAAACGCATAGAGGGCGTTCTCGCGGATGAGCACCATGGCGTAACCACCCTCGATGAGGTTCATGGTTGCAGCAATACCGGTGCGCAGACGGTGTGTACGACGAGTAAAGTAGCCGATGAGCTGGGCTGCTACCTCGGAATCCGTGTGCGATCTAAAGGAAATCTGGCGAGAAGACAGTTCTTCTCGCAAGGAGTCAAAGTTAACGAGGGTGCCGTTATGCGCCAGGGCAATGAGGGTCTCATCGATGGACGACATGTGTGGCTGGGCCGACTCCCAGCCCTTGGCACCCGCGGTGCCGTAGCGGCAGTGGCCGATAGCCACTTTACCTGGCATTGCGTTGAGATCGTCGTTGTTAAAAACTTCAGTTACGAGGCCCGTGTCTTTTCTGATAAGCACGGTCTGACCGTCGCCGACGGCTATACCTGCGGAATCTTGCCCGCGGTGCTGCAGCGCGTGCAGCGCAAAATAAGTGAGTCGAGCAACGTCACGGTCAGGCGCCCATACTCCAAAGACGCCACATTCCTCGTGAAGTTCCATTGGATCCCCTCCGGATGCCTCGGCTTGAGTCACCCTTGATCAAACGTCTCTCACGTTTGGCAACAGTACATACAGTGTACCTGGAAAATTGCAAGAAAAAGTGCTCCGAACAAATATGTTCGGAGCGTGTAACAATTTTTTAAGAAAGTGGCATTTTACTGCCCTGACTAACAGCTTCTAACTGTGTCCAATGCTCTTTCTGAACCGTCAGCATGCCGACTACTGGGCCTTTGGCTGAGCCTCGGCTTTTGGAACACAGATAAGCATAGTCCTGCCGTACTGATCAGTGTAGTTACAGGTAAAGAGCGTAAGAACATGATCAGCGCGAGAAATAACATCTGCTGCATCAGAACGCGAGCTTACTGCCCTAGAAAGCCTATCTTTCAAGTAAGACCTGAACTCATCAACAGAGCCGAAGTTAAACTGCCTGACTTCCTCATCGTCTTCGTCGGTGTGATAGGTAAATACCGGCTCAAGCTCATATGTCTGAGTAGGTGTGACGTACCAGATGGTCTCAACCTTATCGAAGGTAGATTGGTCATTCATTGCTCCAATGTACTGGAACATGGAGCCGTTTCTCATATGGTGACCATAGAGAATGGTTTGCTGATCAGTAAGGCCGTTTGGATTGTTCTGGTAGTCCATAAAAATCTGACCACCGATTGACCACTCACCCTTTGCGTTTGTGTGCAGGTAGTGATCGTTGTCTGTAGTCTGATACACAGGATAGTTGACTTGCGTATCTGGAATCTGAATCCAGCCGACAACCTGGTTGTTTACTGCCTGAAGACCAGCCCAATCAATAACTGGAGCCTCGTCTTTTTTCTCGGAAACTGTTGCGTATGTAGCAAGCTCTTCGTTGATGACGTCTTGCTCGTGGTATTCAAGCTGGGTTTTGCCAAACATAACACCAGCAACAACCAAGAGGCCAATGCCAACTACCAGCAAGAGTGTGGAAAGAATATAGGCAAAACCTTTCTTCTTAGCGGGTTTCTCGCCAGACTTTTTAGGAGAGGTTTTTTTGTTTCCCTCTTTTTTTGAAGACGCGGAATTTTTCATAGAAACTATCTCGACGGATGTTTTTGAGGTGTGAGTATTTCCAGCCGTCTGATCGTCAGCGGCGAATGAAGCAAAATGCTTGCCGTTTTTTGATTCCATGCACTTCCCTTCTGAAGGTACTCTTTGTCATTCCTTTGTCATACCCTTTAAAAGTTTAGCTATGCACGAAACAAAAATCTCTGTACATCTTATGAAGTCATCGCATAATCACATTTTGCGGTATGCAAAACCCGCGCCTCAGGTCTCCTAAAGCGCGGGTCTCGTGTGCGATTGCGGGTGCAAGTACGCATGCGAGTTCTATTTGCGGACTACGTGCGTGCGGTACGCGTTAGCTTATGCGTCAGCCATCTCGGCTTTAAGCTGGACGATCTTCTCGCGATACTCTGGAAGAGATGCGCCCAAAATTTGAGTGGCGTAAATAGCTGCGTTTTTGGCGCCGTTGATGGCAACGCAGGCAACGGGCACGCCGGATGGCATCTGGACCATGGAAAGCAGGGAGTCCATGCCGCCGAGGTCAGAGGTCTTCATTGGAACGCCGACGACAGGCAGTGGGGTGAATGCAGCAACAACTCCACCCAGGTGAGCAGCCTTTCCTGCGGCCGCGATGATTACCTTGAGGCCGCGGTCAGCAGCGGTCTCGGCCCACTGATGGACCTTGTCTGGAGTGCGGTGTGCGGATGCAATGACCAGCTCATATGGAACGCCAAGGCGCTCAAGTTCAGCGGTACATCCCTCCATAGTTGCAAGGTCGCTCTTTGATCCCATGATAATGCCGACAACAGGCTGATCTGCCATCTCTGCTCCTTTGTTACGTCTCATAAAATAGGCGGATACGTCAAATATCCATCTCACAGTATAGAGTATGATTTTCTAGAACGTTGGTCCATCAGTCCACGTGAAAGGAAACTGTAATGAATGAAACCAACTCTGTTCTGTACCAGCGAGAAAGCTCGTACATCCCTCGCATTGCCGCAGTGCATGACCTCTGCGGATACGGAAAATGCTCGCTTGGCGTAGCTATTCCGGTTCTGTCAGCAGCGGGATGTGACGTTTGTCCAGTACCTACGTCGCTTTTCTCGGCACACACCAAGTTCCCTACGTTCTACATGCACGACACCACCAACATGCTCGAGGATTACCTGAATGCATGGCAGGAAGAGGGTATTGACCTGGACGTCATTTATTCTGGCTTCCTTGGTGCAGCAGAGCAGGTTGCAAGCATTCAGCGCTTGTACCAGGAGCATCCAAAGGCACTCCGCGTTGTTGACCCAGTTATGGGCGATGGCGGCAAGATGTATCCAACCTATACGCAAGAGCTTTGTGACGCAATGAAGTCCCTGGTAAACGGCGCAGATATTTTGACACCAAATCTTACTGAGGCTTCAATTCTGACGGGTATTCCATACGCTGGTCAGGATTTGACTGATGAGCAGGTAGATGAGCTGCTTGATGCACTGCTTGCGATGGGCGCAAAGTGCGTTGTCCTTAAGGGTATTGTTCGCGGCGATGACCTTATCCGCAATTTTGTTGCCACCGAGTCCGAGCGTGGCGAGATTGTCTCCGAGCTTCTGCCTTACATGCTGCACGGCACCGGCGATCTGTTTGCTTCTGCGCTTTTAGCTGCAGTTATGTGTGGTCAGGAAATCGCTGACGCGGTTGAGTTCGCTGGTGAGTTTGTCTGCGAGTCCATGGAAATTACTCGCGAGCAGCCAAACTTTGAGCTTCGTGGCGTTTCGTTTGAGACAAAGCTTGGCCTAATTGCCCAGCTTCTGCAGGAGTAAGAGCTTTTACAAAATAAACTGCTCGCACAGGCCTTTGCGTCGCAAAAAGCATTCTATTTCTTTGTCATAGGCGCTCACTCGCGTAGAGTGGGCGCCTATTCTTCGCAAGCAATCTTCGTTATGCATGAAAATGCATTTTTCTAGTCCTTTATTCGTTTCATTTTTTATCAAACAAAAATTAAGCTTCAAAATAGGGCGAAAAAGGTAAAAAATCCGTTTAGTTGGAAATCGAAGAAATTGATT